>JAJZHE010000034.1 GCA_021804655.1 Acidobacteriota bacterium
GTCGAGCAGCGCAGACGGTTTGAACAGCAACTTGCAGCACGCGAAGCCGGAGACGACGAGGCGCACCAGATGGACGAGGACTACGTGCGCGCGCTCAGCTACGGGCTGCCCCCCACGGGCGGCGAAGGCATCGGCATCGACCGGCTGACGATGCTGCTGACCGGGTCGCGCTCCATTCGCGACGTGATTCTGTTTCCTCTGATGCGGCCAGAGAAGCACGACGACCAGTCCGGCAATGAGGTCTCCGCGTGAAGATTCTCTTTGTCGGCGATGTCTTTGGCAGCGCAGGGCGGCGCATTGTGCGCGAACATATCGGCCATCTGCGCCAGTCGCACGGCGTCGATCTTACGGTTATCAACGGTGAAAATGCGGCGGGCGGCTTTGGCATTACGCCTGCGCTGGCCGAGGAACTCTTCGATCTTGGCGCCGACGTCATCACGACGGGCAACCACGTCTGGGACAAGCGTGAGCTAATGGATTATCTGCGCTCAGCTCCTGAAGAAAGCCATGAGCACGCGCGGCGCGTGCTGCGCCCGGCGAATCTGCAGCACGGCTTGCCGGGATTTGGCGTCTATCAGGGAACCATCGCGCAAGGGCCGGAAGCAGGCACGCCGTATGCCGTGATGAACCTGATGGGACGCGTCTTCATGAACGGCACGAATGATCCCTTTTACGCAGCCGAAAACTTGCTGAAACAAGTTTCGGCCAAGGTCATCCTGGTCGATTTTCATGCCGAGGCAACCAGCGAAAAAGTCGCCATGGGATGGCATCTGGATGGTCGTGTGACTGCGTGCCTGGGCACGCATACGCACATTCCCACGGCGGACGAGCGCGTGTTGCCGGGCGGAACGGCCTACCAGACCGACGTGGGCATGAGCGGCCCCTACGACTCGGTGATCGGCGTGGAAAAAGACCTGGTTCTTCAGCGTTTTCGGACTGGATTGCCGGGCAAGTTTGAAGCGGCGACTGCAAATCCGAAACTCTGTGCTGCGCTGATCCACTGTGACGCCAGGACCGGACGCGCACAGCGGATTCAACGGCTGCAACTCGGCGAGTGACGCCCGCAGCCGCTGTTTATTTTTAGCTCAAAACGCTCACGCCTGGCCCAAAGACAGAAACGCCCGGCCAATGACCGGGCGTTTTCTAAGGCATTTTCCGGAATACTATAAACTTTCCGAAGTTCGTGAGGGTGGATTTTTCTTGAGGAAAAATCCAATCCGCAGAACGGTTTTGGTTTACACCTTTCCGGAAAATGCTTTAGCTGGACTGCGACAGGTTACAGCTTCTCGTAAAACTCGCAGACCGAGCAGGAGATGTAGACGCCGCCGGGAATACCGCGCTCCCGGTCCTTGACGCGCTTGACGATGCGCGTCGGTTTGTTGCACTTCGGACAGTCGGTGGACTTGGACGTGTCCATTGCTTTCTTGCGATCACCGGTTTTTGCAATCTTTGCCATGAGTAAACTCGTTTCTCCTTGTGTTGTCTCGGCACACGCCCGGTGGGCGGCTTCAACGGCGTGGTCAGGCAGGTTCGCTCACAGGCCATGCCGGATTCCGGGAATCCTTGCGATGACTCGAAGCGCAGACATCCGCGCGACTCACTCGACTTAGTTTACATGAGATTCGGGCGCATCCGGGCGCGGATTCACAGGGGAATGAGGCAGATTTGCCGTCATCGGTGGCGCAGCCGACAGAATCTGCACCAACGGTTTTTCCGCTGGAGTTTGCTCGCGCGTGGCTGCCTCATGCTGGCGTCGCGCAGCGGCATCCAGATCGACGGGAACGCCGCCTGGGATGAGCACCGGCGCGTTGTAGCGGAAGCTGAGGTCGCGCGTCAGACGGAAGAGCACGGGCAACGATGCAAGAGCGATGAGCACGGCAAACCAGCTTGCGTTGAAGCCGTAATCGCTGCCCGAAAAAAACTGCGGCGCATAGGCATCGCTTTGCACGACGGGAGAATAAGTCGTCGCCGCGTTGACGGGAAGACCGAAGAGAAGCGCCTGCGCGGCGATCCAGCCGAAGTGAAGTCCCCAGGGCAGCCACAGTGCGCGCGTGCGCAGATAGGCGATGCCGAGCATCAGGCCGAAGGCAAAACAGAAAGCAGTGCTGGCGCGATTGGCACCGGGATAGCCAATCTGCATTACGCCGTAGAGAATTGCCATCAGCAAGGTTGCCGAGGGTTCGCCAAAGGCACGGATGGCGCATTGAAAGGGATAACCCTGAAAAGCAATGGTGACGACGAGAGTGGCCAGAGCAAAGAAAAGAGTGTCAGCAATGAGCCAGCCCAAAGCGCCTGCGGTGAAATGGAAGCGAACAACGAGGCCGCCAAAGACAACCACTGGAATCAGGCAAACCAGCGCCATGGCCCAGCCCAGTGCGATCCCCTGTGCGGTTTCTCTGCGCCACCCTTCGCGCCGCAGAAAGCCCTGCTCGGCTACCGGATGAACCTGTTTGTCCTGCGTAAGCCCGAGGAACGAAAAACCGAGCAGAAGCATGAAGGCAAGCATCGCCTGCTCCAGCATTGGCTCCCAGGCGGAATCAGCGAATCCGTGCGCGCTGTGTTCCGCAATGGCACGCGCAAGCAGAAAGACAACCAAGGCCAGCAGCAATCGACTGACGGCGCGAGCACGATTGAACTGTGAGTTGCGCGGATCGACCATTTTCCGGACTCCCTGTTGACTCTGGACTCACGATTGCAAATTGCCATCCGTCGCGCGCACAGAAGGACGGGTTGGAAGCTAAAGTTCGTTGTAGAAGCGAGCAATCTGGCGGAACTTGCTTTGCCGCTGCGCAATCATTGCATCGATGGAAAGCGCCTGCAACTCGGCCAGATGCTTCTGCAGATGATCGCCCAGCAGCGTGGCTGCCGCTTCATGGTCGGCGTGTGCGCCTTCAGGCGGCTCCGGGATAATGGCATCGACGCAGCCTAGTTCCAGCACTTCCTGCGCCGTGATGCGCATGGCTTCCGCAGCGCGCTCCTTGTGTGCCGCGTCGCGCCACATGATGGCCGCGCAAGCCTCCGGAGTGATGACAAAATACAGCGCGTTTTCCAGGATCAGGACGCGATCTGCAACGGCCAGCGCCAGCGCGCCGCCTGATCCGCCTTCACCGCTGATGACGGCAATCGTGGGCACGCGCAGACGGGCCATTTCGATCAGATTGCGCGCAATCGCCTCGGCTTGACCACGCTCTTCAGCGCCCAGGCCAGGAAACGCGCCGGGCAGATCAATGAACGTGATCACTGGCCGACGGAATTTCTCCGCAAACTTCATCGCACGAAGCGCTTTGCGATAGCCCTCGGGATTGGGCATGCCAAAGTTGCGGCGCATCTTCTCTTTTGTCGTGCCGCCCTTGCGGTTGCCGATGACCATCACTTCCGCGCCGCGAAAGCGCGCCATGCCGCAGGCCACAGCCTCGTCATCGCTGAATGCGCGGTCGCCGTGAATCTCGCTGAAATCGGTAAACAGACGTTCGATCAGGTCCATCGGATACGGGCGCTTGGGATGCCTTGCGCGCTCCACCTTCATCCACGCGGGCGAAACGGCCCGCGCCTCAATTGCAATTCCCTGCGTAGTTTCGCTCATTCGCCGCTCAATGAAAATGCCGATAAAAATTCACCGGACCATTTGATTGTACGTTCCGGAAGCGCCCATGGTCCAGACTCACGCCAACACCTGAACAGAACCTCGTCCCAAAATCTCTTCGACTGACTCGATCCAGCCTCGATCCGCTGCCACTGAGCCGTTCCGCGGCTCCACGACCACCTCAAACACATCCGCCTTTTTCAGGTGAATCATCACCTTTCCCGGCCCTGGAGCAGCATCCATGCGCTGCCGCACGGCCTGCATCCGCTCCTCGCTCAGGCTGTCTACACTGGCGCGAATGCGTACCGCGCGCGGCAGCTTGACCTCGACTTCATCCAGCGGCTGCAAGGCTTCAATCGCCAGCTTCGGCGCGGAGTCTTCTTCACCGATGAGCACTCCGCGCAGCAGCACCGCGGCCTCCGTCTTCAGTTGCTCGGCCAGCCGCTCATAGTCCCGCGCAAAGCAGATAACCTCCATCTTTCCGGTGGCGTCTTCAATCTGACCCTGCGCATACATTTTGTCGTTGCGACGGCTCTTGGCCGCGCGCATGCCCACCAGCACACCTGCAATGGCAATCTCTGCACCGGGATCGCGCTGCTGCCCCCAGCGCGGAGCCGCCGGTGGCGTCATCTCCAGGGCATCGGCCACGCTGACAACTCCGCTGAGGTTCCGCAGTTTCTCCGCGTATTTATCCAGCGGGTGGCCGGAGACGAAGAAGCCGAGAACTTCCTTTTCCGCGGCCAGACGCTCGTTTTCTTCCCATTCGGCGACGCGCGGCAGATCGTCTGCGCTCCGCCCCGGAGCGGACTGCTCCTCAAACAGGCCAAAGAGACCATGCTGACCCTGTGCTGCGTCGCGCTGCGCCTTCTGTGCGCGCTCAATCGCTTTGTCGATGGCTGCAATCAACTGCGCACGACCACCCATTGCATCCAGCGCTCCGGCTTTGATGAGCGACTCAATGACGCGTTTGTTCATCAGGCGCAGGTCCACACGCTCACAGAAATCCCAGAAGCTGGTGAAGCTTTTGCTCTCCGATTCCAGTGCGCGTCGCGCAGTCAGGATGGACTCAATTGCATTTCCACCTACATTTTTAATCGCCGTCAGACCAAAGCGAATCGCCTCGCCGCTGGGCGTGAAGTGTGCGCCGGAGTATCGAACATCGGGAGACTCGACCCGGATGCCCATCTCGCGGCACTCCTGAATGTACTTGACGACGTTTTCCGGCTTGGAGATTTCCGAGGTGAGCAACGCAGCCATGAACTCGATCGGATAATGCGTCTTCAGATACGCCGTCTGGTAGGCAAGCAGCGCATAGGCCGCAGAGTGAGACTTATTGAAACCGTAGCCGGCAAATTTTTCCATCTGGTCGAAGATTTCGCCGGCTGGATCTTTGGGCAACCCCAGTCCCGCAGCGCCTTCCATGAAGCGCGTGCGCTGCTTGGCCATCTCTGCTGGATCCTTCTTGCCCATGGCGCGACGCAGCAGGTCAGCCTCGCCGAGCGAGTAGCTGGCGAGCTTGTTGGCGATCTGCATCACCTGTTCCTGATAGACAATGACGCCGAGCGTCTCCTTCAGCAGGCTCTCCAACTCCGGCAGCAGATACTCCACCTTGCGCCGACCCCATTTCCGCTCAATGAAGTCGTCGATCATGCCGCCCTGGATCGGCCCCGGACGATAGAGCGCATTCAGCGCCGTCAGGTCTTCAATCGACTCCGGTTTATAGCGGCGCAGCACGTCGCGCATGCCACCGGATTCAAACTGGAAGACGCCGGAGGTGAGCGCGCGATGGAAGACCTTCTCATAGGTCGGCTTGTCATCGAGCGGGATCGTCTCGATATCCAGCGCTTCGCCGCGATTCTGCTGAATCAGCTTCAGGGCGTCGGTGATGACGGTCAGCGTCGTCAGGCCCAGAAAGTCCATCTTCAGCAGGCCCATTTTTTCGATCGCCTTCATGTCATAGGCGGTTACGATTTCATCGTTTTTCGTCTTTGCAATCGGAACCAGTTCGGTGAGCGGACGCGGCGCAATCACAACGCCGGCAGCGTGGACGCCTGAGCCGCGCACCAGCCCCTCCAGCCTGCGCGCTGTGTCGATCAGCTCGCGAATCTGTGCATCGTTTTCGTAGACCTTGCTCAGCTCCGGCTGCTCCTCCAGCGCTTTGTCGATGGTGATGCCAATCGTCGCCGGAATCAGCTTCGCAATGCGGTCCACGTCGCCGTATGGCATGTCCATCGCGCGTCCGCAGTCCTTGATCGCAGCCTTGGCCGCCATAGTGTTGAAGGTGATGATCTGCGCCACCTGTTCGCGGCCATACTTGCGCGTCACATACTCGATCACCTCGCTGCGCCGGTTCATGCAGAAGTCCACATCGATATCCGGCATGGAGACGCGCTCAGGATTGAGAAAACGCTCGAAGAGCAGCGCATTCTGGAGCGGATCGACGTTCGTGATTTCCATGACATAGGCGACCAGAGAACCGGCAGCCGAGCCACGACCCGGACCGACAGGAATGCCCTGCTCGCGGGCATAGCGGATGAAGTCCCAGACGATGAGGAAGTATCCGGAGTACTTCATCTGTTTGATAATGCCGATCTCGCGCTCCAGCCGCGCTTCGTACTCGTGCATCTCCGAGCGCAGCAGCCCGCGCGCCTGCAGATGACGAATGGATGTCTCCAGACGCTTGCGATAGCCTTCGCGGCAAATCTCCTCGAAGTAGCTGTCGATGGAGTGCCCGGCGGGAACGGCAAACTCCGGAAATGGATTGTCCACCTTGCTCAGCTTCAGGTTGCAGCGCTCGGCAATTTCCTGCGTACGCGTCAGAATATCCAGCCGATCCGGAAACAGCCGCTCCATCTCTTCCGCAGTCTTCACGTAAAACTGGTCGGCATCGAAGCGAAAACGATTCACGTCCTGCACCTTGGCGCCGGTCTGCACACACAGCATCACATCATGCGATTTGTGGTCGTCTTCACACAGATAATGGGAATCGTTGGTAGCCACCAGCGGAATGCCCAGTTCACGCTCCAGGCGAAACAGATCCTTGTGAATCTGCTTCTCCTGAATCAGCCCCTGATCCTGAATCTCCAGATAGAAATTCGCCTTGCCGAAGATGTCCTGATACTGCGTTGCCGTGGCGCGCGCGGAGGCGTAATCCCCGGCCAGCAACTGCTCGCACAGCTCACCGGACAAGCAGCCGGAAAAACCAACCAACCCTTCGGCATGCTGCGCCAGAAAGGCTTTGCTCACGCGCGGTTTTTTATAGAAGCCATGGACAGAGGCCTCCGAAGTGATGCGAATGAGGTTGCGATAACCCTCTTCGTTCTCCGCCAGCACCAGCAGATGGTTATATTTGTCGCCGCTTGGATCGGCGCGATGATCTTCGTTCTTGCAGATATATAGCTCGCAACCAAGAATCGGCTTGACGTTTTTCTTTTTGGCAGCATCAAAGAAATGGACAGCGCCGTAGATGTTGCCGTGGTCGGTCATGGCCACCGATTTCTGGCCAATCTGCGCAACACGCTCGACCAGCTTGTCCACGTCGCAGGCGCCGTCCAGAAGGGAGTAATCCGTATGCAGATGGAGGTGGGTAAATTCAGCCATAATCAGAATTCATTGTAGGCGCTGCGCTCTGCTCGAAAGAGTGCGCACTCCGGAGCGATGCGAGGAAAAACCGGTACGAAACTCGTGCCGGCGCTCATCCTGCTGCTTCCTGTGCCGAAGAAAGATTGTCGGCGGCGCTACAGTGCGATGTCTTACCATCATTCTGGCTGGGAGGTCACAATGAAAATCGCTTGGTACGTCGTCGCTTTTTCTTTGCTCACCATGGGCACCATCTGGATTTTGCAGGGGGTGAATATCCTTCCTGGAAGTTTCATGACCGGTCAGATCGTCTGGGCAAAACGCGGTGCGATGGTGGCACTTGTCGGGCTGGCAACGCTCGTGT
The DNA here is from genome assembly GCA_021804655.1 of Acidobacteriota bacterium. Classification (GTDB taxonomy): domain Bacteria; phylum Acidobacteriota; class Terriglobia; order Terriglobales; family Acidobacteriaceae; genus Acidicapsa. Next base: position 7,527 of record JAJZHE010000034.1, read on the forward strand.
TTGCAAGGTGGAGCAGCGGCCGCGCTGCAGCCCGGAAGTCTGACAGATAAAACGAAAGCATCTCGACAAAGGAGTCTGCATCGATGCGAAAATTTGTTTTGTTCGTTCTGGCAGCCGCTTGCACAGTGCCTTCACTGAAGATGTCTGCCAAGGAAATTTCTGTCCATGCCCAATCCCCTGCCTCTGCACCCTCAGACGCCGCCTCTTCCTCGTCAACGGGATGCGACCTGATCATCCATGTGGACGGACTGCGCAATACGCATGGCAAGGTGAGCACGATCGTCTTCAACAGTCCATCCGGATGGCCGGAAAGCAAGGAAAAATCACAGCGGCACGGGTGGTCCGATATTGTGATGACGCCCACCGGTCCCGTATCCACAATGGACTGGAAGGGATTGCCGCCGGGCGATTACGCTGTCGCCGCCATTCACGACGAGAATGAAAATCACAAGCTCGACCGTAATTTTTTTGGCTTCCCGACGGAAGGATTCGGGTTTGCCAATAATCCTTCGGTCGGCCTGTCGGCGCCGTCCTATCAGAAATCAGTCGTGCATCTGGCCTGCCCGTCGACGGAGATCAAGATTCACATCCAGTACCGTTGATCGAAGCTTCCGCCAAAACGGACAAGAAGCAGGAGGCGCGACGGTTGCCACTGATCTGCTTAAATCTGCTCGACCATCCTGGCTGGCATGGCGGACCTGTCTGGCCTGGTCGCCCCAGTTGAACTCGCTGCGTTTGTTGGTCTCGTCGGTCTGGCTTGATTCGCAGGTTTATCCAGGCGGAAGCGCTGTACGCTCGATTGCAACCGCCTGGACATCTCCTGGAGCAACTCTCCGCTGTTGCGAATGTGATGTACCGTGGAGGACGTCGCTTCCAGATACTGCGAATTTTCGGTCATCCTCTGCGTCACCTGCTGCATGAGGTTCTGCTGCTGGGCCATGGCATCCACCAGCGATGACATCGATCGCGCATACTCGGGCAATTTGCGTGAAACCGCCTGAAATTGTTCCCATGCCGCCTGCATCTGGCTCCGGCTGACTTCGGCATCCAATTTGCTTTGTTCCGAGATCGTGCGTGCGCTTTGCGTGGCCTCGCGCAGTCCAATCACCACCTGCTGAATCTCAGCCGCAAACTCGCGCGTACTTTCGCTGAGTCTTCGCACCTCCTGCGCGACCACGGCAAAGCTGCGTCCGGATTCGCCTGCCCGCGCTGCTTCAATGGAAGCGTTCAAGGCCAGCAGATTCGTCTGCCCTGCAATCCCTTCGATCATCTCCACAATTTTTCCAATGCGCTCGGTGGACTTTTCCAGCCGCTCCATCTCGGTTGCCGTCTGCTCCACGGATCCAACCAGCTTCTGGAGAGATGTGCTGGTGCTTTCAATTCGTCGCTGTGCATCTCCGGCGGCCTCGGACGACGCCTGCGCTTCTGCTGCGAGGGACTCACTGCGTTGGCTCACGCTGCCGGCCACCGATCCCATGCTCTGCACAAGTTGAACCACGCGCTCAGACTCCTCCTGCTGATGCTCGCGAATCTTCACCATTTCACTGGACGCGTCGGCCATCGTGACCGCCGCGCTTTGGATTGAATCAGAGACTTCGCCCGCCTGTGCAATTGCAGTGCGAATATGCTCCAGAAATTGAGCCACCCCGCGCCCTGCAACCCCTGCATCCTCCACTCGGGAAGGGTCAAGATCGATCTCTGTTGCTTCTTTTGCATTTACCCCAAGACTGGCCAACGCGATCGTACCAAGCATCTCCTGATGCAGGCCGAGCGCCATTTTGACCAGCACCACCGTCTCCACCACCACGTACGCGGCATGCACCACGACCATCATCGGCATGCCTGTATTTGGAAAGACATACAGCGGCACACCCACACTCTGGAGCCAGTAAAAGCTAACATGATGCAGCGCGATGACCGCCGCGCCAAAGACCACAGGACGCCAGTCACGGTAGTAAAGCAGGAACGCGAGAAGAGCAAAGATGCCGAAGTGTGTCTCGACGATGCCATGGGCCTGGTCGATCAGAAGCGCCGAATACAACATCAGCCCCGCAGCCATCGTCAGGCGCGAAGCTAAACTGCCTGGCCAGACGCGCGCCACCAGAGTCGCACCCGCACTGATTGATGTGCCTGCAATGGCCCAAAGCAGCCAAGTGCCGTGCAACCAGGCAAATCCAAATGAAGCAACCCACAGAAAAAACAGCACATAGGACATCAGCCGGTCTGCCTCAGCACCCAACCGCAGCGCATAATCCAAATTTTCTTCGGCTATCTTACCCGCATCGCCACCAGACATCGCATCTTCCCTCATGTGGGAGTTCATCGGCGCTGGAAAGCAAAAGGCGAGGCGGTATACAGGTCAGGACGCTCTGGCTTCACAGAATGCAACGTTGCTTCGCATTACTGGACCATCAGGAAAGCGCCTGTTTTTTAATAGGTGACGGATGTACTTACTCTGGTAACACAATATTTCTTACTAAAGTTTTCTCCAAAGTAGTCGCAAGTATTATTATGATAGTTACACGTATCTTTGTGTTTCTTCGGCGCGCACGGTCAGGTGACAAATATGCACCCCGCATGCAAGGAGTGTGGCTCTCAAGCCACGCGCAGAACTCGACGCCGCGCTACACTGATGCATCGCCTGCGTCATTTTTTCGGCTACTATCCCTGGGAGTGTATGGATTGCCAGACACGATTCTTCAGCCAGCAGCGCTATCCGCACGGTAAGCGCAATGAGCATGGCGAAGTTTATGTAGGCGAGAAACGCCGATCTTCGCCCGAAGGGAAACCGGCTCAAAAGGATACGCAGTAAAGAACAGACGTTTCGGAGGCTGCCGATGCGGCAGCCTCTCAGCGCTTCTTTTTAGCCGCCACTTTAGCGATCTTTTTCACGGCTTTCACTGGCAGCGTTTTGGCAGAAGTGTGCGCTTTACGCGATGCGGCCTTGCTCCCTTTTGCAACCTTTGCCTTGCTCGCCGCCGCCGACTTGTTCTTCGTCGATGTCTTGACCGCTCCTTTGGCAACCCCGGAAGCAGATGCTGTTCGCGATGCGGGCCTGGATGCAGCTTTCGCTGCGGTTTTCTTCGCGGCTTTGGCAGGTACAGGCTTTGAGGGAACCTTTTTCGCGGAAGGCTTGATCGCAGGCTTCGACTGTTTTGCGGTGGGCGGTTTGGGGGCTGCGGTTGGCTTTGGATTCACCTTCTCGACTGCTTTTTTCGCGGGTGTTGCCTTTTTGGCGCTTTTGTGTGCAGTTGCTGCCGTTTCCTTCGCCACAGGCTTCACTGCTTCAGCCTGCGCAGCAGCGGATGCTTTGCGTGGTGCAACCCCTTTGCGGACTTTGACTGCGGGTGTTTCATCGTCTTCGTCGTCTTCCGTTTCCTCTGCATCCCCACCGACAGAATCGTGCGCGAAGACGTCGTCATCGTCTCCATCATCCTCGTCGCCCAGGATTCGCCCTTCATCACTGTCTCCAATGCGAAAATCCAGCTCCACGCCATCCTCATCGATCTCACTGGCGCCATCTTCGTCCTCATCGTCCAGTTCGTCGTCTTCGGCAACGCGCGATTTGATCCGGACTTCGGCGGCTTTTTTGGACCGGCTTCGCTTGATGGAAACTGGCGGAGGCGGCGCCGGCGGAGAAAACGGCTCCAGGAAGGCGCGCATCTCTTCGTCTGTTCCGAGTTCACCATCGATCAACCGCAGAAATATCTGATGCGCCAGATCGGCATATCCCGGCAAATCACTTGTGATGCGCATCTCGGCCATCAAAGCGAAAGGTAGTTTTTGCCGGAATGCGGGCCAGGTACTCAAGAATGCGTCATATTTTTCTTTCACCGCAGCCTGGCGCGTGGTCAATCCAAGCCAGACCACCACCTCTGGAGCAAAGCTGGACAGCAGCTTGAAGCATGCCGAAGGTCGCGCATTCTCCTTTGCCAGCAGTGTCTTGGCAAATTGTGCCGCGCTGGCATCCAGACCCTCCCATGCCTTCACAAATCCGGGGCGTAAAAATTTTTCCTTGAGCGCAGCCAGATCCTTCGCAGCCAGTTTTGCGGTCAAATAATGAGCCTGAAGAGCCGACAGGTCTGCATGGACGCCTTGCATCTGTAACTGAACGGAAAAGTCATGCAGCGCTTGCAGTTTTTCTGCATCGACTTTGGCTGTCGTCCACGCTGGATGGAGCGCCTTCATCCAGCCCTCGGCCTCATGCGCAGCCATCACCTGCAGGGCTTCTTCTTCATGAACAATCTGTTCCAGCTCACGTTTGCGCTCTTCGTCCGAGAGATACTGCATCATGCCTTCGTCTCGGGCGTTGTCATACCGTCGCTGCGTTCGCTCTTCCATCTGGAAGCCAAGGCGAACACGCAGACGGGAAGCACGCACCATCCTGGACGGCTCTTCCAAAAATCCGAAATTGGAAACCAGTCGCAGTTGCCGCACTTCAATATCTGCCACACCGTTCAGTGGGTCCATCAGCAGACCATAGGAGCCATCGTTGAGCGAGATCGCCATCGCATTCACGGTGAAATCGCGTGAGCGCAGGTCTTCATGGATGGAAGCCCATGTATAAACCGGCTTTCCACACTTGGGATAGTCAGCGTGGCGGGCGCTGCTCAACTCCAGCAGAACACTCCCTGGAAAGCGCAGGGATATCCGCCGAGCCGAAGAGTTTTCCCACCAGACAGCCGCCCCTGCGGCAGTCAGCGGTTTTTTCAGCTCCGCGGTATTGCCGTGGAGCACCACCTCAAATTCCCGCACAGAGTTTCCGCAGACCAGATCACGCACGGCATCGCCAACCAGGAAGACAGGCATCTGGGCCTCACGCGCGGCGTCCCGAACAGCGCGCAGTGCGGCCTGTTGGTAGGCACTCAGACGATTTTCGAGCAAATAGACGTAATCAGGCATTTCGGATTGATCGCTCCCGCCGGACGTATTCAATTAAATTACTGAAAAGAAAGGACGATATCTTCTCAGAAAAGACCAGGCAACCACAGTACGGTAACACAACAGAAACCAGTTGGCTAGCCAGTGAACCGATTTCGCTCAGAATCTCTCGCGTCCGCTACAATCAACAAATGACTCTGGCGGAACTGGCCGAGCGGCTGCAGGCAGAACTGAATGGCGATGGCTCCGTCGAGATCCACAGCGTTCAGGGGCTGGAAGAAGCCGGACCCAACGACTTAACCTTTGTAGCGAATCCTCGCTATACATCCCTGGCTCGCAGCACGCGCGCCGGAGCGATTCTGGTCCAACCCGAGTTCCCTGCTCTTGCCACTCCGACTCTGCGTCTGAAAAATCCCTACCTTGCCTTTGCAGAGGCGCTGAGAATCTTTCACCCGGCCCCCAGTTATCCTGTCGGGATTCACCCTACGGCAGTCGTCGATCCGACGGCCAGCATTGGCCCGGAAGCGCATATCGGTGCGTATGTTGTGATTGGCGCAGGGGTTCGAATTGGCGCGCGCGCTACCCTGCTGCCGCATGTAGTGCTTTATCCGCAGGTGCAGATCGGAGACAACTTTTTGGCCCATGCACACGCGGTCGTCCGTGAAGGCTGTCAACTGGGCGACCATGTGACGCTGGAAAATGGCGTGATCGTCGGTGCAGACGGTTTTGGATTTGCCAAGAACGAACAGGGGCTGTGGCAGAAGATTCCGCAATCCGGACCCGTCCGTATCGGCTCGCATGTCGATATCCAGGCCAACGCCTGCATTGATCGCGCATCCGTCGGCAGTACTGTGATCGGCGACGGCACCAAGGTGGACAACCTGGTGCAGGTGGGACATGGTTCGCATGTCGGCAGCAATACGCTGCTCTGCGCTCAGGTGGGTCTGGCCGGCTCCTCGGTCGTTGGGTCCAATGCGATTCTGGCAGGGCAGGCCGGCGTCGCAGGCCACTGCGCAATCGGCGATGGGGTCATCCTGACCGCGCAGTCCGGCGTCTCGCACGATATTCCCGCCGGCAAGATGATCTCCGGTTCGCCGGCCTTTGACAATCGGCTCTGGCTGCGCGCCGTCAGCATTTTTCAGCGTCTGCCGGATCTGGTTCGCCGCATGAACGCTGTGGAAAAGCGATTGTCACAGATACACCCCAGCCAGGAGCACTCAGACCGATCAGGAGACCCGTCATGAAGCATCCCCATTCGCGGTTTTTGCCGCTCATCGCCACGGTGCTGATGATCGTCCTGGAGTTTGCTGCAGTTGGTTGCAAAGACTATCGCTCGTTTTGGGTGAACGTGACGGTCATCAACCGGTCTGGAACGCCTCTACGCGAGATTGAAGTGGACTACCCGAGCGCCAGCTTCGGCATCAATCAGCTTGCGGCTGGCGGCATCTTTCATTACCGGCTTAAGGTCAACGGCGTGGGGAAGATACACGCACAATATCCCGGCCCTCTCGACAAGATCATTCGCTTCGATGGGCCTGTTCTGCAGGACAAAGATCAGGGGCAGATTCAGATCGCACTGGAGCCGGGTGGGAAGATCGATTTCACGGAAGACATCACACTCCAACACTAGAGAGTGTTCTATCGTTGTCAAAGCGGCTTTGGTCGATTTCCCGAGACTCGCTTTGATTGTCGGTCTCATTGCGAGGCGTTTCCTGGTTTGCCTGGTTCTAGTGTCTGGTTGACGAAACAAGCTCGATTCAGATGTTTGCAAGTGCACCTTTGCATGATTTTGCTGAAATGTACGAAGTGACAAATTGGAACAGTTTCTCAATTTGTTCATGAAACAGGCGAATCTCCCCCGGATTCGTGCCGATGACGATATCAGATTTCTATCTGTAGAAGGTGGCAATCTGCCATCTTTCGAGCAGATCGAGACACCAGATCAACTCCATGAATGGATCGCATTCAAATCGCCACCGCGCGCGCAATGGATATCTATTGCGCATGTTGCTTTTGGTTTTGTCGCTTGCGCTTTCCATTGTGTGCGCGCACAACTTCGACGCCAACCCTGCTGGCTTTGACGTCATCTGGTTTGCAAACGGGATTCTGCTGGCTGTTCTGCTGCTGGCTCCGCGCTGGCGGTGGCCAGGCTATCTGGCTGCCGGTTTTGTCGGAATGTTTCTGGGCAGCTTCCTGATTCATGAGCCGCTGACGCGCAATCTGTTCTTCAACTCTCTCAATCTTGTTGAAGTCCTGCTGCCAGCAGCGCTGTTGCGGCCCCGATCCACCGTACTGCCGGATTTTACTCGCATCCGCTATCTGCTTCGTTTTCTGCTGTTAGCCTGCTTTGTCGGTCCTGTTGTCCCAGCCATGCTCAACGGGCTGCACAATACGCTGCTGCATCAGTATCCCTTCTGGTCGAGTGTTGGCGATTGGCTCTTTGCCGACTGCCTTGGCATTCTTTGTGTCACACCTGCCGTCGTCGCCATCCTGCGCACGCAGCACCGCCGCTTTGATCGCCCCGGTTGGAAGCTGATTTATCCCGCTCTCTCAATCGTGATCACAACAAGAGTCTTCGGTCAGAGCCATTTCCCTCTGCTGTTTCTCACATTTCCATTGCTCCAGATCGTCATGCTGGAACTGGGGATGGGATGGGCCGCCGCATGCGTGCTGACAACCGCAGCCATCGGCGGCTGGTTCACGGTGCATGGCAAGGGACCGTTATCGCTCGACATGCTTGAGGGAGAGCGCTCCCGAGCGATATTTTTTCAGCTTTTTCTGGCCACGCAACTTTTCATGATCCATGCGCTCTCCGTTGTACTCGACCGTCTGCGAAGCGCGCAGCGGGAGTTGGCGAGCATCACCAAGCTGCACAAACTCGTCACGGAAACCTCGCAGGATGTCATCATTCTGGCCGACCTGAAGGGTCGGCGAAAGTGGATTTCGGAAGCTGTCGTGGCCATGACCGGATGGCAACCTGCGGATCTGATCGGCAACACTTTTCACGACATCGTTCATCCCGAAGACATTCCAAACATGCAAGCGGTCTTGCGCAGACTCATCGAGGGCGCAGGTGGCGGCACCTGCGAATATCGCGTCCGCAAACAGGATGGCTCCTACATCTGGGTAGAAGCCAGCGTTCGCATCTACCATGACTCCGCCACCGGCAAGCCCACAGGAATATTGAATCTTGTGCGCAATATTCACGATCGCAAACTCGCAGATGAAAAGCTGCAAGCCGCCTATCGCACCATGGAGGGATTGGTCACCGTCGATGCTTTGACCGGAATCGCCAACCGAAGACGTTTTGACGAAGTGCTTGCCAGCGAATGGCGGCGCAATCTGCGCGACGGAACGCCGTTATCGCTGCTTTTTCTCGATGTGGATCGCTTCAAACTCTACAACGACACCCTGGGCCACCTGAAGGGGGACAGTTGCCTGCGGCAGATTGCCGAGGCGGCACTGGACATTGTGCAACGTCCTGCTGACCTGGTGGCGCGTTACGGGGGCGAAGAGTTCGCTATCATCCTGCCAGCCACCGATGCTACAGGCGCCTTTGCCATTGCTGAAGATATCTGCGATGCCATCCGCGACCGCAGGTTGCCGCATCCGGCGACAGAGTTTGGCTTTGTGACCGTTTCCGTTGGCAGCGCCACAATGATTCCACGCCCGGGCACGAACCCGGAAGAGTTGAGCGCGCGCGCCGACCAGGCTCTCTACGACGCCAAGGGGAAGGGACGCAACCGCGTCTGCCGCTTCAACGGCCCCTATCTGCCATCCATCCACAGCTTTACAGAAGCTTCCCTTGCCCCAAAACATGCTGAGATGCAGGCAGCCTGCGAAGCACGAGCAGATCAGCCGCTTTCTTCCGAGGAGTGATTCCTGCGCGGGCGGCGATTCACTGCCGCCCAATGCAGGAAACCCCATGCGCAGTGAATCCGGTTCTCAGTGGACCATGCTCTTGAACATATCCGACTTCAGAAGCCCCTGAAAATCGTCATCGGTAGCGCCAAAATGAATATTCAGTCGGCCTCCGCTGGAGCTGATCGAGGCATCGTTCATGGCTGTCTTTTCAGAGTCGGTGCCGCTCATCTTCTTGTACAGCACCGCAGCGTTCAGCAAGGACGAGATGGTGGCTGCGGCAAAGTTGTCGTTTGACTGCACGGCAAGGTCAAAGCTGACTCCATGCTGAAAACTCATCGAGTACCAGCTTCCCGCCAGCAGATTTTTCACGGAACTGAAGTCCGTCACCGAGCCGGCCATCTGACCCATCTGGCTCATGAGCTGCTTCATCATCGTCTGTGTGCCCTTCTGGTCCAGAATGCTCCAGAGTGGCGAGTTGTCCACCGACTGCATCTCACTCATCATCTGGTTATTGGTCAGGAAGCCCTGGGTCAGCCCGTCCCGCACATCCACGGCCATCTTCACAGCTTCCATGCTGCCAAAGATCATCGTCGATTCATCCAGAAAGACCACGCTCATGCCCGAAGCACCCAGTGGATAGATCGTCGTCGTCCGCACCACAGTCGGCTTCATGCGTCTCTTCTTGAAATTGGCGATCACATCCTGCACGGGAAACTGCCCCTGCGCAACGCCGACGGTCTGCACGTCTTCGGAGCCGGGCTTGGTGCGATAGAGGATGAACGCAAGCTGGTCAAGATCGTTGTTGTCGTTCAAACCGGCCTTTTGCAGCGTATCTTCCAGACGCTTCAGCTCCGGCGGCATCACCTGATTCCGCAGTTGCATCGCCACCGGCGAGTTCTGCATGATGCGGTAGTCCACCACCACCATCTGCTGCACATCGTAGGGAATCGCTGAGCGCGCATCCGACGACAACTGCGCCGCATAACCGCTGATTCCAACGCCCGCAAGGGCCAGACCCACAAACCAAAACTGCATTTTCTTCACGTAATTATTCACCTTTCCCATCCGCAGCGACTTCAAACAAACCGCTGGTTATCCCGACTACGACACTGAAACGACCAACACATCCGGCCACTCCATCGGCGTTCTTAGTCGGCGCTCGATCACCTTCTGCTCCGGGTCGAACTCAATATTTAGACGCATCCACTCGCTCTCCCGCTCACAGGCCGACGCGGGCAACAATCCAATCAGCTCCGTACGAACCGGCGCAACCCGATACTGCGCTGCAATCTCCGACGCCTTTTCATAGGCTTGCTCGATCGAAACAGCCTGCAAATCCGTGATGTTCATGGAAAGCTGTGCCTGATCGCGCACGAGCACCCCCATCGCCTTCACACCGGGCAAGCCGCCCGACGAGGCGCGAATCTTTTTTGCAATCGTCCGCACAAAAGATACGTCCGTCGTGTCGAAATAGATGTTGAAGGCAACCAGAAACCGCCGTGCGCCGACGGCCGTTGCCCCGGCGGTTGGATGCAGCGCCGGTCCGCCGACATCCGGACAGCGCGTGTGATCCCGAAGCACCAGTTCGCGAAGCTGCTCAAACTGCCCCCGGCGCACATCCTCCAGATTTGCCCGATCCGGGCGCGAGGCCGCAGCGCCATAGAAGTACACCGGAACCCGCCAGCGCCGCTCGATCTCCGCACCCGCCTGCCTGGCCAGCAGCGCGCACTGCTCCAGAGTGACACCCTGAACCGGCACGAACGGAACTACGTCCGCAGCGCCGATTCGCGGATGCACCCCCTGCTGGCTCGTCAGGTCAATTAGCTCCGCTGCCTTGCCCACACCGCGCACCGCTGACTCCACGACCGCCTGCGGCTCGCCTGCGACAGTCACAACGGAACGGTTGTGGTCGGCATCCATCGACCAGTCCAGCAGCTTGACGCCGTCCACGCACATGGCCTGGACGATCGCGCGCACGACAGCTTCATCCCGACCCTCGGAAAAATTGGGGACGCACTCCACAATCGCGTCCTGCATTGAATTCTGCACCGACTTCGGCATCACTACTTCCACCACGTATAGCCGACCTGGAGTTGCAGGCTGGAATTCACGCCAGGGTTTTTGTCTCCCAGGGATGCCGACGAGATGTGCACCGCATTCAGCCCCACATCAATCGAACGACGCGAACGCAGAAAGTAGTGGAAGCCCACTCCACCCTGCGGCATGAAGTTGAAGACCGAAGTGCCACCCGGCGTCCCATGCGGCACCAGCAGATTCGGAGGAAACTTGTGCGTGGTATAGATGACTCCGCCCGCAGCCTGAAACCAGGGGACAAACCGCCGCGTGGGCGTAGCAAAGTTCCAGCGGAAGATCACCGGCATCACCGCGACACCATAGAAGTTGCCGCCGCCCCAGTTCTGCACCACCGGCTGTCCGTTCACCATCACCGTCTGCGAATAAGGCGCAGGCGTATAGGCCTGCCACACCGGGAAGACCTCCGCTCCAAACTCAAACTGGCCGCTGAACGGACCGGCATGGATCATGGGCGTCAGAATCTTGCCCGCCTGCGCTCCGGCCCAGAAAAAGTGATAGCTGGAGCGGTCATAGAGGCCGTTGCCACCGTTCAGCACCGGCCCAAACTCCCAACGCTTATGCTGGCTCACATCCCCGGCCCAATCCAGGCTGTCGGGCTTGGCTACACTGGCTGGCCTGGTCGAGCTGTCGCTCTGCGCGCTGTTCTGCGCACGGCAAATCCCCATGGCGACCAGGCCAAAGATCATGATTCCTGCAAAACATGTGTACTTCTTCAATCTTCACTCCTCACGTTGCGTGCCCACAGATCAAGGAAAAGGCCGCCTGCTTCGGCGGCCTCTGCCTGATCCTGCTTGCGATCCAGCCTGATTCCATCTCCGATTTTCAGCCTGCCGCTGCTTCCATCGCCGCGGCGTCCATGTCGAAGTTCGAGTAGACATTCTGGACATCGTCCAGATCTTCCAGCGCATCCAGCAGCCGTATCATCTGGTTTGCCGGTGCTCCTTCAAGCGTCGTGTAGGTGCTGGCCACCATCGTCACTTCGCTCATCACAGTTACGATGCCCGCTGCCTTCACCGCGTTGGCTACGGCCTCAAAACTTGCCGGATCTGTCAGAATCTCCCAGTTGTCGCCTTCGTCGTTCAGGTCTTCGCCGCCATGCTCCAGCACAATGTTCATGAGCTGCTCTTCGTCGGCTGCGCTCTTCTCAATGCCGATCACGCCCTTTTTGCTGAACATGAATCGCACCGAACCCGATTCGCCGAGGTTGCCGCCATGCTTGGAAAACGCATGACGCACCTCGCTCACCGTGCGGTTGCGATTGTCCGTCAGCGTATCGACGATCAACGCAACGCCGCCCGGCCCGTAGCCTTCAAATGAAATTTCTTCATACGATGCGCCCTCCAGTTCGCCTGTCCCACGCTGGATCGCACGCTTGATGTTGTCCGCAGGCATGTTCTCGGCCTTGGCCGCCAAAATCGCTGCGCGCAACCTCGGGTTACCGTCAGGGTCTCCACCGCCGCTCTTGGCC
>JAJZHE010000035.1 GCA_021804655.1 Acidobacteriota bacterium
GGAGAAATCTTACCGAATTCTCATTCCAGATGACCGCGGCCTCCATCGCGCCGGAGAAGATGCGCCACGCCATCGAGCTGCTCGGCACCCGCGTCGCACCCGCCGTCCGCAAAGCCCTCGGCGCACCTCCCGCATAAGCAACAGACTCCCTGCGTCCACCCCGCGCAGGGAATCTGCCGTTGCTTTTGCTGTGCCCTTGCCTTTCTTGTTGGCCTTCCCGCAGGGAATCTGCTCTTGCCTTTGCTCTTGCTTTTGCTTTACTGGTTGGCCTTCCCGCAGCGAATCTGCTGTTCCCGGCAACCCCCGCCACTGCACCTTCGCGACCAACGGGAGCGGCAACCGCGCGAACGCGCATCTGCTCCATGCAATGGCAGTGCACGACAAGCGGCTGTGCAAAGCATTACCCTGAAGACAGGCATTTACCCCGAGGGAAGTGACCATCATGCGATCCGTACTGCGTTCCAAGATTCACAACGCCACCGTTACCGAGGCTGATCTCAGCTACATCGGCAGCATCACCATCGACCAGGACCTCATGGACGCCGTCGGCCTCTGGCCCGGCGAAAAAGTCCTCGTCGTCAGCAACACCAGCGGCGCGCGCCTGGAGACCTACACCATCGCCGGCCCGCGCGGCTCCGGCGTCATCTGCATGAACGGCGCGGCGGCGCATCTGATCCAGCGCGGCCATCAGGTCATCATCATGGGCTTTGAGCTGACTGCATCCCCCGTCGCCACGCTCCAGCTTCTGGTCGACGCGGCTAACCGCCCCGTGCGCTTTCTGTAGCCTTTTTTTCAGCTTTCGGCATCTCAGCAAGTGGAGGACTTTCGCCATGCGCGCCTTCGTTCTTGCCGTACTTCTTCTCTTCGCCGCGCCCGCGCTGGATGCTCAGGCCGCGCCCGCTGCCTTGCCCGCAGGCACCATCCTGCCCGTCAGTCTGGACTCGACGATCCATGCCGACCACGCTCACCCCGGCCAGCGCATCCAGGCCACCGTCATGCAATCCATTCCCGGCACTCCGGTCCATCGCGGCGCGCGGCTTCTCGGTGAAGTTGTCGCCGTCACGCCCGCTCCGCATCCCTCTCTCACTCTGCGCTTCACCGCGCTGCGTCAGCGTCAAATCACGATCCCCGTGCAGGTGAGCCTGCGTGCCATGGCCTCGTTGCTGGAGGTTGAAGAGGCTGAAACGCCGGAAGACATGGCCATGCGCGGCACCGTTCCAGAGAACGCCACCACGCGCCAGATCGGTGGCCAGCAGGTCTACCGCGGCGGCGGTCCTGTCGCTGAAGGCATGACGCCTGTCGGCAAGCCCGTCGCCTATGGCATCCTCGCCTTGCCGCTTGCACGGCCCGGCCAAAGCTGTCGCGCTCAGGTGGCCGCGAACCTTGCACCGCAGGCATTCTGGCTCTTTTCCTCCGACGCCTGCGGCTTTTTCGGCTATCCAGATGTAGCTCTGGCACATGCGGGACGCACAGCGCCCACAGGCCAGCTCGTCTTCCGCGCAACGGGACGCAAACTTACCCTGCAAAGCGGTTCCGGCCTGCTGCTGCGCGTCCTGCGCGTCGGCCAGGCCTCTGCGCAACCCCCGGATTCCGCTTCGCTTGCCTTCGCGTCCAACCCGTTCGCCGGAATTAGCCTCCCAGCCCGCTGACTCCGCAGCCAACTCCGTGCAGGGAATTATTCCGCTTTGTGCTATGCTCATTTTCCATTGGGCCTGTCTGCGCGTTTTTCCGCCAGACAGGCCAGTTCATTTGCAGAAAGGAGAACCATCTTCATGCTTTCCAACCAGGTAAAAAGCCGGGTCGCACGTCCTGCCTCCGCTGCAAAATTCTGTTGCATGCAACATCGAATTTCTTGTAACTCTCATCGAATCAATCGCCGTGAAATTTCAAATTCGCTCGAAATTCGTGCAAGCCGCATGGAATCAATCAGATGACAGAAAAACCCCCACCCCCCCATCCCCCCCGTCACCGCGCAATTTGAATGCCAAACCCGGTTTCCGCCATCGCCGCACCGAGACCAGCGACCGTAATTTCTCTGAAGTAAACCGTTTTTTATCGCTTTTTGCCGCACTCGATCCGCGCGCACTATGATGGTTGGCATCGCGACAATCGGCTTCGCACTTTCGATCGCCGCTTCCATCGACTTCGGAGTTCACCTGATGCGTCGTCTGCTTGTTCTTTTCGTTGCTTTCGCCGTGCCAGCGCTTCTGCTCGCCGCGCCGCATCGCGTCACGGTCAGCGAACTGGCGCAGATCATCGATGACGCGCACGCCGACCACCTCACCGATGCTCAGCTCAGCCAGCGGCTCAACAGCATCCAGCTCACCGAATCCCTCAACGTCTCCACCTGGCAGCGGCTCACGGTCGAGGCGCCCGGTGCGCAGACCACCGAAGCTCTGCGCGCGCTCTATGCCGCATCGGCCTTTCTGCCGCCGCCATCGGCTCAGGTGCCGTCCACTGCGGCTCCATCGTTTCCGCAGCAACGCGCCATCATGTCCAGCGCCATCGATTACGTCGTCCGCACCATCCCCTCGCTGCCCAACCTCATCGCCGTCCGCGACACCGCGCATTACACCGATACCGGCGTCGGCTTTGAATCCGGCATCGCGGAAATGCGCGGCGGTCTGCTCCTGCTTGGCGAAGACCAGACGCCGGTCACCATTCGCGATGGCGTCGAGACCGATGCGCCGACGGCAAAGCCCGCGCACGCCAAAGCCAAAAACGCTCCTGGCGAAAACTTCCGTGAAGCGCGCGATCTCGTCTCCTGGGGTGAATTCGGTCCTGTGCTCACCACCGTGCTCACCGATGCCGCCCACGGCCAGATCGCCTGGTCGCGCTGGCAGTTGGAAGACGGCAAAAAACTTGCCGTCTTTCACTTCATCGTGCCGCGCAGTGCCTCTCATTACTCCGTCCACTACTGCTGCGATGTCGCCTATCGCCCCGCGCTCGACGGTCAACATCAGACCATGGTCTCCGTCCCCAGCGTCCTGCTTGCCGGCTACCACGGCGAACTGGCCATCGAGCCGGAGACCGGCATCATCCGCCGCATCCAGCTCACCGTCGATCCGCGCCCCGGTGAAAGTCTGCTGCGCGGCGCCATGATGATCGAGTGGGGACCGGTCGCCATCGGCTCCAGCCACACCACCTGTCCCCTGCACGGCGTCACGCTCACCACCACGCCCGACAAGTGGGAGCAACGCGGCATCATCCAGACCATCGACCGCACACGCATCAACGAAACCGAGTTTGCCGACTATCACCGCTTCGGCTCGCAGGCGCGCATCATCACCGATCTCGCCGCCAATGACGCACCCGCCTCGCAGCCCATCTCACAGCCGACTCCGCAGCCGGTTTCGCCTTTGCCGCAACCCGACGCGTCGCCAGCCGCGCCTCCGTCACCCGCTCCGCCGCTGTCCTCGCCAGCTCCATCGGCTGTCGCCTCCGTTGTTCCCGCAACTTCCGCAGACGAGCATGCAACTCCAGCCGCGCCCGAGCTGACTATCCGCGCGCTCGACCAGATGCCGCCTTCGACTGCCAGCGATGCTGGAGCCTTCACGCTCCATGCCACCACCGAGCGCGTCAACGTCAACCTGCTTGCGTTGGATCGCAAAGGCCAGCCGGTCACCAACCTGCGCCGCAACGAGATCCAGCTCTTCGACAATGGTCGCCTGGTTCCGCTGGCAACCTTCCAGCAGAGTTCAACCGACACCACCACGCAGACCGCTGTTCCCACGGACGAATTCACCAATGTCGCCAGCTCCGCGCCGCCTGCGGACACGCTCATTCTGCTGCTGGATGACAGCCATCTGCCCTTCATCGCCATGAACCAGGCGCGACAGCAGGTGCTTCAGTTTCTGCAATCGGCCCGCTCCGGCACGCGCTTCGCGCTCTATGCCATCGACGAGCACGGCTTTCGCGTCATTCAGGATGTGACCGAAGATCCGGCGCTGGTGCGCGCAAAACTCGCGGCCTGGACGCCTTCAGCAGCTTCCACTTCGCAGGCGCAGGCGCTCGAACGCCGCGACCGTCAGGAGTTCGACACCGTCCATCACGCCGTGGACCTGAACAGTGTCAACGGCAACTACACCGAAATCCCGGACTACGTCGAAACCACCGATCCGGAGTTACGCCTGCTCGGCGACAATCCGCAGCGTCAGTTGCTGGAGGGCATGCAGGCGCTGGCGCGGCACTTCGCCGCCGTCTCAGGACAAAAAAGTCTGGCGCTCATCTCCGGCGACAGCGCGCTCGGCGATTGGGAAGATCGTGCCGTGGGCATGGAAAAAGGCAGCCGTACCCTGGAGCCAGCTTTGCTGCACGCCCGGGAAGCGCTCAACGACGCTCACATCGCGCTCTACGTCATCGACGCCTCGCAGAACTCCGGCGGCTCCGTCGATTCCAGCATCGAGTTCCGCAACGTCGAGCTGATTCAGGGTTCCACAGACAACAACGGCCCTGCCGGAGCCGCTGCCGGACGCAACCTGACGCCCGGCCGATTGACCGGCCAGATGCAGGCCAACGCCCACGGCATCGACGCGCCGGTGCGCACACTGGCGGAGTCCACAGGCGGACTGGCCGTGCGCCGCGGCACCGATCTGGCAAAGACGCTCGATCAGATTCAAGCCGATCAGCAGGCCACCGCAGAGTTGTCCTTTGAGCCGCCTTCGCCGCCCGACAACACGCAGCACATCATCACCATCCAAATCCCGGATCGCAAAGGGCTGAAGCTGCGCTATCGGGCCAGCTATCTCGATGCGGCTCAGCCGGTGCTCACCCCGCGCCAGCAGTTGCAGCGGGCGGTCTGGAGTCCGGAAGAGGCACGAGCCATCGACCTGACAGCAGCCACTGCGACCGACTCCGACGGGGCCACGCTTCGCCTGCGTATCGCGCTCAAGGGGCTGGACCTGCGTCAGCAGACGCCGGATTCTGCATCCGGCTCCTCATCTGGCACGGCGGCTGGCCGATGGACCGATCAGCTTCTCATCTTTGTGGCCACGCGCAGCGACGGCACACACCAGGCGCAGATCAGCGGCGACACACTTGCCCTCAGTCTGCTTCCCGCCACCTATCAAAGCGGCATGCCTGCCGGCATTCCCTACAAGCGCACACTGAAGCTACCCTCGAAGCTGGCTACAGTGCGCGTGATTGTCATCGATCGCAACAGCGGACGCATGGGTTCAGTCACACTGCCTGCCTCGGCCTTCAGCACAAAAAGCTGAGGTCAGCCTGAGATTGGCCAGCCGAGGAGAGTGAAGGTTCGGCTCGGTGCGTGAGCTGCGCGGACTGCGCTGCCTCAGCCGCCCAGTTCGTCCAGCATGCCCTGCATCTCGCTCTTGGCGTGGGAGTTGCCCGTTCGCGCCGCGCATCCGATGCCGTCCTTCAGCCGGACGATGGCCTCGGCCGTGCGGCCCACTTTGGCCAGCGTCTGGGCCGACATGAAGTAGCCTGCGGTGTAGTCCGGATTCTGTTCCAGCAGTGTTGCAAATTCGGCCAGTGCCGCATCGGTTTCGCCGCGCCCGGCCAGTTCCATGGCCAGTCCATAGCGCGCAAAACTGTTCTTCGGATCCATGGTCAGGATCTCTTTCAGCCCGGTCATCTTGTCCATGGCTCTATCTTTTCACGACTGCCCGGTTTCAGTCAGCACCAGTCGTCTCATTTGCCCGCCAGGAAGATTTGCGCATTCGCTCCCGATTGCTCACACTGGATTGTGGGACGGCGATGCGTCGAACAGGACGGAGCGCGCATCCTGATGCAAGCGGCTACAGAGATGTGACCGCAGTCTGCCCAATTCCGGAGGACCAAAAGATGACCGAGTTTGTCACACAGCCCAGCGAAGCCCGCACCTTCACCGAGGCCCGCGCGGTCAGCGAATCGCAGTCGGAGATGACCGAACTGGTGCTGCCCAACGACACGAACACGCTGGGCAACCTGCTCGGCGGGCGGCTGATGCACCTGATCGACCTGGTGGGCGCGATGGCCGCGCTGCGCCACACGCGTTCGCCCGTCGTCACAGCGTCCATGGACCACATCGACTTCATCCAGCCGGTCCATGTCGGCGACCTGCTCATCCTCAAGTCCAGCGTCAACCGCGCCTTCAGCCATTCGCTGGAGGTGGGCGTCAAGGTCTGGGCAGAGGATGCTCTGGCAGGCAAATATCGTCACGTCGCCAGCGCTTATCTGGTCTTTGTCGCCGTCGATCGCGGCGAACATCCGGTGCTGGTTCCGGCCATTCGCCCGGAGACACCCGACGAGTTGCGCCGTTACGAAGGCGCGCAGCGACGGCGTGAGATTCGCGCCACGGAGTCCGAGCGGCGCAAACGCGCCAGAATGGCTCCGGAAGTCCTGGGCAGCGTGCGTCCGGGCAAGTCTTGAGCGCGCAAAGCTGAAAGTGCGCGAAGCCGAACTATGGCAAGGTATTTCGTCGCTCCGACGATCCCGGTAAAATGAAAGTGGAAGGAACAAAACAATGGCTCATGGACATGGAATTCCGCAGGCGCCGATGCCGCTGCCGGGCGTCAGCAAGATCATCGCGGTTGGCTCCGGCAAAGGCGGAGTCGGCAAGACCACGGTCGCCGTCAACCTGGCGATTGCGCTGGCGCGGATGGGAAACAAGGTCGGCCTGATCGACGCCGACATCTACGGCCCGAATATTCCGCTGATGATGGGCAGCAGCCAGCAGCCGCGCGTGGATGAGCGCAACCAGATTCAGCCGAATGTGGCGCATGGCGTCAAGACGATCTCGATCGGCTACATCTCTCCCGGCGACAAGCCGCTGGTGATGCGTGGACCGATGCTGCACCAGATCATCCGCCAGTTTCTGCAGCAGGTGGAGTGGGGCGAGCTGGATTATCTGATCGTCGATCTGCCGCCCGGCACGGGCGACGTGGTCATCTCGCTGGTGCAGACGGTGCCGCTCACCGGCGCGGTCGTCGTCTCCACGCCCAGCGACGTTTCCCTGCAGGATGCGCGCAAGGCGCTGGAGATGTTTGCGCAGGTCAACGTGGAGGTGCTGGGCATCGTGGAGAACATGAGCCACTTCACCTGTCCGCATTGCAGCCAGATCATCGATATCTTCTCCAAAGGCGGAGCGGAGCGGACAGCGGCTCAGTTTGGCCTGGCGTTTCTTGGCGCGGTGGAGCTGGTTCCGGCGATCCGTGAAGGTGGAGACCGTGGACTGCCGGTGGCGCTTGCCGGTCCGGACGACGCCGACGCGGCGCAGTTTTACGCGATTGCGCGGCAGGTGGCCGAGCGTGCCGACCAGGTGGCCGCGGGCAGCAATGAGGTCATCGAGATTCACTGAGGAGGTCGCAATGCAGGAGTACCGTATCAGCCCGCGTGAGCGACTGGTGCTGATGGCGATTCTGGAGATGTATATCGCCACCGGCGAGCCGGTTTCATCGCAGTCCGTGGCACGGCGCTTTGAGCATCGAGACGGTCTGAGTTCGGCCACCATCCGCAACGTGATGGCTGCCCTGGGCGAAGCTGCGCTGCTGGACCAGCCGCACACCTCGGCTGGACGCGTACCGACGGCGCGCGGCTTTCGCTATTACGTGGAGCAGTTGCAAAGCGGCGCGCGTGCCGCCACCGACGGCAAGATGCTCGACGAACAGCAGCGCGGACGCATTCAGGAAAGCTACAACGGAGTGGCCTCGCCAATGCAGTTTCTGGAGCGGACCTCGCAGGTGCTGGCGCATCTTTCGAACAGCGTCGGCATCGCGCTGGCGTGTCCGGATGCCGAGCCGGTGCTGGAGCATATTCATTTTTCGCGGCTGACGACGGGACGCATTCTGGCCGTGCTGGTCACGCGCGACGGCGCGGTGCAGGATCGGATGCTGAGGCCGCAGCACGAGTGGGCCGCCGGCGAACTGGATGCCGCAGGGCAGTATCTGAACGAGAACTTTCGCGGTTGGCGTCTGGATCGGATTCGCGCGGAGCTGGATCAACGGCTGGAGCAGGAGCGCATCGAGTACAACCGCGGCCTCACGGCGCTCAACGAGTTGTATGCGCAGGGCGCGTTGCGCGTGGAGCCGCAGGCCTCGACCGTCTATGTGGATGGCATGGCGAATCTGCTGACGGGTGGAATGGATCGCGAGCAACTGCGGCAGATGCTCTCAGCGCTGGAGACGCGGCAGCGCGTGATCGAGCTGTTGCAGGCTTTTGTCCACGCGCAGCAGCGTGAGGTGCGCGTGATTGTGGGGCTGGATGAAGCGGTGCCGGGCACGCACGATATGGTGCTGATCGGCGCGCCGGTGAACCTGGGCAGCCGCGCTTCCGGAACGGTTGCGGTCATTGCTTCAACGCGGGTTCAGTATGAGGAGATGATGCGCACCGTGGGTTTCATTGCGCAACTCTCGGAGCGCGTACTGACCGAAAGCGAGCCGTCCACGATGAAGCGCGATAGCGCGGCGCGGGATTGAGTGCGCAGGCAAGCAGCGCGGTTTGCGGAATTTGAGAGAATAGAAGCATCGGGTATTCAACTGTGTGCCCAACGGTTTTATGTGGAGCGGAAGGCATGGAAAGCATGACGGAAGAGGAAATGAGAGAAGACGCGCGGCTGGAGCCGGAGGCAAACGTTATCCAGGCATTCGGTGAAGAGGCCGGCCTGGCCGGACAACTGGAACAGGCGCTTCAGGAGCGGGACCAGTGGATGGATCGGCTGGCGCGTCTGCAGGCCGAGTTTGACAACGCGCGCAAGCGGCAGGAGCGCGAAAAAACGGAGTTTCGCGACTACGCCACGGGCATGGTGGTGGAGCAGTTTTTGCCCGTGCTGGACAACTTCACGCTGGCGCTGACGGCGAATGCTTCGGCGGAGCAGTTGCGCACCGGCGTCGAACTGATCGTCAAGCAGATGGAAGAGGTTCTACGCAATCTCCAGGTGCAGGCGGTGCCAGCGGTGGGTGAGCCGTTTGATCCACGCGTGCATGAGGCTCTGGGATCGGTGGAGCGCGCCGACATGCCGGACCAGACCGTAGCCGAGGAAATTCGTCGCGGTTATCGGATTCGTGAGCGGCTGCTGCGCCCGGCGCTGGTGCGCGTGGTCAGCAATCCCACACAGACCGAGGCTTGAAGCGCGGACGAGCCGACAAAACAACACCATCAGTTCCTGCAACCGAAAAAAAACAGATAGCGGATAAACGTGACACCTGTGAGCAAAGCAGACTACTACGAGATCCTCGGGGTTTCCCGTGAAGCCAGCGAGGCGGAGCTGAAGACGGCCTATCGCAAGCTGGCGATGAAGCATCATCCGGACCGCAACCCCGGCGACAAGCAGGCGGAGGAGCGATTCAAAGAGGCCAGCGAAGCCTATGGCGTCCTGAGCGACGCGGAGAAGCGCGCGGCTTATGATCGCTATGGCCATGCCTCCACCAGCGCCGGTTTTGGCGGCGGCAGCCCGTTTGGCGGCGCCGTGGATATCGGCGACATCTTTGGCGATATCTTTGGCGAGATGTTTGGCGGCTCCGGTGGCCAGCGGCGCGGTTCGCGCGTGCAGCGCGGAGACGATCTGCGCGTGGACCTGACCATCGAGTTTGAAGATGCCGTCTTTGGCAAAGAGACGGAAGTGAAGGCGCGGCGCAGAGAAAACTGCGCAGCCTGTCGCGGCACCGGCACCGTATCCGGACGCGGCCCCACCGCCTGCGCGCAGTGCCAGGGGCACGGCCAGATTCGCTATCAGCAGGGATTTTTCTCTGTGGCGCGCGCCTGCGGAAGCTGCGGCGGATCGGGCGTGGTGATCACCGATCCCTGCTCCACCTGTCGCGGTGAGACGCGCGTGCAGCGCGAGTTTCAGATGCAGGTGCGCGTGCCGGCAGGCGTGGAGGATGGGACGCGCATCCGCTATGCGGGCGAGGGAAATGCTGGGCGATTTGGCGGCCCTCGCGGCGATCTTTACATCGTGCTCACAGTGAAGCCGCACGACTTCTTTGAACGCGACGGCAACGATCTGCACTGCGTTGTACCGATCTCGTTTCCACAGGCTGCGCTGGGCGCCGAGATCGAGATTCCCGGCCTGGAAGGACCGCTGACCGTGCGCATTCCCGAGGGTTCGCAAAGCGGTCGCGAGATCAGGCTGCGCAACGAAGGCGTGCCGCACCTGAACGAGCATGGACGCGGCGACATCATCGTGCAGGTATTGGTGCAGACGCCAAAGAAGCTCTCCCGTGTGCAACGGGAACTGGTGCGGCAACTGGGCGAGACGATGGATGTCGAAAACAAACCGACCTCGCGCAATATGATCAGCCGCATGAAGGACCTCTTCAGTTGAGATGGATGGCGTGGGCGGCAGAAACTGCTGCTTCTTGGCGCGGGGTGCGGTCAGGCGCTACGATGCAGGAGTGATGCAGGAACGAAAGTCCGCGCTGTCGGAGCCATCAGAACGCTTGCAACCGGAAGGTCTGACGCAGCAGTCGGCCGATTCGCTTGCCATGCCTTTTGAGACGCGGCTACTCAACACAATCCTTTTTGGACGGAATGGGCTGCGTGCCGGCTGGCGCGTTGTGCTGTTTGTTTGCGGATTCGTTTTTTTTTCCGCTCTCGCTGAAATTGTCGCGATGCTGATCCCCGGCAGCCACGCTTTGCCGTTGGCGACGGTTTCGTCGCACCATGGGCTGAGCGCGTGGGCGCTGATACGCGGGGAGTATGTCGCCTTCATCGGCATGGTCGGCGGATTCGTTGCCGTCATGCTGGTCTGTCACCAGTCTCCACGCGTCTATTTCTGGACGGATCACAGGTGGCTGCGTCGGATTCTGGAGGGTCTGATCGCTAGTTTTACTGCGCTTTCGATACTGCTGGCATGGATGCTTGCGATGCATCTGGCGCATGTGTCGAAATCAGGAAATCTGTCCACGGCGAAAGTGCTGGAGCAGGGATTTCTGTGGGGCTGCGGATTTCTTCTGGTGGCGCTTTTTGAAGAAGGAACGTTTCGCTGTTTTCTGCTGCGGACGCTTGAGACGGGATTTGGCGGCGCGGCGCGTGGCGGGCTTTCGTGGTGGTCCGCGGCAGCGATCAGTTCACTCATCTTTGGGGGCATTCACTGGAGCAATCATGGCGAAAGCCTGATCGGAATCGGCTCGGCGGCGGCGATTGGATTCATCTTCTGCTGCATGATTCGCTGGACCGGATCGGTGTGGTGGGCTGTGGGCTTTCATGCCGCGTGGGATTGGGCGCAGACGTTCTTTTACGGCACTCCGGACAGTGGCATGTTGCCGCAGAGCCACTGGCTGACGACGACGATTGCCGGTTCGCCGCTCTGGACGGGAGGCGCAACCGGGCCTGAAGGCAGCGCATGGATGCTTCCGCTTCTGGTCCTCATCCTGACGGGAACCTTTCTGGTCTTTGCGCGAGGGCGCACTTCAGCATCCTGATGTTGACTGCGTTTCCGCCCGTGCTAAGGTGGCAGAGATGCGCTTTGTCATGGCAGCGCCGTGAATGAGTCGCGCATCGCTCGAATCGCCTCAAGGGTTAAGGCATTTTCCGGAATACGATAAACTTTCCGAAGTTCGTGAGGGTGGATTTTTCTTGAGGAAAAATCCAATCCGCAGAATGGTTTTGGTTTACACCTTTCCGGAAAATGCTTTAGCCCACCCAGGAGCTTGCTTTGATGGGTAGTCAACGGCGGAAAAAGATCGTCGCAATCCTCGCGCTGGTTGTCCTTTTGACTCTGGCGTCGTATGCCGGGTTCGTGATCTGGATGCACAGAACGATGCAGGCGACGCTGCCGGTGGTCGATGGCGAGCTGCATCTGTCCGGTCTTTCCGCGCCGGTGACCGTGCGCCGCGGAGAGCATGGAGTTCCGCAGATCGAGGCTGCCTCGATGGACGACCTGTTGATTGCTCAGGGCTATGTGACGGCGCAGGAGCGCATGTGGCAGATGGATATGCTGCGGCGCAATGCATCCGGAGAACTGGCAGCGGTCTTGGGCGCTGCGGCAGTGGATCACGACCGCATGCAGCGCGTGCTGCAGATGCGCAATGTTGCAAATCGCATCTATCGCAGCCTGTCGGTGAACCAGCAGCGTCGCTACCAGATGTATGCGCAAGGCGTGAATCAGTATCTGCAACAGAATGTGGACCGTCTGCCGGTGGAGTTTCGCCTGCTGCACTACCGTCCGCGACCGTGGCGCGCGGAGGATTGCGTGCTGGTGGGCGTGAACATGGTGCAGATGCTGGATATGCACTGGGACGTGAAGCTGGCGCGCGCGCGCATTGCGGCGGACCTGCATGATGCGCGTCTGGAGTCCGATCTGTATCCGGTGGGATCGTGGCGCGATCAGCCGCCGACGCGCAAGGCCGCGCAGATGAACGCTCCAGTGCCGGTGCCGACGGATGATTCGATGAACCAGAGCCGCAATATGCATCTGCCTTCACAGAACACGTTCACGGCCGATGCCCTGCCGACGACCGATGCCCTGCTGCGGCTGAAGGATACGCTGCATCGCGGCTCCTGCGCCGGGTGCGTTGCCGGCTCCAACAACTGGGTGGTCTCCGGCGCGCATACGGCCAGCGGAAAGCCGCTGTTGTCCAACGATATGCACCTTGATCTGACGGTGCCGAATATCTGGATGATGGCCGAGTTGAAGGCTCCTGGACTGCATGTGGCCGGTGTGACGCTGCCCGGCGTTCCGCTGGTGATCGCCGGGCACAACGATCACATCGCCTGGGGATTTACGGCGCTGTATGCCGATGTACAGGACCTTTATGTGGAGCAACTGGACGGCAAGGGCAACTACAGGACACAGAACGGAAGCTGGCAGCCTCTGGCTCACGTGCAGGAGACGATTCCCGTGCGTTTTGGCCGCACCGTTCATCTGGATGTGGCGCTGACCGCGCATGGGCCGCTGCTGAATCCGGTTGTGGGCACGCACCGCAGCGCACTCGCACTGCGCTGGACGCTCTACGATCCCGCGCTGGCGGCGATTCCGATTTACTCGATCAACACGGCGGCGAACTGGCAGCAGTTTTCGATGGCGCTGGAGGCGTGGTGCTGGCCAACGCAGAATGTGGTCTACGCCGACGACGCCGGACACATCGGTTACCACGCAATTGGCAAGGTTCCGCTGCGGCCGAACGGCTTGCAAGGGCTGCCGATCACCGATTTCGATCATGAATGGCACGGGTATATTCCGTTTGACCAGATGCCGAACGCCTTCGATCCACCATCGGGTTTGCTGGCCACGGCGAATGCGCGCGTGACCCCGGACGATACGCAGTTTCCGCTGACGCTGGAGTGGGCCGATCCGTATCGCATTGAGCGCATTGACCAGGATTTGAGCGGGCGCAACGGGTTGACGCGCAAGGATATGCTGGCTGTGCAGACGGATGTTTACAGCGGGGTCGATCTGGAGCTGGCGCATCGCTTTGCCGATGCCATTGACCACGCGCAGCCGGTGGACGCGCGCCAGCGGCAGGCGGCTGAGCTGTTGCGAAGTTGGGACGGGCGGTTGACGAAGGATTCTGCCGCGGCCTCGATTGTGGTGTGGGCGCGCAAGGCATTCTGGCCGCTGATTTTGAAGCCGAAGCTGGGCAAGGACGCCGCGCTGTATGCGTGGTCAGAGTCGAACTTTGCCGAAGAGGAGATCATCATGCACGGCGGCGATGAAGCGCGCAGTCCGTGGCTGCCCCAGCGCTTTCGCGATTGGAATGCGCTGCTGGCCGAGGCCGTGCGCAAGGGGATGGACGAGGGGCGCGCGACGGGCGACCTGAGCGCGTGGCGCTATGGACGCTGGCATGTCGTCGATCTGGAGCATCCGCTGCTGCACCTGTTGCCGGTGGTGAGCGGATGGACCGGCACGGGCGCGCAGCCGCAAAGCGGCGACACGACGACGATCAAGCAGGTGGGCCGCGCATTCGGACCGAGCCAGCGATTCACCATGGACTGGAGCGATCCGGATGCTTCGACGGAGAATATCGCACTGGGCGAAAGCGGCAACGCGCTGAGTCCGTGGTTTCGCGATCAGTGGTCGGCCTGGTACGGAGGCACTACCTTTGCGATGCCGTTTTCCGAGGCCGCGATGGATGCACAGACGACGCATACGCTGCGTCTGCTGCCGCAGTGATGGCGACGAACCGAGCGCTGCATGCCGGTCTGGCGCGCGCCCTGGTCCGCTGGATCAGAGAAGCGCGCTGGATGCTGTTGCTGGCGGCGATCCTCACCGTTGCAGGGATGCGCGGAAGCGTCTCCTGCGGGCATGATTTTGATTTTCATCTTGTCTCCTGGATGGAAGCGGCGCACGCGGGTCATCAGGGCGTCTTGTATCCGGCGTGGGCGCAAAGCGCGGCGTGGCAGGCGGGCGAACCACGGTTTATCTTTTATCCGCCGCTGAGCTGGATGCTGGGCGCTCTGCTGAGCAACGCCTTCGGTGCCGATGCGGCTAGCCGGTCAATCGTGAGCTGGACGATGGCGGTGTGGACATTCGTCTTTCTGACGCTGTTGCTGAACGGGCTGGCGACGCGCAGGCTGGCCAGGGAGTGGCTGTCGGAGGGTTCGGCGCAACTGGCGGGCGTGCTGGCGATTGCTTCGCCCTACGCGCTGTTTACGGCCTTTGAGCGCAGCGCGTTGGCGGAGCTTGCCGCGGGAGTGTGGGTTCCGCTGGCGCTGATGCTGGCCACGCGCTGTTGCCTGCGCGCAGGTAGTCCGAGCCGGGCAGAGCAGGGAAGCGCACGGACAATGCTGGGCAAGCCACTTCGGTCGCTGGTGCTGAGTCCGGTTTGGAGCCAGGTTCTGAATCGCGCTGCGCTGGGTCTGGCGTTGACGATTGCCGCGTGTTGGCTGACAAATCCTCCAGCCGGGGTGATGATCTGCTATCTGCTGGCGGGCGTGGCCTTGGTGACAGCGTGGACGGAGCGCTCGGCGTGGCCGATGCTGCGCGCGCTGGTGGCGGTTGTGCTGGGGCTTGGCATGGCGGCGTTCTATCTGGTTCCTGCGGCGTGGGAGCAGCGCTGGATCAACATTCGCGCGGCCAGCGATGCGGGAATGCGCATCGAGGATAGCTGGCTCTTTGCGCATCACTCGGGCGCGGAGATGGCCTTTCATGACGCAGTGCTGCATCGGGCGTCGTGGATCTTTGTGCTGATGGTGTGCGCGATCGTGCTGGCCGTTCTGGTGCTGCGCCGTAGCAGGCAGTTGTGCGTCGAGCATCGGACGCAGTGGCTGCCGCTGTTGCTGTTGGTTCCGGTGGTGGTGGCGATGCAATTTCCGTTTTCGCTGGGACTCTGGCATCTGTTGCCGAAGGCGGAGTTTTTGCAGTTTCCGTGGCGGTTGACGATGTTGCTGACGCTGCCGCTGGCGATCTTTGCTGCGCAGGCACTGTGTTGCTTTCGTCGCTGGGCGCGCTTTGCTGGAGTTACGGTGTGGCTGCTGCTGGCGGTGGTGGCGAGCGCGGGATGGTTTCATCAGCGCTGTGATGACGAGGACAATGTGGCCGCACAGATTGCGGCGTTTCAGGGCGGTGGTTCGCAGCCGACCGATGAATATGCGCCGGTGGGAGCGGACAATGCAGCGCTGGCGGCGGGATTGCCGACCGGATGTCTGGCAGCCGATCCGCTGGTGAGGCTGGGAGAAGCCGACGAAGATGGAGCCTTGCGCTGGAGTAGTCAGAGAAGCCCATGTCTCGTCACGGTCTACCCGACGGAGTGGGGGCCGAAGCGAAAACTCCTGGAGTTGGATGCGCCGCAGGCGGGATATCTGATTGTGCGGCTGCGCCGCTTTCCGGCATGGCAGATCGAGCGGAATGGACGCAGAATCACGATCTTCCTCAAGCGAACGGATGGGTTGATTGTGGTGCCGGTGGAGCGTGGGACGAATCGAATTCGCATTCACTGGATGGAGACCGCGGATGTGCGATGGGGGCGCTCGATGAGCGTGGCTGCTCTGCTCTGCTGGCTGCTGTTGTGGATGCGAATCGAACGGAGGAGTGCAGGCGGGCCGATGTCTTACACTGAATCAGATGTCGATTGACGTACAGTCCATTCTGAGCCACGGAGTTGCAGCGACCGATGCTGCGCTCGACCGGCTGCTTCCCGCAGCGACCACGGTTCCGATCTCGATTCACAGCGCGATGCGCCACTCGGTCTTTGCCGGGGGCAAACGGCTGCGCCCGGTGTTGGCGATGCAGGCGGCGGCAGCGGTCGCGGGCGCGGTTCCGGCTGGCGTGGAGCGGCTGGGCGCGGCGATTGAGATGCTGCACACCTACTCGCTGATTCACGACGATCTGCCTGCGCTGGACAACGACGATCTGCGCCGCGGCAAGCCGACGTGCCATGTGGTCTATGGCGAGGCGATTGCGATTCTGGCCGGGGATGCGCTGCAGACGCAGGCATGGGAGGTGTTGTCGGAGCTTGCCTGTCCACCTGCGGCGACAGTGCGCATCGTGCGCCTGATGGCGCAGGCCGTGGGCACTGTGGACGGAATGATCGGCGGGCAGGTGCTCGATATTGAGGGCGAGCAGCAGAAGCCGACGGCGGAGCTGGTGGACGCGATTCACCGCGCGAAGACTGGTGCGCTGATCCGCGTGAGCGTGGTGGCGGGCGGCGTTTTTGCGGGCGCGGATGAGGCGCAGATGATCGCGCTGGATACCTTTGGCCGCAAGGCGGGACTGGCGTTTCAGATTGTGGATGACATTCTGGACGTGACGCAGGACTCCGCACAACTGGGCAAGACGGCGGGCAAGGACCTGACCAGCGAAAAGGCGACCTGGCCGGCGGTCTTTGGCCTGGAACAAAGCGAACGCGATGCGGACCGGCTGATTGGCGAAGCATTTGAAGCGCTGGCGATCTTTGGCAAGCGGGCGGATGGGTTGAAGGCCATTGCGCGCTATCTGGTGGAGCGGAAGAGCTGAGGCTGGCGGCCATGCAATCGTTGACAGAAGAGGACGTACTGCTTGCGCTGCGGGATTGCTTTGATCCCGAGGTGAAGCTGAATCTTGTCGATCTGGGCTTGATTTACGACGTTGCGCTGGAACCGGATGAGCGCTCTGCGCCAGCGTTTCCGCGGCAACGGGTGAAGGTGACGATGACGTTGACGACGCCGCAGTGCCCGGCCAGCGGGCTGATCTTCGAGCAGGTGAATAATCGCCTCGCGTCGATGGAGCGCATCAGTAAAGTCGAGGTTGATCTGGTGTGGGAGCCGAAGTGGACGCCGCGGCGGATCAGTGCGTCAGGCCGCGCGCAGCTTGGTCTGTGAAGCCTGTGGCGCAGAATCCACTACCTTGCCGCCATGATTTCGATCAAAGTTTGCGTGTGAGCATCCAGCGCACGACCGACGGCGCACAGGACGACCTCAGGGTACATTGAACGCATGCAGACCGGATCGGTGCAGGCCGAGTTTTTCTGGTTGGCTGCCGTGACGCACGGCGAGCAGGCGAGGCCAAGCGTGAGCGATTCGGTGTTGCCCAGACTGCCGTAGAGCGCTGGCGTCTCCGGACCGAAGAGCACGATGGAGCGAATGCCGGTGAGCGCGGAAAAATGCGCAGGGCCGCTGTCATTGGTGACCAGCACGTGGCTGATGGAGTAGAGCGGCAGCAGCATGCTCAACGCATGCATGCCAGCCAGGCTACGCACGCGCGGATGGCCGATTTCGGCTTCCATCCAGAGCGATTCGTTGCGTTCGGCAGCGGAGCCGGTGATGGCGACCAGCGTATCCGGCCACTGCTCGACGATGAGTTGCGCCAGGTGCTTGAAGTGCTCCCGCGGCCAACGGCGCTGGGGCAGCATCTCGGAGCTGTTGGGGTTGAGAAGCACGATGCGATGCAGCGCTGGATCGTAGCTGTCGAAGACCAGACGCAGCAGATCGCGCGCGGCAGCGATTTCGCGCGCGTCGATTGCGGCTGGCGTAACGCGCATCTGATGATCGGCGATGGCAATTTTTGCGTAGGGATATTCGGGATGGTCGGCGAGCAAAGCATGCGTCATGGCGAGAAAGTTTTTCGCCATGTGCGCGTGGCCGTTGTAGACCACCGGATGCGTGAGCATGGAGCCGCGATAGAGACCCTCGGCGTGGAAGCGATGAAAGCCGATGCGTATGCGCGCGCCGCTCAGCCCGGTGAGCAAAGCGGAGTAGCGGGAGAACAGTTCAAGGTCGAGCACGGCATCGATCTTCTGCCGCCGCGTCCACAGCAGAAAGCGCAGCGAATCGAGAGCAAGCACCATCAGGTTGTCATCGCGAATGAGGAAGATATTTTTCAGTGGGATCATTTTGAGCAGAAGAAGACTTTCTGCATTGCGCGCGAAGATGACGAAATAAAGCTGAGCGCCGAGCGTAGTGCGCACGTGGCGCAGAGCCGGCTCGGCGATCACGGTGCTGCCCATCTCGGATAGCTCCAGGAACAAGACCCTCCGCGCAGATTGTGCCGATTTCGAATCTTGGAGGAGGTGCATTCGCTGCGCGATGCGCAGCAGCAGAGTGGCAAGGAAGCAAAGAGGAATGCCCACCCAGCGATCCAGTCGTCGCATTGTCTTCAGTCGCATCATGAGCCGCAGATATCCGGAGTGCAGCAGTGCTTCGTGCGGTCGAGCGGGTACGGCGAGAAGCCCCTGTCTTCAGCTTATAATGACGCAGAGACCGCGCTTCCGGATTACGAAATCCGTCGCATTCAACACATGCCATTCTTTTCACTTCACTCCCAGACAGTTGAGCGCAGGACAGGGGCTTGGCCGGTGCTGCTGAAGACAGCGCTGCTGCTGACGTTTTTCTCTGCGCTTGCATTTCTGACGCTGGGCTATCATCCTGGCTTTGAAGATGACGGTGTCTATCTGGCCGCGGTCGAGCGGCGCGTGCACCCAGAGCTGTTTCCCTACGATTTCCATTTCTTCACGGTGCAGTTGCAGGCCACGATTTTTGATCGCTTCATAGCGGCGTGGGTACGGTTGACGCATATGTCGATCGCCTGGTCGGAACTGCTCTGGCAGTGCGTCGCGATGGTCGTCATCCTGACAGCTTCGCGCGCAATCCTGCGACATTTCTTTCGTAGCGAATGCGCGCAGTGGGCTGGAGTTGCGATGCTCGGCGCGATGTTTTCGCTGCCCGTCTCCGGGACGGCGTTGTACATTCTGGATCAGCATCTGCATCCGCGCGCGTTGTCCACGGCGCTGATTCTGATGGCGGTTGCGTGGCTGCTGGAGGGGCGTCGCTGGAGTGTTGCAGCCTGCCTGCTGGGCGCATTTTTCTTTCATCCGATCATGGGCGCGATGGGCATGAGCTTCTGTTTTTTCCTTCTGCTGGCGCAACAGGAAAAGCTCGACTGGATGATGGACACAAAGAAGCCACAGCGAGCCGCAGTGGCAGCGATGCCGCTGGGTTGGGTATTTGAACCGCCGACGGCGGCGTGGCGCCAGGCACTGCACACGCGCACGTACTATTTTCCGTTTCAGTGGCAGTGGTATGAGTGGCTGGGCGCGTTGGCTCCGATCGCTCTTTTCTGGCTGCTGGCGCAGTGGGCGTCGCGAAGAGGCAACAAGGCATTGGCGCGCTTCGCAGCCGCAGTGGTGGCGTACTCGGTGGTGCAGCAGGGGATCGCGGTCGCGATGACTGCGCCGCCGTCGCTGATTCGATTGATTCCGTTGCAGCCGATGCGGTTTCTGCACCTGGTTTATCTTTTTCTTGCGCTGATGGCAGGGGCGCTGCTGGGCGAGTTTTTTCTGCGCACGAGTCGTCTTCGCTGGGCCTGTTATCTTGTGCTGATCTATGGGGGAATGTTTGCGTCGCAGCGCGCGATTTTTACAGATACGGTCCTCATCGAGTGGCCTGGAGTCGTAACAGAAAACCCCTGGGTACAAGCGTTTACGTGGATTCGTGGGCACACGCCGAAGGATGCGTATTTTGCGATTGATCCTTGGTATCT
>JAJZHE010000171.1 GCA_021804655.1 Acidobacteriota bacterium
CGGCTGGGTTTGCTGTTGTGTCTGAGGAACAGGGGCATTCGGCTGTCCATTCTGCGAAGTCGGAGGCGGCGGTGGAGGCGCTCCGATCGGATGCTTCGGCGGCGTCAGCACAAATCCCTGACGCACCAGTGCAAAGCCCTCATGCGTCCACTCCGCCTGGAGCAGGTCGCTGGCCATGCTGCTGAACACTTCAATGTTGCCGCCATTCACGCTCACGGTGAAGTGATGCACACCGATCGCGTGGCCATCCAGTGTCCCTTGCATATCCGCATCCGTGGCGATGACCATCGGAACGACAGAGCCGGTCTGTTTGGGGATCACGGCCCACAGATGCGCATTGTCGTATGCCGCGCCCAGGCGCAGTATCGCTTGCAAACCTGCCGGATCAAAATCTGGCAGGAAGACGGTACGCGCATGAAAGGCAAGCGGAGTGTTGATACGTTGTCCGTTGGCGAAGATATTCATCAGAAACTGCGCATTGTTCCGCACCGTTCCCACTGTCACCGGCGTACCGTTCACCTGCCCGTTCAGTTGCATGTTGTTCAGGTTCAGGTGTGCGCCGAGCAACCCGGTCTGAGAAAAGCTGAGGTTCAGCCCCGTCATATTGATCGACGCATTGGAACTGATGCCATAGTTCGGACCGTTGCGCGTCCACGTCATCGTCGCGCTGCCTACCGACTTCCCATTCTGACTGATCAGAAAAGTCTGCGCGGAGCAGACGCCAGCCAGCCCCACCATCATGCCTGCGATTCCCAGTACTCGGAGTCTCATCGTCCTCATCTCCTGTCTCTTCAGACCGCAATCATCCCAAAGAGTTGCGCGCCGCCCATCTTCCCCTGCGAACCGATTCAGGCTATCATCGCAGCCAGATGCGAATCGAGGAAAAAACTCCGGCAACTCCGCGCCAGCGGCGCATGCTGCTCTGGATCAGCCTGATCTTTCTTCTGCTCGGTCTCTGGATCACCGGGACAACGGCAAATTTCCTCGCGCGCAGCAGGCTGGCTACAGGAACTATCGTGCAGATGAAGGCGAATCTGGATGCCAAGGGCAGAACCATGTGGACCCCTGTCTTCAGCTATCCTGCAGCGAACGGAACGCAGTGGACAATCACTTCGCATGTTGCCTCTGACCCGCCATCTGACCCGCCAGGAGTATGTCGTGGGCCAGTCCGTTGCAGTGCGTTATGAGCCGTCCAACCCGGCCGATGGGCGCATCGACTCGCTTGCGCATCTCGGGCTACTTCCAGGCGGAATGTTTTTCTTTGCCGCTGTTTCGTTTGCCCTGTATCGGGCAAAAATTCTGTTGGTTACGCGCTGGGGCAGGGCGAAGCCTGTAAAAAAACAAGCCGCGGAGTGACATTCCTCCGCGGCCTCTGAGCGAGCATATTTTGCAGAACTACTTCCTGGTCTTTTCGAAACGCTTTGCAACCTCATTCCAGTTGACGACGTTCCACCATGCTTCCATATATTTGGGCCGCAGGTTCTGGTACTTCAGATAGTACGCATGCTCCCAGACATCGTTGCCCAGGATCGGGGAATGACCCTGGCTGAGCGGCGTATCCTGATTCGCCGTGCTGGTCACCTTGAGCTTGCCATCCACCAGAATCAGCCATGCCCAGCCGGAGCCGAACTGCTTGGCACCCGCGTCGTTAAAGGCCTTTTGAAAATCCTGGAAACTGCCAAAATCAGCCGCGATCTTCGCCGCCAA
This sequence comes from Acidobacteriota bacterium, assembly GCA_021804655.1. Classification (GTDB taxonomy): domain Bacteria; phylum Acidobacteriota; class Terriglobia; order Terriglobales; family Acidobacteriaceae; genus Acidicapsa. Next base: position 1,708 of record JAJZHE010000171.1, read on the forward strand.
CTCGCCGGTGGGTTCTCCGCCTACGCCCGGCGCGCCGACAGGCCCCATGATCGACCAGAACATCGAGTGATTCGAGTGACCGCCACCGTTGTTGCGCACCGCGCCGCGAATCGCGTCTGGAACGGCATCCAGATTGCTCACCAGATCGTCCACACTCTTCGCGGCCAGTTCCGGATGGTTCGCCAGCGCGGCATTCACATTGTTGATGTACGCCTGATGATGCTTGTCATGGTGAAAGCGCATCGTGTCGGCATCAATGAACGGCTCCAGCGCCGCGTAGTCGTAGGGAAGAGGTGCAAGTTCGTAAGCCATTGTTCATCGCTCCTTTGTCTTCATTGTACGTCCGGCGTACGCGCCCATCCCAGCCCATGAGCCAACGCGCTTTTCGCCGAGTCAAGCCTGTTTTCGTCGCATCGCGCGATAGCGGCGAATCAGGGCATTGGTCGAGCTGTCATGCTTCAGCTCCGGCTCGGCTGCGCTTTCCAGCTCCGGAATAATCCGCACCGCCAACACCTTGCCCAATTCGACGCCCCACTGATCGAAAGAATCAATCTGCCAGACGACGCCCTGGACAAAGACGCTGTGCTCATAGAGCGCGACAAGCTGCCCCAGAATCTCCGGCGTCATCTTTTCCGCCAGGATCACCGAACTGGGCCGATTGCCCTCGAAGGTGCGATGCGGCACCAGCCAATCGGCAGTACCCTCCGCCTTCACCTGCTCCGTGGTCTTGCCAAAGGCCAGCGCCTCGGCCTGCGCAAAGACATTCGACATCAGCAGGTCGTGATGATTGCCGAGTGGATTCAGGGAATGCGCAAAGCCAATAAAATCGCATGGAATCAGACGCGTTCCCTGATGAATCAACTGATAGAAGCTGTGCTGGCCATTGGTGCCCGGCTCGCCCCAGAAGATGGGGCAGGTCTGGTAATCCACACGCCGCCCATCGAGCGTCACGTGCTTGCCGTTGGACTCCATCGTGAGCTGTTGCAGATAGGCCGGGAAGCGTTTCAGGTAATTGTCGTAGGGAAGCACCGCGACCGTTTCAGCGCTGAAAAAGCTCGTGTACCAGACGGTGAGCATGCCCATGAGAAACGGCAGATTCCGGGCAAGCGGTGCGGTACGAAAGTGTTCGTCCATGGCGTGGAAGCCAGCGAGCATGCGCTGGAAATTCTCCGCGCCGATGGCGATCATCGTGGACAGGCCGATCGCTGCATCCATCGAGTAGCGACCGCCCACCCAGTCCCAGAAGCCGAACATATTCGCCGTGTCGATGCCGAACTTCGCCACCTCCGCGGCATTCGTAGAAACCGCGACGAAGTGCTTCGCCACGGCGTCATGATGCTTCAGCCTGGCCAGTGCCCACACGCGCGCCGAGTGCGCGTTGGTCATCGTCTCCAGCGTTGTAAATGTCTTTGAGGAGACAATGAACAGCGTCTCTTCCGGATCAAGCCCATGCACCGCCTCGGCAAAATCCGAGCCATCCACATTCGAGACAAAGCGCATCGTCAGCTCGCGCTGGGAGTAATGGCGCAGTGCTTCATAGGCCATCACCGGGCCAAGGTCAGAGCCGCCGATCCCAATGTTGACCACGTTGCGGATCGGCTTGCCGGTAAACCCTGTCCACACACCGGAGCGGATGCTCTCGGCAAACGCGGCCATTTTATCCAGCACCGCGTGCACATCCGGCACCACGTTGCGCCCGTCCACCTCGATCACGGCTTCACGTGGCGCACGCAGCGCGGTGTGAAGAACGGCGCGATTCTCCGTGAGATTGATCTTGTCGCCGCGGAACATCGCTGCGCGGCGATCCTCCAGGCCGCACTCATCAGCCAGCGCCTGAAACAGGCTCAGTGTCTGGTCGTCGATGCGATGCTTGGAGTAATCCAGAAACAGGCCGCAGGCTTCCGCCGTCATCCGCTCGCCGCGCCGCGCATCCGCAGCAAACATCTCGCGCAGATGTTTCGTTCCGATGGTTGTGGCGTGTGTCTCCAGTGCCTTCCAGGCCGCCATCTCTCTCAGCGGAGTCTTCGTCATGCTTGCTCTCCTTGCATCCGTTCGTTATGTGTTTCGGGTTGTTGTGCGTTTCAGTTTAGCAACGCTTTGGGCGGATATTTCCTGCCATGCCGGGCACTTCGGATTATAGCCGCGCTGCATTCACTCCAGATGTCAGCACTTGATCTTCGGGTTCCGGTTGTCTTCGAACCGGAGTTGAAGCCCAGAACGGGCAACCCGAACCGCGGACTCTGACATGTACGATGCCTGAGAGCACGATCCGGGTTGCTGTCGCGCCTCGGTCACGCGGCGCGTTGAGCTGCAATTTACTTTGTCGTTGTTGCTGCGCCACTTTCCGCAGGTGTAACGGCTCCGGGATAGATGCCCTCGATCGGCTTGCGGTCCTGCTCCGCGGCCACAGGATCGGGCAGCGGCTTCCGCGGCAGCATCTGGTCGCGCATCGCCGCGTTGTAGACAAAGATCGCCTCCACCGTCGCAATCTGCTTCAGGTCCGCAATCTGCAACCGCTCCACCGTGTCCTCGTTCGAGTGGTGCGTGCGCGTCTCATAGTCCAGCGGATCCTGAATAAACTGGAAGCCCGGAATGCCCACCGCATCGAAGCTCAGATGATCCGTGCCGCCCGTGTTCCGATTCGTCACCATCGTCACGCCCAGGTCTTTCAGCGGCGCAATCCACTGCGCAAAGATCGGCGCAATCGCCGTGTTCCCCTGCGTATAGATGCCGCGAATCCTGCCCGATCCGTTATCCACGTTGAAGTAGCCGGAGATGAGCTTCTGTTCCGGTTTCACCTCCAGCGGCCCTGCCGCGCGGCGCATATACTCCGGCAGCGCCACCTGATCCGGAGCCGTCGAGAGCTTCGCTGATCCAAAGTGCTCCGTGCAATAGCCCTTCGATCCGAAGATGCCCTGTTCCTCGCCAGTCCACAGCGCGATGCGGATGGTGCGCCGCGGATGCACATGGAGCGCCATCAGGATGCGCATCACCTCCATCGCCACCACCGTACCCGCTCCGTTGTCGGTCGCGCCGGTGCCGGCGGCCCAGCTATCCAGATGTCCGCCCACCATCACCACCTGATCTTTCAGCGCAGGATCGGTGCCGGGAATCTCGGCCACCGTGTCGTAGCCATGCTCGTGCTCGCCGGTAAACTTCGTCTCGATATCGATCTGCACCTGCACCGGCACATGCGCCTGGGTCAGCCGATAGAGCCTTCCATAGCTCTCGATCGCCGCCACCGCCACCGGCACCTTCACGCGATGCTCGGCCTTGTACGGAGCCGTCCCCAGCGCCGCGCCGTTGTCGTCAAAGAACGTTCCGCCGGAGCCGCCTCCATCGCTGGCATCCCGGCTCGGCACAATCACCGCCGCCGCCTTTTCGTCGGCAAAGAACTGTGCCACCTTGTCGATCAGCTTCCGCCGTTCCAGATACGCCGCCAGTCTCGCCTGCATCGTCGGCGGAATCCCTCCGCCCGCGCTGTCGCTGATGGGAAACTTGGCAATCTCCTGAAGCTGCTGCTCGGTATAGCGCTCAAACAGAGCCTTATCCACCGGCGGCGTCGGGCGCATCGGCCCGTAGAG
>JAJZHE010000172.1 GCA_021804655.1 Acidobacteriota bacterium
CGTCCCGCTCACACCAGCGTCGGCTGGTTGCTCATGCCTTCCGCGCCAAAGACGCGCCGATAGCGCGCAATGTCCTCCGGCGTTCCGTTCGCCTTGGCAAAGTTGTCGGACAGTTTCACCGTCGCGCGGCCATTTGCCTCGGCCAGCTTGCACACCAGGCTGATCGGGTCAAAGGCGGACTGCGCGCCGGTGTCGCGCCGCGGATCGCAGTCGCGAAAGTCATTCGTCAGCAGCGTGCCCCAGCCCGCGCTGAAGCGAATCCGACGCTCCGGCTTCCACTTGCGCCCGTCCAGAAAATCCTCCGCGCGCTGGAAATCCTGCGCCGTAAACCCGGCCTGAATCACTCCGCTGAACTGCGCATGCAGCGCCAGAATCGTATCCACATCCAGCCCGTCGGAGGCGATCATCAGCTTCCCGCGCGCATCGCGCCCCCGCTCAGCCAGCCACGCAATATACTCCTCGCCCGCCGCAAACGGATCCTTGCTGTCGATGCGCTGGCCCGTCCAGTCCGCCACCCACTCCGGCGCATTGCGCAGAAACTGCGTCGTCCCAAAGGTATCCGGCAACATCACCAGAAGCTCCCGCTGATACGTGTTCTGCCACAGGTCCAGCAGATGATACTGCGATGCCTTCAACTGCTCGTCGTTTTCCGCCAGCGCCGCCAGCGCCATCGGCAGCTCGTGCGCGTTTGTGCCAATCGCTTCCATATCGTGCTTGTATGCAAGATAGGTATTCGATGTGCCGGTGAAGGCTGCGCCCAGTGCATCGCGCATCGCCCGCACCACATACTCCTGCCACAGAAAACTGTGCCTCCGCCGCGTGCCAAAGTCCGCCACGCGCAGCCCCGGCACGCCGCGCAGCCGCTCAATCTTGCCCCACAGCCGCGCCTTCGCCCGCGCATACACAATGTCCAGCTCAAACTCGCTCAGCTCACGCAGCGCCGCGCGCGTCTTCAACTCGCTCAGGATCGACAGCGCATACACCTCCCACAGCGTCACCTGCGCCCACGGCCCATCGAACTCCAGCCGCAGTTGCCCATCCACCGCCGTCATCGTGAACTCCGGCAGTTGCAGATCCGTGTCGAGCCACTCCAGAAATCGCGGATCGAAGATGCCCCGCGTCCCATAGAACGTATTGCCCGCCAGCCAGATCAGCTCCGACTTGCGAAAGCGCAGCCCGCGCACATACTCCAGTTGCAGCCGCAGGTCGTCCTCCGCCACGCGCTCGGCCAGCTTCACTCCAGCCGTGCGATTCACAATCGTGAACCGCGCATTCACCTCCGGAAAATGCTTCCAGATGAACTGCAACATCAGCAGCTTATAGAAATCCGTATCCAGCAGCGAACGCACAATCGGGTCCACGCGCCAGTTGTGGTTGTGCGCGCGTTCAGCAAGATTGACGATCATCCAGGCAACCTCATGCCTTCAGTCTAACCACTTCGCCAACCGACGGGGATGGCTCACGGCGCCGGCGCGCCCAGCGCCTTCAGGTAGCCCGGATTCGGGTGCGCATTCTCAAACCGCACCTTCACCAGCAGGTCCGCAAACGCTGCATCGATATCCGCCTGCCCCGGACGCGCCGCCACGGCCTTTTCGCTGTCGCCCATCGTGTACTTATGCGCCGCAAAGGCCACAATCTCGTCCCAATGCGCGGGCCTGTCAAAGCTCACCAGCGCCGAAGCCGCATCCATCTTCTTGTACGGCCAGAAGGTCCAGCTCACCTCGTTCTTGTCCAGCAGCTCGCGGAACTGCGCCACCCACTCGTCCTTGTTTTCGCCCGACTCGCTCATCCAGATCGGCACGTTGTACTTCGCGCTGAAGTCGATGTAGGACTGGATCTGCGCCTGCACCGGCGGCATCCAGTACTTGTGAAACGTGTACATCACGTTCGCGTCAAACGGCTTGCTGAAGACCGTGAAGTTCGTATCCCACTGCGCCCCGCCCAGAATCACCACATGGTTGCGATCCACCGACCGCACCGCCGCCACAATCCCGCGATAGACCGGCTCCAGCTTCGCGTTGTACTTCTGCAGCCGTGGATAATGCGGGATCGGCTCATTCAGCAGGTCATAGCCCAGCACCGTCGCGTTGTCCTTGTAGTGCGCCGCAATCCGCTTCCAGGTTGCATCCGTCTCCGCCTGGCACTCCGGCGAATCGTAGAGCCACGGATATCCATAGCTGTCGTCGATATTCGCCCCATTCTGCCCACACGGTGCCGCATGCATATCCAGCACCACATACAGATGATCCGCCCGCGCCCACGCAATCACCGGATCCAGCAGCGCAAACCCCGCCTCGTTGCCGGGCGTGAAGAACCGGTAGTGAAACGGAATGCGAATCGTGTTGAAGCCCTCATGCGCAATGAAGTCGATATCGGCCTTCGTCACATACGCCGCGCGATACTGCTTCCAGAACCGCTCCGAGGCCACCGGTCCCATCAGCTCCGTCGTCAGCGCCTCAATCTCACGCGCTGACTGCGGCCCGCCGTCCAGGTGAAACATATAGCCTTCCTGAATCAGCCAGTTGCCCAGATTCGTCCCACGCAACAGCAGCCGGTTGCCCGCCGGGTCCACCAGATTCCGCCCCTCGGCATGCACAAATCCCGTCGTCCGCGCCTGTGCTCCCGCCGCTATTCCCAGCGCGGCTGCCAGCCCCAGAACCTTCAGCCCGGCCACCCATCCCGTTCGCATACGCAACATTCCTCCGCTCTTTCGCCCCATCACTTTACATCAGCTCATCCCACTCCGGCGAACCATCGTCCATGCTCCACGTCATTCCCCATCCATGCCCCAAAAAGATGAACGCCAAGGCTATTTTTTGATTGCAGCCTTGTGAATGTTTCGTTACAGTAACCTCAACACGTACCAAAAAACATGACATGAGTTTCGCCTGAGAGTTACTGAAGTACTTACTTCTCTGTTGAAACTTCATTTTCACCGCGCTTTTTTCAGCTTCCCAGCAGCGGCAGGACATGCGCATCGGCTTGCCGCACTCGTCCTGATCCGCACTCCCTCGACGACTCGCACACCGACGACGGTTTCACTTGCAGCGGACAGCCGCTGCTTCCGGAGGATACAAATGCAAACACTGATCAAGCGCACTGGGATGGCTTTGGCCGCCATCTTTATGACTCTCGCATTCGGCTTCCAAGCCGGGGCGCAGTCCACCGGCACCTTGCAGGGCACCGTCACCGACGCCAGCGGAGCCGCCGTTGCCGGCGCTCAGGTCGTCGCAACGGCCACTCAGACCGGCGTCAGCCGCACCGCGGCTTCAGACAGCGTTGGCTCTTACTCCTTGCCGGCCTTGCAGCCGGGCACCTATCGCCTCGTCGTCACTGCATCCGGAATGCAGCCCACCACCCTCGACAACATCGTCCTCGCCGTGGATTCCACCGAGCGCGTCGATGTGAAGCTCGGCGTCGCCGCTTCGTCGGAGACCGTTCAGGTCACCGCCGCCGCCCAGCAGATGAACGTCTCCGACATCACCGTCGGCCAGGTCATCGGCCAGCGCACCGTCCAGCAGATTCCCCTCAACGGTCGCCACTTCCTCGACATGGGACTGCTCATTCCCGGCTCCGTCACCGCGCCTCAAAGCGGCTTCCTCACTGCGCCGCTTCAGGGCCTCGGCGCCGCTTCGTTTGACACCGCCGGCAACCGCGAAGACACCGTCAACTTCATGATCAACGGCATCAACCTCAACGACATGTCCCAGAACCAGATCACCTTCCAGCCGTCCATCGCCACGGTCAGCGAGTTCAAGGTCGACAACTCCAGCCTCAGCGCAGAATATGGCCGCAACTCCGGCGCCGTCGTCAACGTCGCCACGCGTTCCGGCACCAACGTCTTGCACGGCGAGGCCTTTGACTACATCCGCAACAACGACGTGGACGCGCGCAACTACTTCAATCCCCATCCCGTTCCCATGTCCACCTTCAAGCGCAACAACCCCGGTGCCGACCTCGGCGGTCCAGTCGTCATTCCGCACCTCTACAACGGCAAGGATCGAACCTTCTTCTTCGTCAGCTACGAGGGACTGCTCCAGAGCCAGGGACTCACCATCAACAGCGGCGTTCCCACCAACGCCGAGCGCAACAGCGTCACCGACCCCATCGTCACCAAACTCCTCACCCTCGTGCCCCAGGCCAACGACCCCACCGGCACGCGTTTCCTCGGTTCCGCCAGTTCGCCCGTCACCGTCGAGCAATACACCGGCGACCTGCTCCACAACCTCACCGCAACTGACCAGCTCCACGCCTACTACGCCTGGCAGCAGGACAAGCGCAACGAGCCAACGCTCCCCGGCGAAACCATCCCCAACTTCGGCGACCACCGCACCGCCCATCGCCAGATCGGCACCCTCGTCGAGACCCATGAGTTCAGCTCCAGCGTCGTCAACGAAGCCCGCCTCGGCTTCAACCGCATCGCCATCAGCTTCGCGCCCAACTTCGTCGCCAATCCCGTCAGCTACGGCATCGACAACGGCGTCTCGGCCAGCATCGGACTGCCCCAGATCGCCGTCAGCAGCATCGGCCTCAACTTCGGCGGTCCCGCCGGTGAGCCGCAGGGGCGCTTCGACACCACCGTCGTCCTCTCCGACAACGTAAGCTGGCTCAAAGGGAAAAACACCTTCAACTTCGGCGGTGAGTTCCGCCGCTTCATCAACGACAACTTCAACCGCGACACCAGCACCTTCGTCTTCAGCACCGTCAACAGCTTCCTCGCCGACCAGGCCATCGAGTTCGTCGTCACGCCGCAGGATGTCGTCAGCCGCATCTTCGTCGACTCCCTCGGCGCCTACGCTCAGGATGTCTATCGCGTCAACTCGCGACTCTCCCTGCAATTCGGCCTGCGCTTCGACTGGGATGGAACGCCCACTGAAGGAGCCAACCGCTTCGTCGGCTTCAACGCCTCCACCCTCCAGCTCCAGCGCGTCGGCACCCCCGGCTTCAGCAGCGTCTATAACCAGAACTACACCTGGAACCCACGCGCCGGATTCATCTGGGATGTCACCGGAGCCGGACAAACCGTCCTCCGCGGCGGATTCACCATGCAGGACGATGAGCCGGTCGCCAACCTCGTCAGCGGACTCTCCAGCAACCCGCCCTTCGCCACGCCAGTCCTCTACACCTCCAACGCCACCACGCCATACGTCACCTTCGCCAACGCCTACTCGGCTGCCAGCGGACTGCCCACGCTTTCCCCCACCAACGTCGCACGCAACTTCAGCGACGCCTACGTCGAGTCCTACAACCTCAACCTCCAGCAGCAGTTGCCCTGGGGACTC
>JAJZHE010000173.1 GCA_021804655.1 Acidobacteriota bacterium
CACATGCACTGTACAAGCGCCGCACTGCCCGTGATCGCAGCCCTTTTTCGTGCCCGTCAGATACAGCCGTTCGCGCAGCGCATCCAGCAGCGTCACCCGCGTATCCAGCACACCCAGGTCGTGCTGCTCGCCATTCACCATCAATACGGTATGCGAGCTTGATGCGCCTCCATTCATCTCTGGAATAGCCGCCGCTGCGGTCAGCGGGCCTGCGCCGACAATCAGCCCGGTCGCTCCCAGTCCGGAGAGAAACGTTCGTCGGCTCACCTGCATGCTCGCTGTTGCCGCCGACTCCAGTTCGATTTCCTGTTGATCTTCGCGCAGTGTCATCTCTTCTGACAAGGTGGCCTCCATCTGTGCGTACGCGTCCATCCTAACCGAATGGTTAGACCTCTGAACAGTCTAAAATTGCGTAACCGACGGTCATCCGCTTCACCCGATGAAAAAACGACACTTCGGCTTCGGTTGCCGTCCCGTTTGTTCAGAAGCTTTCCAGCACGTCCGACACCAGTGCATGGGCAAAATCCCGCGACAAGCGCGCCATTGCCGCCGGATCCTCCTCCAGATACGTCGTCAGGTCCGTCGTCGACTGGTACTGCTGCCGAAAGACATAGTTGTCATTCTCATACAGCACGCGGCCATCCCGTGAAACCAGTTTCACCGCCACCACCATCGTAATCACAAAGCTCGACGACTCCTGTGTAACCGAGTTATAGGTCAGGGGCGCCACCGTCTGGCTCAAGATCGTCCCATGCAGCACCGCATCCGCTGCCGCATCGTTTGAGGGCAACACACGCAGCCGCGTCCGCGTCAGAAACTCACGCACCACGGCCTCGGTCATCGCCGTCTCCGTATGGTTGTTCGTCGTCTTCGTCTCAAAAACAGGCACAGCCAGAGTGCGCGTTCCCTGCGGCAGATGCGTCGCAGACCCCATCGTGTGATACCCGCAGCCCGCCAGGAACGCCGCTGCAAACATCGACAGGATCACCAGACAGCCGCCGCGCCGCGCCGCTTTCCAACCTCTGCTCATATTCCCCGATTGTAGTGGCCCGCAGCCTTGATCGGTCGCCCGCGCGATACGATCTCTTTATGAACTGGATTTTCTGGGCCTTGCTCTCCGCGCTCTTTGCCGCCGCCACCGCCATCCTCGCCAAAATCGGCGTCGCGCACGTGGACTCCAACCTCGCCACCGCCGTCCGCACCACCGTCGTTGTCGTCTTCGCCTGGATCATCGCCGTCGCACTCGGCAAGCACAATGAATTCCGCGAACTCGACCGGCGCACTCTGCTTTTTCTGGGACTCTCCGGTCTGGCCACCGGACTGTCCTGGCTCTGCTACTTCCGCGCCCTTCAGCTTGGGCCAGCCTCGCGCGTCGCGCCTCTGGACAAGCTTAGTGTGGTTCTCGTACTCATCTTTGCTGCCCTCTTTCTCGGCGAAAAGCTCAGCCCACTGGCCATCCTCGGCGGCGTGCTCATCACCGCAGGCGCCATCGTCATGACTCTGGCCTGAAGTCACGCGCCGGATGGAAAACAGAACGGCATGCCCAGCGGACACTGGCGTTCGTCACGCCTGCAAAAGAAAATCCGGCTGTCGCTTCCGCGACAACCGGATTTTTGTCATCTGACACCCCATTTATGCCGGTGCAGGCGATCCTTCAGAGAATCCAGGTCCGCGCCCACTCTCCGGCTTCAGCACTGCCGGTGCGCTCGGGCTGCCTGGGTCGCTTGGTGAGGCCAGCGAAGAGCGCATCGGCGGCAGTTCCTTGCCGTCAATCAGCATCCGAACCTCGTTCGCATCGATCGTCTCCCGCTCCAGCAGAGCCGCGGCAATCCGGTGCATCGCATCGCGGTGCGCATCCAGAATCGCATAGGCCGACTGGTACGCCTCGTCGATCAGCCGCCGGACTTCCTGGTCGATCTGTCGCGCCGTTTCTTCTGAGAAGTCTCTGTGCTGCGCAATCTCCCGGCCCAGGAAAATCTGCTCTTCCTTCTTGCCAAAGGTCAGCGGTCCCAGCCTGCTCATGCCATACTCGCAGACCATGCGCCGCGCCAGATCCGTCGCCGTCTCGATGTCGCTGCCCGCGCCGGTGGACATCTGCCCCAGGAATATCTCTTCGGCCACGCGTCCGCCATAGGCCGTCGCCAGCCGCGTCTCCAGATACTCCCGCGTATAGTTGTGCCGATCGCCCGGCAGATAGACCGTCACGCCCAGCGCCATTCCGCGCGGAATAATCGTCACCTTGTGGATCGGGTCGGTGTGGTCGCGCAGCACGCTCACCAGCGCATGGCCCGCCTCGTGATACGCCGTTACCTTCTTTTCCTCGTCGGTGAGCAGCATCGACTTGCGCTCGGCGCCCATCAGCACCTTGTCCTTGGCCAGCTCGCAGTCATACATCGTCACCTGCTTGCGATTGGCGCGCGCGGCCATCAGCGCCGCCTCGTTCACCATATTCGCCAGGTCCGCGCCGCTGAAGCCCGGTGTCCCGCGCGCCAGCACATTCAGGTTCACATCGTCGGCCATGGGAACCTTCTTGATATGCACGCGCAGCACTTCCTCGCGTCCACGCACATCAGGCAGTCCCACCACCACGCGCCGGTCAAACCGTCCCGGACGCAGCAGTGCTGGGTCCAGCACATCGGGCCGATTCGTCGCCGCCACCAGGATCACGCCGTCGTTGGACTCAAACCCGTCCATCTCCACCAGCAACTGGTTCAGCGTCTGCTCGCGCTCGTCGTGGCCGCCGCCCAGTCCTGCGCCGCGATGCCGTCCCACAGCGTCGATCTCGTCGATGAAGATGATGCACGGAGCATTCTTCTTGCCCTGTTCAAAGAGGTCGCGCACACGGCTTGCGCCCACGCCGACAAACATCTCCACAAAATCCGATCCGGAGATCGAGAAAAACGGCACATTCGCTTCGCCAGCCACCGCGCGCGCCAGCAGCGTCTTGCCCGTTCCGGGAGGCCCCACCAGCAGCACGCCCTTGGGTATCCGTCCGCCCAGCTTCTGGAAGCGCTGCGGCTCGCGCAGATACTCGATGATCTCCTTCAGCTCTTCCTTGGCCTCGTCCACCCCGGCCACATCCTTGAAGGTAATCTTCTTCTGTTGCAGGCTCAGCAGCCGCGCCCGGCTCTTGCCAAACGACATCGCTTTGTTGCCGCCCGCCTGCATCTGCCGCATCATGAAGAACCAGATGCCCAGAAACAGCACCAGGGGGCCGACATTCATCAGGATCGGCCACAGCAGGCTGCCCTGCGCGTCCTTGATCGTTGTCGATACCTTCGCGTCGTTCAACTGCGTGAACATATCCGGATAGTTCGTCGGCACCGTCGTGTGGAACTGAGGCTGGTCCTTGCCCTCGCTCTTCAGGTGGCCATGTACATCCATCCCCTGCACTACTACGTCATTCACCTGCCCGGCCTTCACCTTCTCCAGGAACGAAGAAAAGGGCAGGTCCTGCTCCTTGGCCCCCATCACCGCGCTCTGCCGCACCACGCCAAACAGCAGCACCAGGCAGATAATGATGAACGCCCAGAACATGATTGTCTTCACAGTCGAATTCACCGGGACTCCTTTTGCCGCGCCAACCGGCTTGCTTCCGCCAGTTCGCTGCTTCTCAACCCGCTCACCGCATCTGAATTGGACGCTCCATCGCAGCGAAAAGTGACAAAATCTGCCCATTCGCTTTCTTCGCGCCCACCACTTCAGACACACTTCTGCAGCATCCTGATTGTACTCTGTTTTGTCACCTGTCCGGCAGCCAACCCGCTGCGCATTCCCAAATTGGAGTCCCAGGATGCCGTCTACAGGCGATCATTGAATCCGTTTCGCCACGACTCCCGCCTGCGACTCCAACTCCACGCCCTGCATCCACACAATCTCTCCGCCAGACTCCATCACCAGCCAGTTCTGCCGCTCCTCGCCGCTCACCTTCATTCGCTCCAACACTTCTTTCACCTTCTTCGGCCCGCTGGAGTGGCGTAGCCGTACGCGATCTCCGGCCCGCCACGGCCGCACCACCGCCTCGTTCCTCGCACCACCCTCGCATCGGACCTCAAACTGCCAGCCAAACGCCTCCACTTCGCCGGGAGTCATGAACCGCACCGGCTCCAGCGTCGCCTCCGCCACTGTGCCCCGGCTCAGCCGCAACTCCCGAGCCGTCCGTTCCGCCATCCATCCCCCGGCCAGAGTCCGCTTTTCCCCTGCGCGACCTTCCACCGCCAGCGTTCGCAGCGTTTCGGTTGCATCAAAATTCATCGTTGCGCCCGCTTGTTCCGCCGCCACACGCAGCAGCCGCCTCTGCACGGCAACGTCCAGTCCCGCCAGCCGCACCACGTCCAGCGCCACCGTTTCGCCTGCCGCACGTCCGCCGCCGCGCACCGGCCTGCCCGTCATCATCATGCGCGCGGCCAGCCGCTCCATCTCGCCCTCCCAATACGACTCTTCATCGCGCGCCAGCGTCGCCATCTGCGCCAGATGCTCCTTCACCTGCGGATTCCACCGCTCCAGCTCCGGCAGCAGCAGATGCCGAATGCGATTCCGTGTAAAGACCGTCTCCCGGTTCGTACTGTCTTCGCGCCACCGCTCCCCGTGCGCGCCCAGCCACGCTTCCACCTCCGCGCGTCTCACCCCCAGCATCGGCCTCAGAATCCTGCCCCGCGCCCGCAGCACCACCGGGAAAATCCCCGCCAACCCCTTTGTCCACGCCCCGCGCAGCAGCTTCGCCACCACCGTCTCCGCCTGGTCGTCCAGCGTATGCGCCGTCGCCACCGCGTCCACCACTCCCGCCGCCATCAACTCGTCCCACCACTGGTAGCGCAGCCGCCGCGCCGCTTCTTCCAATCCATCTCCGTCGCGCGCGCCTTCGATATCCACGTGCTTCACGCGCAGCTCCAGCCCCAGCCGCTTCGCCAGCTCTCGCACAAACGCCTCGTCCTCGTCCGATTCCGCACCGCGTAGGCGATGGTTCACATGCACCGCCTGCAACCCGATCCCCAACTCCGCCGCACACTCGGCCAGCGCCAGCGTCAGCGCCACGGAGTCGGCTCCGCCCGACACCGCCACCGCCACGCGCATTCCGGCGCGCAGCAGCCCCCAATCCAGTCCCAATCCCAGTCCCAAATTCACTCCCAAATTCAGCCTCAGCTCAGCTTTCATTCGAGTTCCTTCCGCCCCATTCCCGCCGTAGCCTCATGCTCGCACGACGGCTCACAGACGGCCAGAGGCAGCCAGAGCAGGGAAGCGCCAG
>JAJZHE010000174.1 GCA_021804655.1 Acidobacteriota bacterium
GAAGTGCGGCTTCCATGGAAATCGCCAGTGTTGCCGGTTTGACGGCTGCGATTCTTGTCGGCGCTTCGATCGTGCGCGTCCACTCAGCCCGAGCCGCCACAGAAGCCGCCGCCGTGGCCGACGCTTTGCTGGAGCGGTCGGATGCGCCCGGCTACGAAAGCTGAAGGCAGTCTCTCGGCGCGGTTTTGCATGTCCGTATACTAAGGCTACGCATGTTTCGACCCGTTGCTTCTGCACCCAACGCGCGCGCAGCCTCTGGTGCCGCATTGAATGCGCGTATCTTTTCCTTTGTCGGCTACAGCCTGGTCTGCTACCTCACCATCGGCATTCAGCTTGCCGTGCTGCCTGGCTACGTGCACCTCACGCTCGGCTACAGCACGATGCTTGCCGGGCTGATCGTCAGCGCCGAGTACGTGGCCACAGTGCTCACGCGTCCGTGGGCTGGCTGGATCGTGGATCGGCGGGGTGCGAAGACGTCCGTTGTCTTTGGACAGCTTCTCTGCGGTGCGAGTGGCCTGCTGACTCTGACCTCGGCGTTCGCCCATCGACTGCCGTGGTTGGGGCTTTTGCTGCTCTTTGCAGCCCGGCTCGCGCTGGGAGCCAGTGAGAGCCTGGTGGCCACTGGAGCTACCATCTGGGGCATCTGGGGCGTCGGCGTGGAAAATACCGCAGCCGTCATCTCCTGGAACGGTATTTGCACTTATGGCGGCGTTGCACTGGGCGCGCCGCTCGGCGTCGTTCTGCTTACCAGCTTTGGGTTTTCCGCCGTTGGCCTTGCCGTACTTGTTCTTGGTCTTGGGCCGCTTCTGCTGGCTCTGCGACAGCCTGCCGCACCCATCATTCATGGCGAAAAGCTGCCCTATCACCATGTCTTCCGACGTGTCACGATGCAGGGACTTGGTCTGGGACTGGGCAGCATCGGTTTCGGCGTTCTGGCCACCTTTATCACACTGGATTTTGCCCATCGGCACTGGTCCGGAGCCGCACTGGCGCTCACGCTCTTCGGTGCGCTGTTTATCTTTGCGCGGCTGCTCTTCGCTGGTTGGATCAAACGCGTGGGAGGGTATTCCGTTGCGCTGGTCTGCTTCATCACAGAGATGTGCGGTCTCATCATCCTTTGGCAGTCGCACACGCGCCTGATGGACTTTTGCGGAGCCGCGCTTACTGGCTTTGGATTCTCGCTGGTCTTTCCTGCGCTTGGCGTAGAAGCGGTGCATGCGATTCCACCCCAAGACAAAGGAACTGCACTCGGAGCCTACGGTGTCTTCATGGATTTTTCGCTCATGATTACCGGGCCAGTCGCCGGTGCCATCATCGGCGCGTGGGGATTTCCCTCGATGTACCTCTTCGCCGTCTGTGCGGTTGTGCTCGCATTCCTGTTGACTGGTATGCAGGCGCTGCGCCGCAGGGAGCGGGCTATCGCGTGATCGCGTTGGATGACTCTGCGCTGCGCAAAGTTATTTCTGTTATCTCTGGCGGACAATCGAAACGAAATGGCACGCCCACGGTTCCCAAGCCACGATTCACATAAAGCTGCATCGTTCCCAGAGAAAATAATCCTTCCACAAAATGCTCGCCGAGCGGTGGCAGTGTCAGCGGGCCAAAAAAAGGAAGCCGCACCTGGCCGCCGTGGGTATGTCCACTCAGCATCAGCCGAACCGAAGCACCCGCAGGGTGACGCATAATCTTCAAAGCCGGATCCGGTTCATGGCCAAGCAGAATCACCGGCTCATCGGGGATATTTCGAATCGCTGGTGGAATTGTCTTGTCCAGATCGGGTCTACCGGCAAGCATATCGTCGATTCCCGCCAGCCACAGGCGTGCGCCGCCTTGTTCCAGAGCCACATACTGATTCCTCAGGATTGGAATTCCATGCGCTTCCAAAATGGACGTAACTGCTGCCGGGTCAACCTGTGCATCATGATTGCCCAGAATGCCGTGAATGCTGCTGCACTCAAGTCCGGTCAGTATCTCTGCGCACTGGAGAATTGCCTTTTGCGGAAACCGCTTCGATCTTGCTGATGTCGTGATGAAGTCTCCGGTCAGCACAACGGCATCCGGTTTCATTGCATTCACGCGCTGCACGGCTTCGCGCAAAAAATAAGGTTCTGTCCACTCCTCCAGATGGATATCGCTCACTTGCACCATCCGGAATCCATCCATGCGCGTCGAAAGGCCCGCGATGCGAATCGTGATCTGACGATGGTCAATCCAGTGTCGCTCAATCTCGCCCGCATAGAGTGCCAGCGCGCCCACTCCCACTGCCGCTCCGCGCAGCAGATTCCGGCGCGTCAGCTTCGGCCTGGAGCGAAATGCGGAGGGAACAGAACTCATCTTCATTCATCCTTTGCGGTCAGAGGCCGCCGGCAAGCCAGCTTCGTTCATGGGGGGAGACACAAAGGACCGCCGAATCCGGCGGTCCTTTGTGTCTATGATTCAACGGTTTGTTCAGCGACGGAATTTGGACCAGTTCACCAGATCGCCAAGAGTGGTCGTTGAGCTTGAGGAAGAAGAACTGGACGGAGTCTTGTAGTGCTCCACCTCGCTTCGGCTGGCCTCTTCGCCAACGGCGCGAATGCTCAGTCCGACTTTCTTCTCCTCGACGCTCAATTTGATGATCTTGAACTCGTGCTCCTGATCC
The DNA here is from genome assembly GCA_021804655.1 of Acidobacteriota bacterium. GTDB lineage: Bacteria > Acidobacteriota > Terriglobia > Terriglobales > Acidobacteriaceae > Acidicapsa. Next base: position 2,642 of record JAJZHE010000174.1, read on the forward strand.
TGTTCCAGGTTGATGGCATGCCCCGCAGCATCCACCGCTTCGGATACATGGCAAAGTCCTTCCACACCCTCTGCAATCTCCACAAAGGCTCCGAACTGCGCTGTGCGCAGAACCTTGCCGTGGACCACATCCCCCACCCGGTGCTGACGGAAGAACGTCTCCCAAACATCCGGCTGCAACTGCTTGACGCCCAGCGAGAGCCGACGGTTCTCCGGCTCAACGCCGAGCACCACAGCCTTCACCTTGTCGCCTTTTTTCAGTACTTCCGAGGGATGTTTGATGCGCTTGGTCCAGCTCAGGTTCGAGACGTGCACCAGTCCGTCGATGCCATCTTCAATTTCGATGAAGGCACCGAAATCGGTCAGGTTGCGAACGCGTCCTTCCACTTCCGTTCCTGCCGGATAGCGTTCGGTCAGATTCTCCCACGGATTCTGCTGAAGCTGCTTCATGCCCAATGAAATGCGTCGGTCAGAGGGATTAACGGCAAGCACGATGGCCTCGACCTCATCGCCCGGCTTTACCAGCTTGGTTGGATGCTTCATGCGCTTTGACCAGGTCATCTCCGAAACGTGGACCAGGCCTTCGATGCCCTGCTCCAGTTCGATGAATGCACCGTAGTCGGTCACGGAAAGCACACGGCCATGGACATGCGCGCCAAGCGGATAACGCTCGACCGCATCCAGCCAGGGGTCGGGCGTCAGTTGCTTGAATCCAAGCGAAACCCGCTGCTTTTCGCGATCAAACTTCAACACCTGTACCTGAATCTCGTCGCCCACATTCACCAGATCGCGGGGATGTGTCAACCGCCCCCAGCTCATATCGGTGATGTGCAGAAGCCCGTCGATGCCGCCCAGATCGACAAATGCGCCATAGTCAGTCAGGTTTTTTACTGTCCCGGTCAGGATCGCATCTTCACTCAAGTGCTCAAGAGTCTGCTCTTTGCGGGAGTTTTGATCTTCTTCCAGGATTTCCTTGCGGCTGACCACGACATTGCCACGTTTTTTGTTCAGCTTGATGACGCGAACAGGAATTTGCTGGCCGATATAGCCGTCCAGATTGCGCACCGGGCGCATCTCCAGCTGTGATCCAGGCAGAAATGCCTTCAGGCCGATGTCCACTGTCAGGCCGCCTTTGACGCGCCCCACAACCGTTCCCATGACTGCCGTCTTTTCGTTGGCAGCTTTCTCGATATCGTCCCACACCCGCAGGCGCTGTGCCTTGTCATAACTGACAAGGTAGCCACCTTCTGGCTCCTCGCGTTCGATCACCACATCAATCACATCGCCAGCCTGGAATCGCGGCTGCCCGTTGTGATCGAGAATCTGCTCGATGGGCAGCAGACCGTCGGACTTCAGTCCAACGTCGATGACTGCATGCTTTTCCGTCAGATTGGCGATGCGTCCGCTGACAATGCTGTCGCCATAGGCTTCCACAGCAGCCGCCTCAGCCGCCTGCTCGCGCTCATAGGCTTCCAGCGCAGCGGCAAAATCCGCTGCGGAATCAAGATCTGCGCCTGCTACTTCTTCTGAGGACGAATGCACGGCCTCGGACGCAGCCGTAGCCTGCTCAACATGAGCGACCGCAGCAGCGACTTCCGCTTCGTGTGGCGCATCATGTTCCGGCAAGCCGGAGACTTCGGGGTTAACGGTGGATTCAGGCGATGGCGCTGATTGCTCCATCACAGGCTCAAGCTCAGGGGTTTCCAATTCGGTATTCAGGGGTTTGCTCTCGGTTTCAAGATTGAGGACGTCTGTCATCACTGCCAGTTCCGGATTTCAACTCTTCCAGCCATCCCGAGGTGGCAATGAGCCGGTAGCGCAGTCTACCTCTCAGCGAACCGCTTATCTGAGAAGAATCTGCATGGAACGTTGCCAGACGGAAACATCAAACCTGAGTTTTCTGGCCGATCGACAGATGCGAGGAACAATGTCGCGCTCACTCGTTTTGCGCTTGGCCTGAATGATTCCGGGTTGGAAAGAATCGCTGGCAACCACCATGCCCATGCGTTGAAATCCGGACGCAGGGCTACACTATGATGGTAGCAATGTGGTTCGGCCAACGTCAATGAAATCTCGTTGAATCAGAGTTGAAGCAACAGAACATTCATACGAATGCACTTGTAATGGTGCAGTCTACTGCTCTTGTACCGCGCCTTGGGAAAGTCGGCTTCTTCCAGCGATTCAAATCGCGGAAGCGTGCTGACGGTGTTGCATCTTATACTGGCCACCATGGATTATCTCTGGACTCCGTGGCGCTATCGCTACGTCACTGGCACAGAAGAGGCATCGCGCAAAGGTGTTCCCGCGGTGCTTGCGGCCTGGACAGGCGATCTTGGATGCGTCTTCTGCAATCTGATTGCGGCGACGGATTTTGCCGTTCATTCCGGCATGTCTGCCGATCAGGCTGAATCGGAAGCCTACATCGTCCATCGTGGCCACGAGTGCTTTGTTTGCCTGAATGCTTTTCCCTACACGTCTGGCCATGTCATGGTGATCCCGTACGCGCACCAGGCCAGTTTGGCCGATCTTCCTGTCTCCAGCGCGCATGAGATGTCTGATCTTGCGCAGAAAATCGAGCGCGCCCTGCGAC
>JAJZHE010000175.1 GCA_021804655.1 Acidobacteriota bacterium
TGCCTTTGCCCTTCTTGTTGGCCTTCCCGAAGGGAATCTGCTTCTTGTCGGCAATTTTCACTACCGCCAACCCGCGACCAGCGGGAGCGCCCCCGCGCGAACGCGCGACTGCTGCATGCAATGCTTTTCTTGTTGGCCTTCCCGAAGGGAATCTGCTTCTTGTCGGCAGTTTTCACTACAGCCAACCCGCGACCAGCGGGAGCGCCCCCGCGCGAACGCGCGGCTGCTGCATGCAATGCTTTTCTTGTTGGCCTTCCCGAAGGGAATCTGCTTCTTGTCGGCAATTTTCACTACAGCCAACCCGCGACCAGCGGGAGCGCCCCCGCGCGAACGCGCATCTGCTGCATGCAATGCCTGTCAACCCCTCTGCCTGTGGAAAACACACCTATGCCATTGATTTCATGACAAATAAAAACTTCTCAAAAATGGCAGGGAATTTTTCCGTTTCTGTCATACTTGCTTCATCCGCGCGTGTCATGCGCCTTTGAGCACCGCACCGCCGCAGTGAATGTATACGATCCGCTGCCGCGAAAATCTGAAATTGCGCGAAAAGTCCGAAACCGCCTTGTAATCTTTAACTTAAGCGAAAATGGTCACCCCCCCCTGGGGGGTGACCACAGAATCAATAGCAGAAGCGTAAATCAAAGCGGCAAATCCTGCCCGATCCTTATTGCCAGCACCGCCGAGCCAGCGCCGCAGAGCAAGCTGTTTTGCCGCAATCTCGTGCTCAGGCCACGCGTTCGATCGTCACCGACTCCAGCACCACCGGCTTCAGCGGCTTATCCTGGCTGCTTCGTGGAACTTTGGTGATCTTCACTGCAATCTCCTGGCCTTCGATCACCTCGCCAAAGATCGTATGCTTGCCCGTCAGCCACGTCGTTGCGGCCACGGTGATGAAGAACTGGCTCCCGTTGGTATTCGGTCCGGAGTTGGCCATCGCCAGTTTGCCCGGCTTGTCGAAGCTGTGCCGCGATCCGCGCGTCTCGTCCTGAAAGCGATAGCCGGGTCCACCCATGCCGCTGCCGGCCGGGTCGCCGCCCTGCACCATGAAGTCGGGAATCACGCGATGAAAGATCGTTCCGTCGTAGAGCTTGTCGCTGGAGGTGTTTCCCGTCAGCGGATGCTTCCACTCGCGCTTGCCTTCGGCCAGTTCGATAAAGTTCGCCACCGTCAACGGCGCATCTTCGGGGAAGAGGCGAATCGTGATCTTTCCTTCGCTCGTGTTGAAAATCGCGTACGTGCCTGTCGTCAATTCCATGAGTACTTCCTTTCGGTTAACGGAACGCGCCTGCGTTCCGGAGAGACTTTGTTTACGATTGCGGTGCCGGAGCTGCGGGTGCAACCGGCTCCGCGGGAGCGGGTGGAACTGGCTGGTCTTCCGGCACAATCGTCACCTTGTTCAGCACCACCGGAGTCAGCGGTTTGTCGTTGCCGTCGCGGTCCACGCGCGCAATCGCCTTCACCACCTCCACGCTGTCCGGGTCGCACTGGCCAAAGATCGTGTAGTGCTGGTCCAGCGTCGGATAGGCTTTTTCCGTGATGAAGAACTGCCCGCCATTGGTATTCGGGCCGCTGTTGGCCATTGCCAGCATTCCCGGCTCGTCAAAGTTCAGGTTCGGGTCAAACTCGTCGTCAAACTTGTATCCTGGGTCGCCCATTCCCGTTCCCGTCGGGTCGCCGCCCTGGATCATGAAGCCCGGAATCACGCGATGAAAGGTCGTTCCGTCGTAGTAGGGCTTGCCATGCATCTTCTGCTGCGTCGTTGGGTCGATCCAGTCCTTTGCTCCCGTTGCCAGCGCAATGAAGTTGGAGACCGCCGTCGGTGCCTGCTGCTGATAGAACTGGCAAACCATTCGCCCCATCGACGTCTGAAAGATCACGTGCGGACCATTCGGATGCACGTAAGCAGAAGCCTGCGGAGCCGGTCCATCGGGCAGGTCGGAATCTGTCGCTGGAGCCTGATTTGCCGGAGTCTGAGTCGCGGGTGCCTGATTTGTCGGCGCAGACTGCCCAGCCGGTGCGGCCGTATCGGCTGGAGCCTGTTGCGCCCCAGCGTGCGTTGCCAGTGCGTTCACTGCCAGCGCGCTCGTCGCCAGCAGACAGAAGAGAAGCCATGAAGTTCGTCGCATCACTTGTCAGAATAAATCACCGCTGCCGTTCACGACTCGTCGTTTTCGCGCAGCCGGGCCAGGGAAGAAAAATCCTCCAGTGTCGTCGTGTCGCCTGCAATGCTGCCAGTCGTCGCCAGCTCTCGCAGCAGCCGCCGCATGATCTTGCCGCTGCGCGTCTTGGGCAGCACGTCGGTGAAGCGAATCTCCTCGGGCCGCGCCAACGCGCCAATCTCCTGCGTCACCCAGCGCTTCAGCTCGTCCTTCAGCGCGTTCAGGTTTTCGCCGCGGGCAGCCGACGATTCCAGCGTTACAAAGGCGACGATCGCCTGGCCTTTCAGATCGTCAGGTCGGCCAACCACCGCGGCTTCGGCCACCTTCGCGTGCGCCACCAGCGCAGATTCCACCTCCATCGTACCCAGCCGATGCCCGCTCACGTTGATCACGTCATCCACGCGGCCCATCAGCCAAAGATAGCCATCCTCATCGCGACGCGCTCCGTCGCCGGTGAAGTAGCAGCCCGGCACATCCGACCAGTACGTCTTCCGATAGCGCTCCGCGTCGCCATACACCGTTCGCGCCATCGACGGCCACGGCCTGCGAACCACCAGAAGCCCGCCGCTGCCTGCCGGAACCGTCTTTCCGCTGCGGTCCACCACATCCGGTTCAATGCCAAAGAACGGCAGCGTCGCCGATCCCGGTTTGGTCGGCACAGCGCCCGGCATCGGAGCCACCATCACGCCGCCCGTCTCCGTCTGCCACCAGGTATCCACAATCGGGCAGCGTCCGCCGCCGATCTTTTCGCGATACCACATCCACGCTTCCGGATTGATCGGCTCGCCCACCGTGCCCAGCAGGCGCAGCGAACGCAGGTCATGCTTCTCCACAAACTCGTTGCCCCATTTGATGAAGGCGCGGATCGCAGTCGGAGCCGTATAGAACACCGTCACCTTGTGCTCTTCGATGATCTGCCAGAAACGCGAAAAGTCGGGATAGTTCGGTGCGCCTTCATACATCAGCACGGTTGCGCCGTTGGCCAGCGGGCCATAGACGACGTAGCTGTGCCCGGTCACCCAGCCGATATCGGCCGTACACCAGTAGACATCGTTTTCTTGCAGATCAAAGATGTACTTCGTCGTCTGCTGAATCTGCACGCCGTAGCCACCGGTCGTGTGCACCAGTCCTTTCGGTTTGCCCGTCGTGCCGGAGGTGTAGAGGATGTAGAGCGGGTCTTCGGAGTCCATCGGTTCGGCGGCGCAGTGCGGCTCGGCGCCGACCAGCAGATCGTGCCACCAGTGGTCGCGCCCGTTCTGCATGGCAATGGGCGATCCGGTCCGCCGCAGCACCACCACGTGCTTCACGCTCGGAGCCTGCTCCAGCGCCTGATCCACGGTCGTCTTCAGCGCAATTTCGCTGCCGCGCCGCCAGCTTCCGTCCTGCGTCAGGATGGCCACGCACTGCGCGTCGTTCACGCGATCCGCAATGGCGCTGGCCGCAAAGCCGCCGAAGATCACCGAATGCACTGCGCCAATGCGCGCGCAGGCCAGCACGGCGATGGCCAGCTCCGGCGTCATGCCCATATAGATCGCCACGCGGTCGCCTTTTTGAATGCCCAGCGACCGCAACCCGCTGGCTGCGCGCTGCACCTGTTCATGCAGCTCGCGATAGCTGATGCGGCGCACCTCGTCTGTCGGCTCGCCCACCCACAGCAGCGCGGTCTTCTCGGCGCGCGCGCCCAGCGCATGACGATCCACGCAGTTGTGGCACAGATTCAGCTTGCCATCGACAAACCACTTCGCCTCTGGCAGCTTCCAGTCCAGCACGCGCGTCCACGGAGCGAACCAGTCCAGTTCCCGCGCCGCTTCAGCCCAGAACGCCTCCGGATCGGCGATGGAGTGCGCATACATCTCCTGGTACTCTGCGAACGACTTCACATGCGCTGCGGCGGCAAAGGCAGCGCTCGGCGGAAAGACGCGATTCTCCCGTAAAGTAGACTGTAGATTCTGGTTTGGATCGGGCGATTCCGTCTGCGGTTCCTTGCTCATGCAGCATTCTCCAGTGCGATTGGGACCATGTCGTCAAGAACAGGTTGTCAAAAATCCGTGATTGAAAGCGATTGAAATGGAAAAGCGGTAGAAATGGAAAAGCGATAGAAATGGAAAAGCGATTGATCCAGCCCTGCCACAGACCGTCCACTGACCAGGACAACCCGCAGATCGAGGCGTTTTCAGCGCGTACAGTGACCGATTGAAACCATATCTGCTGAGACATGCGCCGGGCAAGCGCTGCCAATCTCTGTCAGCCTTCAGCGCACCGTCTTCACTCAAACGCACGCGGAAAGGGAGTCGCAAACCGTGACCACTTCACCCTCCTTGTCGGATGCACACACCGCGGCGCGCGTTGTCGCCATCGCCGCGGAGTTGAGCGAAGACATCCTCAACGCGGCGCGGCTGCGCATCACGGCGCACTCCGGCGAGATCGTCGCCGAACGCGGCCTCACCGATCCGGTCACCGGCATCTTCGGTCGCGGAGCCATCGAGTGGACCGTGCGTCTGCCTGCTGAAGCGATGGAGCCGCTGCGCATGGCGTTTCGTTCGCTTGCGGAGGCGCTTCAAGTCGATTTCGCGGTGCTCTCCGGTTCGCGCTCCACGCGCTTGCCGCGCATGGTCGCCTTCGACATGGATTCGACGCTGATTCAAGGCGAGGTGATCGACGAGCTGGCAAAACTGGCCGGGGTCGGCGACGAAGTGGCTGCCATCACCGCCGCCGCCATGCGCGGCGAACTGGTCTTTCAACAGAGCTTTCGCCGCCGCGTCGCGCTGCTCAAAGGCTTGCCGGAGAGCGCCGCGCGCACTCTGCTGGGCAGCATTCCCCTCATGCCGGGCGCCAAGCGGCTCTTTGCCGTGCTGCGTGCGCTGGGTGTGCGCACAGTCGTGCTTTCCGGTGGATTCACCTTCTTTGGCGTGGATTTGCAGCGGCGGCTGGGCATCGACGAGATCCACGCGAATCTGCTCGACATGCGCGACGGCGTGGTAACCGGCGAGATTCGCGGCGAGATTGTCGACGGCGCGCGCAAGGCGGCG
>JAJZHE010000176.1 GCA_021804655.1 Acidobacteriota bacterium
CGCATCAGGCCGAGGGGGTCTGCGAGTTGATCGAAAAACAAGGCGCAAAAGTGCTCTACCTGCCGTCCTATTCACCGGACCTGAACCCCATCGAAAAGGCTTGGTCCAAACTCAAACAACTGCTGCGATCAACCAAGGCTCGTTCCAAAGAAGCCCTCAACCAGGCCATCACCGAACTGCTCCCGCTCATTACGTCTCAAGACGCTCAGGCGTGGTTCAGACTCCGCTTCGGCACATTTTAGTAACAATGCTATTGCTTTAATGCTTACAACGACGCCCTTTCGAAGCGCCTCCGGAGCAGTTGGTGTCGTCATAGCATTCTCCTAAAAATGTGGCTATACCGCGAGTATAGCTCGGGAGTAAGTCTGGCTTATTTCAAGGGATATTCGGTTTCTATTTTCATCGTTCTTGTTTGCATTCCAAGAGGCAACGGCGGGGCGGATCGAAGTTGATCCGCCCCGATGCTTTGTGGTTCCTGAGCGCTCTCAGGCAAGCATCTGGATGCCTGCCGAGTTGTAGAGGCGCGTGATGTATTCCATATCGCGCAGGCCCTCTTCGCCGGGCGTCTTCGGCGTCTGGTTGTGGCGGACGCAGTTGGAGAAATGGTTGGCCTGCGCGGTGAACTGATAGGGGTCTTTCTGGAGGTTGGGTTCGTCGAGCGATATCCATTTGCCCGAGGCGTCCTGGTACTCGGCGCGCAGGCGGAGGCCGTCGTAGTTGAAGGCCGGGCGGGCTTCGATCCAGCCGTTTGAGCCGTAGACGTGGAAGTAGCCGTCCATGTTGGAGCCGTAGGTGGTGTTGCAACTGGCAACGACACCGGAGGGAAACTTGGTGTTCCAGACCAGATTTTCCTCCACCTGGCGGAAGCGCGGATCGGCGGGATCGCTGAAGGCGTAGGCATGAAGGTCGGCGGGTTCCTCGCCGGTGAGGTAGCGCGTGGCGTTGAGGCAATAGATGCCGACGTCCATCAGCGGTCCGCCGCCGGCAAGCTTCTTGTTGAGCCGCCACTCGGTGGCCCCGATGTTGAAGCCGAAGGCGCTCTGGATACTCTCGACTTTGCCGATGGCTCCGCTGCGGATGAGGCTGACGGCCTTGAGATTGGTCGGCTCATAGTGGCAGCGGTAAGCGATCATCAGCTTCACGTTGGCCTGTTTGCAGGCGTCGATCATGGCGTGTGCTTCGGTCACGTTGATGCACATGGGTTTTTCGCAGAGGACGTGCTTGCCGGCTTTGGCCGAGCGGATGGTGTACTCGGCGTGCATGCTGTTCGGCAGCGCGACGTAGACGGCATCGACGTTGGGGTTGTCGCGGAAGCTGTCCATGTTTTCGTAGTTGTAGATGGAGGATTTGGGAACGCCATATTTTTCGGCGTAGCGCGCGGCCTTGTCCGGATGGCCGCTGACGAGCGCGGTGACTTTGGAGTTGGAGCTGTGCTGGATGCCGTCCATGAAGTGATCGGCGATGCGGCCCAGGCCGATGATGGCGTAGCCGACGGGTTTGTCGGCAGGCTGGGCGATGAGCGGCGGCGCGAAACGCGCAGCCATTGCGGCTGCGCTGGCGATGGTGAACTGGCGGCGTGTGAGGGACATGTTGCGCTCCTTGCATAAGGCGAAATGAGTTTGAAGACAGGGAAATCGAGGCCCGGTTTTGCGGGTCGAGTATACGCGCAGGCAGAGAGGGCTGACAAAGGAATTCGGCAGTGCATGCGCGGAAGCCGAAGCACAGGATCGTGCGTAGAAAAGCGATTGCCCGCGAAGGCGCACGAGGATGGCCGCGGCTGTGGCAGGGAGGGTGTGCAGAGAGTCGGATCCACCGCGCAGCAATCGGATACACTCAGAGGCGATGCGCGTGATGGGAATCGACTGCGGAACGGAAGTGACGGGCTGGGGCGTGGTGGAAAGCGACCCTGCGGCTCGCTCGCCGATGCTGGTGTGTCGCGCATACGGAGTGATTCGACTGGCAAAGACGAAGACGCTGGCCGAGCGGCTGCGGCAGGTCTTTGAGGAACTCTCGGAGCGGATGAAACACTTTGCGCCGGATGTGGTGGCGATTGAAGAGGTTTTCTACTCGGTGAATGCGAAGTCCGCGCTGAAGCTGGGGCAGGTGCGTGGCGTGGCGCTGTTGACCGCAGGCGTGGCGGAGTTGCCGGTGGCTGAATACGCGCCGCTGAGCATCAAATCCGCCGTAGTAGGCTACGGACTGGCGGGCAAGGAACAGGTGCAGTTCATGGTGGCGCGTCTGCTGGCGCTGGACAAGGCGCCAGAGCCGGCCGACGCCGCCGATGCGCTGGCCATCGCCATCTGCCACTTGCATACGGCGGAGACGCAGGCAATGCAGCAGGCACCGAAAAGGCGATCGTGAGGCGAGCGCGGCAGCCTAGGGTTGCGTCCATTGATGCAGCATCGTCCATGGATTGAAATAGTGGGAGCGGCAGAGCAATTTTGGCGCAACTTTTGCCGGGCAATACCGGTCTGAGCAGAGAGAGGGTGCGCCGCCGCCAACGGTGCAGCGAGAGAGGGCATCGATGAGAACGAAATGGCGCATCGGAAGCAAAGTCCGCGTGAGCGTTGCAACGGGAGTTTTTGCATTGGCGATGCTGCTGCTGACGACGGCGGGCCTGACCATCACCTGCCTGGCGCAGAGCGCCGGTGAGGGTGGTGCAAATTCGCGCGCGGCGCGGCTGAGCAGCGTGGACGGGCAGGTGCAGGTGGTGGTGGACGGGCAGGTGATTGCCGATCCGGCGTATGCCAATCTGCCGCTTTTTGAAGGCTCTCAGGTGGTGACGCGCAGCGACGGACGCGCCGAGATCGCGACCGACGATGGGAATATTGTGCGCGTGACGCCGAACAGTACGATCACTCTGACGGCGCTGGCGGGCACAACGGGAAATACGCGAACCGAAGTGGTGGTGAACGCCGGACAGGTCTACTTCGAGTTGCAGCCGAATAGCGATAGCCGCCAGGTGCGCATTGATTTTGGTTCGACGAGCGTGGTTCCAAACCTGTTCAGTGTGGTGAGAGTGAACTTTGACACGGAGCCTGGGGTCATGGCGGTCTTCTCCGGTCAGGTGCATGTGACGCGTGGCAACAGCCTGACGGTGGACGCGCATGGCGGGCAGACACTCAGCCTCGATCCGGGCGATCCGTCGGCGTATAACCTGGCGGATACGGTGCAGCAGGACTCATGGGACCAGTGGAACACCGACCGCGATAATGCGCTGCAGGCAGAGGAATCCGCGAAGACGCCGGCGACGGCGCAGATGAGCGGGGACGAGGCCGCAGGGATGAGCGACCTGGACTCCAACGGCAATTGGTATGACGTTCCGGGGCAGGGGTATGTGTGGTCGCCGTATGACGCGCAGGGAGCAGGCGAAAACTGGGATCCATACGGCTATGGGAACTGGACGAGCTATCCGGGTGTGGGCTATGTGTGGGTTTCCGGCTACAACTGGGGCTACGCGCCGTTCAACTACGGGCAGTGGAACTACTATGCTGGATTCGGCTGGGGATGGAATCCCCGCGGTGGACATGATCCGTGGTGGCGGAATCGGCACTGGATGGCCAATGTGGGCAATGGGCCGGGCGGTTATCTTCCGCCAATGAGGCCGCGCGGTCGGGTGGAGACGGCTCAGTTGCAGCATGGCGCAGCGTCCGGGCATCCGATGCCATTGCGCAAGCCGATTCTGGTGGACCGTCGGCCGTCGAGCGGTGTGAATGCGTATCTTGGATTTCATCCGGGACAGCCGATGCTGGTGGGTAATCACATCGTCTCGCCGGTGCGCACGATTGCTCCGCGGACATCGTATATGCGCTCGTATACCTACCTGAGCGACCGGACGCCGAATTCGGTGAAACAGGGAATCGATGGCGGGCGACTGGCGTATACCCCGGGTGGAGCGCGGTATTCCCGCGCTGCGCCGACGAATGCAGGGCGTCCGACGACGGGACATGGTTCGTACTACGGCGGCATGCACGGCGGCGCAATGCACTCTGGAGGTGCTTCGCACGGCAGCAGCGGTGGACATCGCTGAAGCGAAGGCTGACGGACAGCTTTTATCGAGCGTTGCTCGCCAACGCATGATGAAGCGCGGCAAATCGGTCGAGCGATAGCTCCTCGGCGCGGGCCTGCTGCGGGATGGATGCGCGATCGAGCGCTGCGGCGATCTGGCTGGCGGTGAATCCCGCAGCGCGCAGATTGTTGGCCAGTGTTTTGCGCTTCTGGGCGAAGGCTGCTTTGAGCCATGAGGGGAAGGCAGCGGGATCGAGGCCAAGCGCGGCGAAACGTGGCGCGAAGCTCCAGCGAAAGACCGTGGAATGGACCTCGGGCGGCGGCGAAAATGCCTCCGGCGGCAGCGTGAAGAGCGAAGTGGCCGTGCCATGGAGAGCGCAGAGGACGGTGAGCAGTCCGTAGTCGCGCGTGCCGGGTTGCGCTGTGACGCGGTCGGCGACCTCGCGCTGAACCATGAGAACGGCGGCATCGAGCGGCGACGGTTCTGACGCGACGACACTGGCTGCCAGGTGCAGCAGGATGGGCGAAGTGATGTAGTAAGGCAGATTGCCAACGATGACGAGAGGCTGGCCAGCCGCGCGCGCGGCGGCAGCGAAGTCAAAGCTGAGGACATCCTGCTGGACGATCTCGACCTGGGGCTGTTGAACGGCGTAGCGGCTGCGGAGCGCGGCGGCAAGCGCGGGATCGAATTCGACGGCGACCAGATGTGCGGCGCGCGTGGCCAGCAGATCGGTGATGGCTCCGCGACCAGGGCCGATCTCGACGACGGTGCGCGACTGGAGCGGACCAAGCGCGGCGACGATGCGCTCGATGGCGGCGTGGTCATGCAGGAAGTTCTGGCCGAGTCTGGATTTGGGCGGCAGGGCGTGGCTCGCTTTCAATGGCACAGGATGGAGTATGTCGAGCGTAGTAGACTTGGCGTTTGAGCGATGCCGCGGACGGCGTGAGCCAAAGCGGCAGCGCAACAACGCAGGAGTCTTCCGATGCATATTGTATTTGCTGCCTCAGAGTGTGTGCCGTTTGCCAAGACAGGTGGCCTGGCCGATGTGGTGGGAGCGCTGCCGCCGGAGCTGGTGAAGCTGGGCCATCGTGTGACGGTGTATCTGCCGCTGTATCGGTCGGCGCAGGCGTTTGTGCCGGAG
>JAJZHE010000177.1 GCA_021804655.1 Acidobacteriota bacterium
AGGTCGCTCACGTGCATCCCTTCATGCCACGCAAACCGCCCAGGATTCGCCACATTCCCCCGCAGGATCACCGTCTTCGCATATGCCGGCACAATCGAATACACGCGCACCACGTCGCCGTTGTCCAGTTTCGTCGCCAGACCGGCTTTGTCATAGCTCACTTCCATCGTGCTTCTGGTCGTGTGGTCCTCAATCCGTTCGATCGAGATGCGGCTCTCCGCCGCCACCGCCGACAATCCCCCCGCATCCCGCACCAGATTGTCCAGCGTCTCGTCTGCGCGCAGTTCATAGATCGCCGCCGTGCGCACCGCTCCCGTCACCGCCACCTGCGACCCCACGGGCGCAATGTAGATCACATCGCCCGTCTGCAACGGAACGTCGCCGCTCTTGTCCCCGTGGATCAGCAGCGCATACAGATCGAAATCCGTTACCGTCTTGCCATTCCGCCGCAGCTCGATATGGCGCAAGGAACCATCCACCGAAGGTCCGCCACTGGCAAAGATCGCATCCACCAGCGTGCTCAGCGCGCTCACCGTATACACCCCCGGACGCTGCGCCGAACCGGAAACATACACCTGCACCGAGTGAATCTGTCCCACATCCGCCGTCAGGTCAAAGTTCTTGAAGACCCGCGCAATCGCCGCGCGCAGATGGCCGTCCAACTCGGAAAATTGCAGCCCCGCCACGTGAATCGCGCCCACCTGCGGCAGATAGATATCTCCGGAGCGATCCACCCGCAGATTCGACTGAAAGTTGATCTGGCCCCACACCCGAATACGCAGCACATCGTCCGGACCCACTACAAAATTCGTCGGCACCTGCACCGTATCCAGCGGCGAAAACGTCGCCGGGATATTCCGAAACAGATTCGAGCCATACACCGGCAACACCTGCCCCGTCGTCGAGGCCACAAACTTCTGGAACTCCGTCAGCGGTTCCCGAGGCGCCTGTCGCTGCTGTGCCTGCTGTTGCTGCAAGCGCTGCTGCGCGGTCGCGCCCGTCTGCCCGGCCTGTCTGCCTGCTCCCGTCAGCGAATTCGTATCGTTGTACTGATCCGCCGGCAGAATCGTTGGCGTCGCCTGCAATCCCTGAAATCCTGTCCCGCCAGCCTGTCCGGCGCACTGCGGCATCAGCGCCTGCTGCGGATCGGCGCAGTTCGCTGCGCCCCCGTTCATCATTTGTCCCCCGGCGGCTCCGCCCGTCTGGCTCGTCGATTGCCCGCCCATCGCCGTCGGGTCCATGCTCGTCGGATCACTGCCCGCCGGATACCCGCCTCCGCCGCCCATCGATTGCGCCCGCACGGCAAATCCTGCACTCAGGCACACGCTCACGGCGCACATCAGGGCCATCGCCGCCGCACGGCGCATCATCCTCTTGCCTGTCTGTTGCCCGGTCTCTTTTTCCGTCTGCAAAACCTGTTGATTCATGCTTCTGCGCACAAGCCGCCTGTCCGTAGGGGGAAACTTCATACGTCCGAGTCTAGCATGCGTCGGCACGCTCTTCGGCGGATTTCCGCGCTGCAAATTCCGCTGCATTCCCGTCCAAACACCAGCCTCCGCGCCAGTCCCGGATCGCTGTGCAATGCGCACCTTTTCACGCAAATGCGCCGCCACGCAAAAACCGGCCCGGCAGCTTCGCCGGGCCGGTTTCGCGCCATCGCAGAGAGGCTCACGCGCTATACAACAGCACTCCGTCCCGTTTCTCTTCGTTCTCCGCGCGCTCTTCGCCCACTGATCGATAGTAAAGCTGGTTGTTGTCGATGTAGACATCCAGAAACGCCGGCCGGTCGGTAATCTGTCCACCGATCAGCGCCTCCGAGAGCGGATCCTCGATATACCGTTGCAGCGCCCGCCGCAGGGGCCGTGCGCCATAGCTGCGATCGACCAGCGTCTTGGCCAGAATCCACCGCTTCGCGTCGCCGTCCACCGTGATCGTGATCGACTTCTGCGCCAGATTCGTGTTCAGTTGCCCAATCAGCAGGTCCACAATCTGAATCAGGTCTTCGTCTGTCAGCGAGCGGAAGAGAATGATCTCGTCGATGCGGTTGAGGAACTCGGGATTGAACGTCCGTTTCACCTCGCCCTTCACCAACTCTTCAATCTTGTCCATCACCAGGTCTTCCCGGTCGCTGGAAAATCCAAGCCCCTTGTTCTTCTGCAGATGCCGTGCGCCAATGTTCGAGGTCATAATCAGGATCGTGTTCTTGAAATCGACCGTATTCCCCAGCCCATCCGTCAACTGACCGTCTTCAAAGACCTGCAACAGCAGGTTGAAGACATCCGGATGCGCCTTCTCGATCTCGTCCAGCAACACCACCGAATACGGCGAACGCTTCACCCGCTCGGTAAGCTGTCCACCCTCCTCGTAGCCCACATACCCCGGAGGCGAGCCAATCAGCTTCGAGACCGAATGCTTCTCCATGAACTCCGACATATCGAAGCGAATCAGCGCCTTTTCGCTGCCAAACAGGAACTGCGCCAGCGTCCGCGCCACTTCCGTTTTGCCCACGCCCGTCGGACCCAGAAACAGGAAGCTGCCAATCGGGCGATGCGGACTCTTCAGCCCCGCGCGCGAGCGGCGAATCGCACGCGCCAGCGCCGAGATCGCCTTGTCCTGCGAGATCACGCGCTTGTGCAGCTCAGCTTCCACGCGCAGCAGCTTCTGCGTCTCTTCTTCCTTGATGCTGGTGACCGGCACGCCCGTCCATCGGCTCACCACATCTTCAATATCCTCGCGGCCCACAATCCCCGCCGTCGAGTCGTCCAGGTGATATTTCTCCCGCAGCGCGCGCAGGTTTTCGCGCTCCTTCCGCTCTTCGTCGGAGTAGAAGCGCGCCTTCTCGAACTCATGGTTCGCAATCGCATTCTCCATGCGATGCACAATGAACTTGATCCGCTTCTGCACCTCGGTAATCTCTTCCGGCAGCGAGGTCTGTTTCAGCTTCACCCGCGCTCCAGCCTCGTCAATCAGGTCGATCGCCTTGTCCGGCAGGAAGCGATCCGGAATATAGCGGTTCGAGTGCGAAACCGAGAACTCGATCGCCTCATCCGTATAGCTCACCGCGTGAAACTTCTCATACCGCTCCTTGATGCCCATGATGATCTTGATCGCGTCCGCCTCATTCGGCGGTGGCACCTTCACCGCCTGGAAGCGACGCTCCAGCGAACGGTCCTTCTCAATCGACTTGCGAAACTCGGCCGGTGTCGTCGCCCCAATGCACTGAATCTCTCCACGCGACAACGCCGGCTTCAGGATATTCGCCGCATCCAGCGAACCCTCCGCCGAACCGGCTCCCACCAGCGTATGCAGCTCGTCGATGAAGACGATCGAATTCTGGCTCTCCATCAACTCCTTCATGATCGTCTTCAGCCGCTCTTCAAACTGTCCGCGATACTTCGTACCCGCCACAATCAGCGACAGGTCCAGCGAAAGCACCCGCTTATCGGCCAGAAAGCTGGGCACCTCGCCATCCGAAATCCGCTGCGCCAGCCCCTCCACAATCGCCGTCTTGCCCACGCCCGGCTCGCCGATCAGCACCGGATTGTTCTTCGTCCTCCGGCACAGAATCTGGATCACCCGCTCCAGTTCGCCGTCGCGCCCCACCAGCGGATCAAGCTGGCCATCCATCGCCGACTGCGTCAGGTCGCGGCTGAACTCCGCCAACAGGCTGTTCTCCCGCTGTCGCGCCGCCTGCGGAGCTTTCTCCTGCGTCACCCGCGCCAGCTCCTCGCGAATCTGCGTCAGCTTCAGCCCGCGCTCCTGCAAGATCTCCGCCGCAAAGCTCTTCTCCTCGCGCAGCAAGCCCAGCAGCAGGTGCTCCGTCCCAATATGCTTGTGGCCCAGCCGCTCAGCCTCTTCCGCCGCATACGCCAGCACCCGTTTGCACTCGTTCGAAAGCGGCAGGTCCACTGAAGTCGAAACCTTCTCGCGAATCGTCGTATGTGCCTCAATCTGTTTCCGGATCGACTCCACCGACGCATGCGACCGCAGAAAGCGGTTGGTCAGCGCCTTGTCTTCGCGCAACAGCCCCAGCAACAGGTGTTCCGTTTCGATATACGGCGACCCAAACTGGCTCGCCTCATACCGTGCAAAGAAGATCACGCGTCTCGCTTTTTCCGTATAACGTTCGAACATGGTGCTCCTTGTCTTCTGACGTTCGGCTGCGGTCCCGGACCACGTTCACTCTCGTGGTCCCACTGCGGTTACGAGTCACGCAACTCCGGTGAGGCATCCACCAGCCTGCCTCTTTCCAGACGGATGACGCGGGCGCAACGCCCGGCCAGTTCGAGGTTATGAGTCACCAGCAGCGACGTCAGTCCCTGCTCCCGATGCAGCTCCTGAATCCATCCAAAAACCATCTCCGCCGTCCCCGCGTCCAGGTCGCCGGTCGGCTCATCGGCCAGCAGCAGCTTCGGCTTCGTCACCAGCGCCCGGGCCAGCGCCACGCGCTGCTGCTCGCCTCCGCTCATCTCGCCCGGCCGGTGCGTCGCACGATTCTCCAACCCCACTCGATCCAGCCACCGGTTCGCTTCCGTCATCGCCGCTGTTCGGTCCACACCCCGCGCCATCAGCGGCATCGCCACATTCTCCTGCGCCGTAAACTCCGGCAGCAGATAATGAAACTGCCACACATACCCGATCTGCTCATTGCGAAAGCGCGCCGCGTCTCTTGCGTTCAGTTCGTTCACCTGGGTTGACGCGCAATAGATTCGCCCCGACGACGGTCGATCCAGCGCTCCCAACAGGTGCAGCAGCGTGCTCTTTCCACTGCCCGACTGGCCCACCACAGCCACCAGTTCGCCCGCGCCAATCTCCAGCTCCAGCCCCTCAAACAGCCGCAGCTCCCCACGCGCCGTCCGGTAGCTTTTCGTCACCCCGCACAGCCGCACCATCGGCTCGCCGCCTGCTCCTGCTGCCAGTGGCCGCTCCATCGTCGAAATGGCACTTTCGCGTTCCATAGGATTCTGGTAGCTCTATCCTACCGCTTTCCGGTGGAATTGCCTGCTCATGCGGCAAGGGAAACTTTGCGCCAGCCCAAATCCAGTTTCAGCGCAACGGAAATTCCCAGCTCTACTCACCGGCAGACTCTTTCCATAGCCTCCGCCGCATTCCCACCCCGCGCAAATCCCACCA
>JAJZHE010000036.1 GCA_021804655.1 Acidobacteriota bacterium
AGCCGGCCAAACCCTGCTCTCCGGCATCCACCTGCTGGAGAAATCCGCAGGCCTCAGCGAGCTTGACTACATGGAGATCTACGGCGTCGTCATCGATCCCGGCAAGCTCGCCGGCGCTGGCATCGCGGCCTTCGTTGGATTCTTCGACGAACGCTATCGCCGCCACGACTACGAGTGCGGTCGCGAACAGGTGCAGAATCTCATCCGGCAACTGAACGCGGACGTCAACACAGACGGCCGACCCCAGCTCGGACCCATTCACTACACCGCCGTGCCCGTTGATATCGACCACTCCCTCGACGGCCTGCACCTCAACCAGATCAGCCGGGACGACATCCAAACCCTGAAAGACGGGCTGACGCGCCGCATGAACCAGATCCTCACCCACGAGCTGCTGAACCCAGTCGAGCGCTATCCCGCGCAGTGGGGCGCTGACCTTGCCCTCGGCGTCCTGCTCCACTGGGAGTTCAGTCGCGATGTTCAGGGCTGAGCGCTTCCCCAAAACGCAGCGCGCGGATGCGGTCCATCGCACTGCCCAGATGGTCCGGTCCGCCATGCCCTGCCGGACCAAGCGACGCCAGACCGACCTCGATCAGATAGCGCAAAAAATCACCCACGGCAATCCCGCGCTGCTCTGCCTGACGCTGCACCTGTGGAGAGACTTCAACGGAAACCTGCATGAAACACGCCTCACGCTCAGTTCATCGGAAGTCTTCCGAAAAGGTTCAACGCTCTGCACGTTTTTTTCTTCGCTGATTTTCCTGATGTATGAAAATACGCTCTTGCCGCCCATCCCGGCAAACAGGTACGCTGAGTGTATGTATGAGGACTTCAAGGTAACCGATCGCTGGACAGGTGCCGAGCTGCACTGCCGATGGAAGGCCAACATCGTCGCCATCGCCACCCGTCACGCCGACGCCGTCGATATTCGCTTTGATGTCAACGGCAAACCCATGTGGATCGCCATGCCCTGCAACGCCTGGGTCGAGCAGAAGAAGCGCACCGGCAAGATCATCACCGATGCCCTTGCCGCGCAAACCGCCGGACATTACCTGAAATCCAACATTGAAGACGGAGCCGACCCCAGCCGCGAGATGTTCACCATGAGCACCGATGAGGTGCTGGAACACCTGAACGCCGTCCTCAACGAAGCAACCGAAGCCGGCGGCGTGCCCACCCTGCCGCTTTCGCCCTTCGCCTGAACACGCAGCCGTCGCCGTTCATTTCTGGGAGCGCCGATCATTCTCCGGACGACTGATCTGCCGCTACATACGGAAAAGGCTAAGGCGCAGAGTTGCGCCTTAGCCTGAGATTCCATCCGGAAACAAAGCGGCTGCGATACATCTCCCGCAGAAAACCGCGGGCGTATCGCCGTCGCCTTGAGAGCGTTACGCAGCGGCGTCTTCGCCGCCCGCTTCGCCCTTCTGCTTTTCCATTTCGGCTTCCAGCTCGGCGCGTTTCTTCGCCTTGCGGTCCACGCTCTTCTGCCGCTTTTCGTCCAGTTGCTTCTCGGCTCCCAACAGTTCGATGAACGCCTTCTCGGCACCATCGCCCTTCTGGAATCCAGCCTTGACGATGCGCAGATAGCCGCCCTGCCGGTCGCCATAACGCGGCGCGACCGTCTCAAACAGACGCGTCACCGACTCGTCCGTCATCAGAAACGCCAGCGCCTGACGGCGTGCGTGCAGATCGCCCTTCTTGCCCAGCGTAATCATCTTTTCCACCAGAGGCCGCACAGCCTTGGCCTTGGCGACAGTGGTTTCAACGCGATCCTCGACGATCACCGAGGTCACCAGGTTGCGCAGCAGCGCGCGACGATGGCTCGTGTTGCGTCCCAGTTTGTATCCTGCATTCCGATGGCGCATAGTGTTGCTCTCTTTCCCAAATATCTTTCCGGATTCTTTTCCCGGAATCTCTTTCCGGATATCGCGGACAGGGCAATCTGCCCACGTCCCTCAACTTGCAGCGGCTGCCGATCCCATCCGCAGCCGCCCAATCCGCAGTTAGAAGTTCTCCGTCTCCGTATCCAGTTGCAGATCCACGGAGTCCAGCAGATCGTCCTCGTCGTCGAAGCGACCAAAGCCCGCCGCCAGCGCCGCCGAAGGCAGAATGCTCGTCGGTCCCGGAATCGCGTTGCCCTGATCGTCGATCCTCATGCCCAACGAAAGGCCCATCTGCGCCAGGATTTCCTTGATCTCGTTCAGGCTCTTGCGACCAAAGTTCTTGGTCTTCAGCATCTCCGCTTCGGTCTTCTGGATCAGCTCGGCGATCGTCTGGATGTTGGCGTTCTTCAGGCAGTTGTAGCTGCGCACGGAAAGCTCCAGCTCCTCCACCGAACGGTTCAGGTTCTCGTTGCGCAGCAGCAGTCCGCTGCCGTCCCCATGACCCTCGGCATCCAGCTCTTCCTCAAAGTTGATGAAGATGCTCATGTGATCCTTCAACAGCTTTGCCGCCAGGCCCAGCGCATCCGCAGGAGCCACAGCGCCGTTGGTCCATATCTCCAGAGTCAGCTTGTCGTAGTCGGTGATCTGGCCCAGGCGCGCTGCCTCGACAAGATAATTCACACGGCGCACCGGCGAGTGCACCGAATCCACCGGGATGAAACCAATACCAAGATCGGAGTCGTAGTTCTTGTCCGCCGAAACATAGCCGCGCCCGCGCTTCAGACGCATCTCCATGTCCAGATGGCCGCCTTCGGAGACGGTCGCAATATAGACATCCTTGTCCAGAATCTCCACATCGCCGTCTGCCTCGATCATGCCCGAGGTCACAACACCCGGCTGATCGGCGCGCAGATACAGCGCCTTCGGGCCTTCGCCGTTCAGCTTGAATGGAACCTGCTTCAGATTCAGGATAATGTCCGTCGCGTCCTCGACAACGCCGGTAATCGACTGGAACTCGTGCAGCACGTCTTCGATGCGCACGGCCGTCACGGCAGCTCCCTCGATCGAGCTAAGCAGCGTGCGCCGCAAAGCATTGCCGATGGTGGTGCCAAAGCCGCGCTCAAAGGGCTGCGCGCTGAACTTGCCATATTTCTCGGTCAGCGTCTCCGATTCCACTGCAAGACGCTTCGGTTTCTGAAATCCTCTCCACAACATATGCTTTCTCTTTTCCCGCGCGGCAGGTGCGTCGCGATGCATTTTGCGGCGGCCGCGCAAGTTCTCCTTCGTTTGGAATGGCCCGGACGCTCAGGCTGCAAGCGACCAGGGTGCTGCGAACAACAAGCTGCGGCGGAGCGCACAAGGCGCTCCGCCACGATCTTACTTCGAGTACAACTCGACGATGAGCTGCTCGTTCACCGGCAGATTCACCTCGTCGCGGCGCGGCAGGGAAACCACCTTGCCGGAGAGGTTGGCAAAATCCGGCTGAAGCCAGGAAGGAACCGGGTTGGAGGCGGCGTAATCGCGAGCCGACTCGACCACCACCAGCTTGCGCGCGTTCTCACGGATCGCGACAACGTCGCCCACCGAAACCTGGAACGAAGGAATGTTCACCTTGCGTCCGTTCACTTCCACGTGGCCATGACGCACAATCTGGCGCGCCTGGCGACGGCTGATGGCAAAGCCCAGACGGAAGGCCACATTGTCCAGTCGCCGTTCAAGCTGCTGAATGAGCAGGTCGCCCGTCACGCCCGTGGCGCGGTTCGCCTTCTCATAGTAGGCGCGAAACTGGGTTTCCAGCGTGAAATAGATGCGCTTCGCCTTCTGTTTCTCGCGCAGTTGCAGGCCATAGCCCACCACCTTTGCCTTGCGGCTCTGGCCATGCTGACCCGGGGCAAAGTTACGCTTCTCCAGCGGGCAGCGGTCGCTCAGGCATTTGGTGCCCTTCAGAAAAAGCTTGGTGCCTTCGCGACGGCAAAGACGACAGACGGGACCGGTGTAACGTGCCATGTTTTCTCCTGACTTCAGATGTCGGCCGGTTTACGCTTTGCGCTTCCGCGCGGCAGCTTCATCCCGGCCCAGTGCCCTTGCGGGCGATTACGGTTGGCTGTGCCGCTCAGCCGTGAAACAAACCGGCGGCACAGCGAAGTTTTAACCATGTCAGACGCGACGGCGCTTGGGCGGACGGCAGCCGTTGTGCGGAATCGGCGTCACGTCCCGGATGGAACGCACATCGATGCCAGCGGCGGCCAGCGCGCGAATCGCCGACTCGCGACCGGAACCCGGTCCCGAGACGCGCACATCCACCGAGCGCAGACCATGGTCACGCGCTGCGTTGGCGGCGTTCTGCGCTGCCTGCTGCGCGGCAAAGGGAGTGCCCTTGCGCGAACCACGGAAGCCCAGCGAACCGGCGCTCTTCCAGCTAATCGTGTTGCCCATCGGGTCCGTAATCGTCACAATGGTGTTGTTGAACGTGGCTTGAATGTAGACCAGACCAAGGGGCACATTCTTTCGCTCACGCTTGCGGAACTTCTTGTTCTTGCCGGTTTTCGCGGCTGCGTTCTGCTGCTGCTTTGCCATTACTTGGTCGCTTTCTTCTTGCCCGCTACTGTGCCCTTGCGCGGGCCTTTACGGGTGCGAGCGTTGGTGCGGGTACGCTGGCCGTTGACCGGCAGCGAGCGTTTGTGACGCGTTCCGCGATAGCTTTGAATGTCCATCAGGCGCTTGATGTGCATCGCGACATCCTTGCGGAGATCGCCTTCAATGTTGCCTTCATCTTCGATCACCTGACGGATGCGGTTCAGCTCGTCTTCGCCCAGATCCTGAATCTTCTTGAAAGCGTCCACACTCGCCTTCTCCAGAATCTTGAGCGCACGAGGGTTACCGATGCCGTAAATGTAAGTAAGCGCGATTCTTGCCTGTTTTTGACGGGGCAGATCGACGCCAGCAATACGTGCCATGGGGTTCCTTTGCGCTTGGGTTGTGTGCCTCCGGCTTCCATCCGGCTCGCACGGGTTGGGCGGATCGTCCTTCAGGGTTCTTCGCAAGCCTTGACTTCGGCTAACTCGCCCCTGGCCCGCTGGAGATTGGCGTCTCCGGGCCGGAAGGATTCCGCATCTGCCAGGGGATTAGCCCTGACGCTGCTTGTGCTTTGCGTTCTCGCAGATGACCCGCACCACACCGCGGCGGTGAATCACCTTGCACTTGTCGCAAATCTTCTTGACGGACGCCCGTACCTTCATGATTATCCTCTTCTCGACCGCAGACTTCTTTTTTGCCGCCCTCTGCGTGCAGGCTTGCCCGGGATTTACCGGTAACGATAGACGATGCGCCCACGATTCAAATCGTACGGACTCAGCTCCACAGCCACCCGGTCTCCGGGCAAAATACGAATGAAGTTCTTGCGCATCCGTCCTGAGACGTGCGCCAGAACCTGATGCTCGTTTTCCAGCTTCACTTTGAACATGGCGTTGGGCAGAGTCTCCAGCACCACCGCCATCACTTCAATTGCATCTTCCTTCGACAAACCTTGTTCCGCTTCCCCAAAGCCCCGCTTCGGTTAGTGAATTGCCAACGTCACCGTCGGCGTCAAATGGTTAAAATCGCCGCTCCGTCGGCTGTTACCGCGACCGTATGCTCAAAGTGAGCACTCATGCTGCCGTCACAGGTCACCGCCGTCCATCCATCTTCCAACACTTCCACTGCTGCCTTGCCAGCGTTGACCATCGGTTCAATCGCCAGCACCATGCCCTCGCGCAGCTTCATCCCGCGTCCGCGCTCGCCATAGTTCGGCACCTGCGGATCCTCGTGCATGCGCGTTCCAATCCCGTGACCCACAAAATCCCGCACCACGGAGAATCCCTGCGCCTCGACCACTTCCTGCACCGCTGCGCCAATGTCGCCCAGCGTCGCTCCCGGTCGCACTGCCTGGATCGCCGCCGCCAGTGAAGACTCGGTCGCCTCCAGCAGTTTCTGCGTCTTCCCATCGATCCGGCTGCCCACCGGCACCGTGATCGCCGCGTCACCATAAAAACCATCGACAATCGCGCCGCAGTCGATCGAAACGATATCACCCTCGCGCAGCACCCGACTCTTCGACGGAATCCCGTGCACCACCTCGTGATTCACTGAGGTACACAGAACACACGGATACCCGTGATAGCCCTTGAAGGCCGCCTTCGCGCCCAACTCGGCCAGCTTCTGCTCGGCAGCCGCCTCCAGATCGAGGGTCGTTGCACCCGGACGCACCGTGTCGCGAACGGCATTGAGCACCTGACGCACCACGCTGCCCGCGCGCCGCATCTGCTCAATCTCCCGCGCCGATTTAAGGATAACCGCCAATCGTTCCTGCTTCCGTTCTCGCAAAGCTCACTGCCTTGCTTTACTTCTTCCGCTGCCCTGTGCGCACAAAAATCCGCCCACTGACTCGATTTTCCGGGCTGGTTGCTGCCTGCATGCACGGCACGCCTCAGGCGTGACCGCGCAACCGTTCCACAACGCCAACAATCTCCGCAGCCACGGCTGCAACTTCCCGCTCTCCGCTCACCTGGGCAAAACGCCCGAGCGCGCGATAATGCTCAATCACAGGGGCCGTGAGCGACTGATAGTTCGCGATTCGCCCCTGAAAACACATCTCCGTATCGTCCGCGCGCTGGACCAGCTCCGCGCCTTCCACGTCGCAATGGCCTTCCCGCTGCGGTGGCTGGAGATACACATTGTAAATTCGCTGACAGACCGGGCAGTTGCGACGCCCCGTAATCCGGCGCAGTAACTGATTATAGTCCACTTGCAGGCTCACTGCAACGATGGGCAACGCTCCGGGTCGCGTCGCCAGCTTGGCATCCAGCCAACTGGCCTGCGGCAGAGTGCGCGGAAATCCATCGAGAATGAAGCCTTCGCGCGTGTCCGGCTCGGTCAACCGAACCGCAACCATCTGATTGACCAGATCGTCCGGAACCAGATTGCCGCACTGCATGATCTCTTTTGCAGCTCGCCCCAGCTCCGTGCTCTGGGCCACATTGGCGCGCAACAGGTCGCCGGTCGAGATCTGCGGAATCTTCCACAGGCGCATCAGTTCCTTGGCCTGCGTGCCTTTGCCGACTCCGGGCGCGCCCAGCAACAGAATCGGTCCTGGCGTCAAAGCATGGCCCAGCCGCGATCCCGACTGTGGCCCACTGGAGGTTTCGACAGCCATTACCAGGTCTTCCTGCCTCGCACGCGGCCCGAGCGCGCGCTGAATCCGTCATAGTGACGCATGATGAGCTGCGATTCAATCTGATTCGCCGTATCCATCGCCACGCCGACCACGATCAGCAGCGAAGTGCCGCCAAAGTAGAAGTTCATGTGCAGGCCGTTGGTCACCCAGGCCGGCAGCCGCTCAAAAAAGTTGCCCACCAGCCACAAGTGATTCAAGTGGAAGCCAGAGATCAGGAACGTCGGCACCAGTGAGATCAGGATCAGGTAAACGGCGCCCACCAGCGTGATGCGCGTCAGAATATCGTTGATATAGTCCGATGTTCGGCGACCGGGACGAATGCCGGGAATGAACGAGCCGGACTTGCGCATATTGTCGGCAATATCATCCGGACGGAAGACAATCGAGATGTAAAAGTAGGCGAAGAAGACAATCGCGGCCATGTACAGCAGCTCGTACCACGGCTCGCCGGGTTGCAGGTTGGCCACCACCGCTGAGAGCCACTTGCTGGACTGCACAAAACTGACCTGGCTGAAGAGCAACGGCACCGAGAGAATCGAGCTGGCGAAGATGACCGGCATCACGCCGCCGGAGTTCACCTTGAGCGGCAGGTGCGAGCTGAGACCGCCCATCATGCGCCGACCCACAATGCGTCGGGCTGACTGGACGGGAATGCGCCGCTCAGAGCTTTCCACATACACAATGAAGGCCACCAACCCGGCCATCGCCGCCAGCAGCAGCAACATGGCAAAGCCGGTGAATCCACCCCAGGCATCCGTGCGGACCTTGTCCACCAGGTCGGCGATGCCACGCGGCAGCCCCACGACGATGCCGGCAAAGATCAGCAGACTCATGCCGTTGCCGATGCCGCGCTCGGTGATCTGTTCGCCCAGCCACATGATGAAGGCGGAACCGGTGGTCAGCGTCAGCACCGTCAACAGGATGAACGATGGACCGGAGATCAGCACCATTCCCTGACTGGTGAGGCCAAAGGCAATGGCAATCGACTGGAATGCGGCCAGAACCACCGTGGTATAACGCGTCCACTGGGTAATCTTGCGCCGCCCCAGCTCGCCCTCTTTTTGCAGGCGCGCCAGCGGTTCATAGACCACCGTGAGCAACTGGAAGATGATCGAGGCCGTGATATACGGCATGATGCCCAGGGCAAAGATGGTAAACCGCCGCAGGTTGCCGCCGGAGAACATATCCAGCAGTCCCAGCGCCGAGCCGCCCTGGCTGCGAAAGAACTGGTCCAGCAACTTGCTGTTGACGCCGGGCGTGGGAAACTGCGCACCCAGGCGATAGATGGCCAGCAACCCCATCGTGAAAAAGACCCGCTTGCGCAGATCGGGAACGCGGAAGATATTGAGGAATTTTTCCAGCATGTTGAGAACTTGCACTCCGCGGCCTGACGGCCATCACTTCAACTTGGGACTAAGGCCATGCTATCGCGCCATGGCCCGTCCTGTCTGCAACAGCTACTCGGCCGCTTTCGCTTCCAGCGCAATCGCCTTGCCGCCGGCCTTTTCGATCTTCTCGATTGCGGTCTGGGAAAACTTGTGCGCTGTGATCGTGATCGGCACGGTGAGTTCGCCATTGCCCAGAATCTTGATCATCGCCTTGCGGTTGTTCGCCAGTCCCAGCGGACGGTAATCTTCCAGCGCGATCGTGGAAACCGACTTCTCCGCCGCGACCTGGGCAATGCGGTTCAGGTTGATCACCGTGTACTCGACGCGGAAGATGTTGGTGAAGCCGCGCTTGGGCAGGCGGCGATGCAGCGGCATCTGGCCACCCTCAAAGCCGCGCATCAGGCTGGAGCCGGAGCGCGATCCCTGGCCTTTGTGGCCGCGGGTCGAGGTCTTGCCCATGCCGGAACCCATACCGCGTCCGACACGCTTGCGCCCGATATTGGCTTTCTTGGGGGCGCGCAGATTGGAAAGATTTTTTGCCATGATTTCCTCGCTCATGCGCCGCCGACTGATTTCACCGGCGACTCGCGTTTGGTTTGCCTGCGACCTGTTTCAGGCCGCGGGAGGGAACGGTGCGTCGCGTTGCAGCTCGACGCGTGACGGCTCGCCGGGCTTACTGCTCGACGATACGGACCAGATGCGGCACGGCATTGACCATGCCGCGCACGGAAGGATTGTCCACCCGCTCCACGATCTGGTTCAGGCGCGTAAATCCAAGCCCAGCCACAATCTTTTTGTGCTTGACCGGAGTGCAGATCGCCGACCGGTAGTACTGAATACGCATTGTTTTCGTTGTCATTGTCTTACAGCTCCTCTACGCTCTTACCACGCATCGCGGCCACTTCCTGGCGGTCACGAAGCTGCACCAGCGCATCGAATGTCGCTTTGATCACGTTGTGGGGATTGGCCGTGCCCAGGCTCTTGGTCAACACGTTCTGCACCCCCGCCGAGGTCATCACGGCGCGCACCGCGCCGCCGGCAATCACGCCGGTACCTTCCGGAGCCGGCTTCAGCAGCACCTGGCCGGAGCCATACCGACCCAGCACCTGATGCGGAATCGTCGTCTCCGTCAGATTGATCCGGACCAGATTCTTTTTGGCCGACTCAATCCCCTTGCGGATCGCCTGGGGAACTTCGCGCGCCTTGCCCGAACCATATCCGACCACCCCGGCAGTCGCGTCGCCGACAACCACCAGCGCTGCGAACGACATATTCTTGCCGCCCTTGACCACCTTGGTCACGCGGTTGATGGCAACCACCTGATCCTTGAGATTGTACTGGTTGGCATCCAGCTTCTTTGTGAGTATCGCCATTGCGTTTTGTGTCCTTCCGTGCGGCCTCGCGGCGCGCCCATCCACTGAAAAATTTCTGCCCGTCCGGTTGCTTAGAATTCCAGCCCGGCTTCGCGCGCCGCATCGGCCAGCGCCTTCACGCGACCGTGATAGAGATAGCCGCCGCGGTCAAAGACCACCTTGCGGATGCCTTTGGCCAACGCCTGCTCGGCGACCAGACGGCCAATCTCGCGTGCCGACGCCACGTTGCCGCCGGAAGGCAGCTTGGCGCCGAGCGAAGAGCTGGAGACCAGCGTGACACCCTGCGCGTCGTCGATCACCTGCGCGTAAATGTGATTGAGCGAGCGGTAAACATTCAACCGCGGGCGCTCTGCTGTGCCGGAGAGCTTCTCGCGAATGCGGAAGTGGACCCGGCGGCGAATCGCGTTGCGTTCGATCTTTGCAATCATGGTTCTCTTGTCCTATCGGCGGAGCTGCCTTGCCGCTCCGTTCGGTCGTTGTCCGGGCCACATACTCACGTGCATGGCCCGGATCATCCATTACTTCGAGCCGGACTTGCCAGCCTTCTTCTTCAGCTTCTCGCCCGTGTAACGGACGCCCTTGTTCTTGTACGGGTCCGGCTTGCGCAGCGAGCGCATATCGGCGGCCACCTGGCCGACCTTCTGCCTGTCCACGCCACTGATCGTCAGGTGCGTCTGCTTGGGATCGATCGTGACCTCAATGCCGGTCGGCAGCGGGAACTCGATCGGGTGCGAATAGCCAAGCGTGAAGACCACCATCGACTTGCCCTTCATCTCCGCGCGGTAGCCGATGCCAACAATATCCAGATCCTTCGTCCAGCCGGCCGAAACCCCATGCACAGCGTTGAAGACCAGGGCGCGCGTCAATCCATGAAACGCCGCGGCCTTGTCGTTCTCGCGCGTCACGTGAATCGCTCCATCGACAGTGGCCAGGCTGACGCCCGGCGCAATCAGCGCGGACGACTTGCCCTTTGGCCCTTCGACCAGAACGGTGTTGCCCTCGACGACGTACTTGACGCCCTTGGGCAGTTCAATCGGTTTCTTTCCAATTCGCGACATCGTTTACCCTTCACTGGCTTGCGAGTCCCGCCAGAGTTGCTTCCGGCGTTCCACTGCAGCCGATCCCGCATGCGTCCGCACTCGGCGGCGCAGCAGGGTCCTTACCAGACTTCACACAGCAGCTCGCCGCCGACGCCTTCCCGGCGCGCCTGGCGACCGGTCATCACGCCCTTCGGCGTCGTCATGATCGAGATGCCCAGGCCACCCTGCACGCGCTTGATCTCATCGCGGCCAATGTAAACGCGGCACCCTGGACGCGAGACGCGCGCCAGATCCCGAATCGCCGCCTGCGAACCGGCGCCATACTTCAGGTAAACGCGCAGCACACTTTTGCCCTGCTCTTCCTGGGTCTTGTAGCTGGCGATGTATCCCTCTTCCTTGAGGATGCGGGCGATCTCCGCCTTCAGTCGCGAAGCAGGAACATCCAGCTTCTGCTGGCGCGCACGAATCGCATTGCGGATGCGCGTCAGAAAATCTGCTACCGGATCAGTCAGACTCATCTTTTCTCCTTCATCTCCCGTTCGCTCCCACATTGTGGAGAACCAGCGGAGATGTTCTTTCCGTATCGTTGAACCCATTCACTGTGCGTCGCGTCTTGCTGATTTCGCTAGCTCGACGACAGCGAAGATTGCTTTTGCTTACCAGCTCGACTTCACCACGCCGGGAATCTCGCCCTTGTGCGCGAGGCTGCGGAAACACAGACGGCAGATGCCGAATTTGCGCAGGAACGCCCGCGGGCGCCCGCAAAGCTGGCATCGGTTGTGTTTGCGGCAGCTGAATTTGGGCTTGCGCGCGTCTTTCACTCGTTTTGCTGTGGTTGCCATACTTGCCTTTCGTCTCCTGAAATTCGCTTACGCGCCCTGCCGGAAGGGCAGCCCAAAGTGCTTGAGCAGAACCCGCGCCGAGTTGTCGTCCCGGGCCGTGGTCACAATGGTGATGTTCATGCCCTTCAGCTTCTCCACCTTGGAGTAGTCGATCTCCGGAAAGATCAACTGATCGCGCAGACCGAGCGTGTAGTTGCCGCGCCCATCAAAGCTCTTCGTCGAGACGCCGCGGAAGTCACGCACGCGCGGAATGGCCAGCGAGATCAGCCGATCCAGGAACTCATACATTGCGTCGTTGCGCAGCGTCACCATGGCGCCGATCGACATGCCAGCGCGCACCTTGAAGGCGGCAATCGACTTCTTCGCCTTGGTCGCCACCGGCTTCTGGCCGGCAATTGCGGCCAGATCGGCCACCAGCGGATCCAGCAGCTTGGTGTTCTGCGTCGCCTCGCCGAGTCCCATGTTCACGACGATCTTTTCGATGCGCGGAACCGCCATCACATTGCCCAGGCCCAGTTCCTTCTGGACTGCGGCGCGAATCTCGCTGTTGTACTTCTCTTTCAATCGTGCTGCCATCGTCTTCTCTCTCTCTTCCGCTCCTCGGAGTGGGCCTGGAAGCCGTTGCCCGTATACCGTTTCGGAAGTCTGTTGCACCGGGAATGCCCGGCACAAAATTTCTGCTACTTCTTGAACGGCAGCGCCGTGCCGCACTTGCGGCAGACGCGCGTTTTGGTCTCGCCTTCAACCTTGTAGCCGGCGCGCACCGGCCCGCAGTTTGGGCAAACCAGCGCAACGTTGGAAATCTGCAGCGGCGCCTCCTGCTCGGCGATGCCGCCCTGCGTATTGCGCCCGCTCTTGGAGCTGACCGTCTTCTTGACCATGCGCACGTGCTCCACCAGCACGCGGTTCGTGTCCGGAAGCACGCGCAGCACGCGGCCACGCTTGCCGGCGTCGGCTCCAGTGATCACTTCCACCGTGTCATTGCGATGAATCTTCAATCCTGCCATCTGCTTACTCTCTTTTCATCCGGCTGCCACAGGGCTGCCTGTAAATTCCTGCGCCTTCCGGCTGGCGCTTAGATCACTTCCGGGGCAAGCGAAACAATCTTCAGAAACTTCTTCTCACGCAGTTCACGCGCCACCGGACCGAAGACGCGCGTTCCCACCGGCTCGCCCGCTTCGTTGATGAGCACCGCGGCGTTCTCGTCAAAGCGGATGTAGGTGCCATCCTTGCGGCGATACTCCTTGCGCGTGCGCACGATCACCGCCTTGACCACTTTGCCCTTTTTCACCGTGCCATCCGGAGACGACTCCTTGACGGCCGCCGTCACCACATCGCCCAGGCCAGCCTTGCGCCCCGAAGCTCCGCCCAGCGGCAGAATCACTTGCAGCTTGCGCGCGCCGGAGTTGTCGGCAACGGCCAGCATTGTTCTCATTTGCACTGCCATCGAATCTTCTCCCTGGCCAGATCAATCGGGCCACTTCTGCTGCTTACTCGCCTGCGTGTGTCTCTTCCGTCTGGCTCAGCGAAGAGCGACGGACAATCTCTTCCAGCGACCAGCGCTTCAGCTTGCTGAGCGGACGGGTCTCGCGGATGCGCACCATATCCCCAACGCGGGCCGAGTTCTGCTCGTCGTGCGCATAGAACTTGCGTGAGCTGCGGACGATGCGCTTGTACTTCGGATGCGCCTTGCGCATCTCCACTTCAACCACGATCGTCTTCTGCATCTTGGTCGAGACCACCTGGCCGACCTTCTCATTGCGGCGAGAATCTGTGGTCGCCGGCGTGGCTGTTTCTGTCGTTGCGGTCATCACTTACTTTGCACCTTTCCCGGAGCGCTTTGCCGCACTCGTTCTGGAACCGGCCTTCGCCGGATTTGCGGTCTCCGCCGGGCGAATGCCCAGAGCGCGCTCGCGCACGACCGTCTTGATCCGCGCAATATCCTTGCGCAGCTCGCGAATCTTCTTGACCCCGTCGTTCTGTCCCAGCTTGCTTTGAAAGCGGACGCGAAAAAGCTGATCGGCGACCTGCGTCTCCTGCGTCTTCAGCTCGTCTTCGCTCCAGCTTCGAATCTTTGTCAGTTCCATGATTCCCTCATCTTGAATCTCGTCTTGAATCTTGTCCCGTCGAACTCTCGTCTCGGATCAGCTGCCTCTGGAATTACTCTGCAACCTCTTCCACCGCGGCTTTGATCACCGCCGGACGCTGCACAAAACGCGTCTTCAGCGGCAGCTTGTTGGCGGCCAGGCGCATCGCCTCCTGCGCGATCTCCGGCGTTACACCCTCCATCTCGAAGAGAATCTTGCCGGGACGCACCACCGCGGCCCAATGATCGAGCGCACCCTTGCCCGATCCCATGCGGACTTCGGCTGGCTTCTTGGTCACCGGCTTGTCCGGAAACAGGCGCAGCCAGACCTTGCCGCCGCGCTTGATGAAGCGCGTCATTGCGATACGGCTGGCCTCAATCTGACGGTCGGTGATGTAACCGCACTCCATCACCTTCAACCCATATTCGCCAAACGCGAGCGAGGAGCCGCGCCACGCCTTGCCGCGCATCTTGCCCTTCTGCTGCTTGCGAAACTTCACTTTCTTTGGCATCAACATAGTGATTTCCTCTTACCCGCTTTTGCGCCTGTTTTCCTTGCCGCCCGGTCAGCCTCTGAGGCCAGCCCTGGAGGTCAGCCCCTGAAGCCAAGCCTGAACGCTAACCCTCAAAAACCGTGCTGCCGATTCCGGCTCCCTGACGACGCTTCTGCTCATAGATGTCGCCGCGATAGATCCACGTCTTCACGCCGATGATTCCATACGTCGTGTTCGCCTCGGCAAAGCCGTAGTCGATATCTGCGCGCAGCGTGTGCAGCGGCAGACGACCCTGCAGATACCACTCCGAGCGCGCAATCTCATTGCCGTTCAGACGACCGGAGACGCGAACCTTGATCCCCTTGCAGCCGAAGCGCAGCGCCGAATCCACGCTCTTGCGCATCGCGCGACGGAAGCTGACGCGCTTCTCCAGTTGCAGAGCGATGTTCTCGGCAACAAGCTGAGCATCCAGCTCCGGCTTGTTCACCTCCAGAATATCGATGAAAACATCGCGATTGGTACGCTTGCCCAGCTCCGTCTTCAGCTTCTCGATCTCGGAGCCTTTGCGACCGATCACGATGCCCGGACGCGCCGTGCGGATGATGAAGCGCAGCTTGTTTCCGGGCCGTTCAATCTCCACCGAGCTAACGCCGGCGGCCTTGAGCTTGTCCTTCAACTCGGCCTTGAGCTTGACGTCTTCCACCAACAGCTTGGCATACTCACGCTCGCTGAACCAGCGCGAGCGCCAGGGCTTGTTGACGCCCAGTCGAAATCCATAGGGGTGGACTTTTTGTCCCATACTTTGCCTCTCAAATCCTCTTCTGGCCTATGCGGCCGTCTTGGCCTTTTTCGCTGCCTTGCCCGCCGCCTTCGGCTGCTCGGCGGCACGCTCGGAAACCGTCACAATGATGTGCGTCAGACGACGCTGGTAATGGAAGGCGCGACCCATCGGCGCAGGGCGAATCCGCTTCATGCGCGGGCCTTCGTTGGCGATCGCCGTCTTCACGTACAACCGATCCACGTCCAGGTCCAGACCGCGATCGTCGGAAAGATAGCGCGCGTTGTCAATCGCCGAGGTGAGCACCTTGCGCACCACCGGAGCAATCCGCTTGCGCGTGAACGAGAGCGTATCGAGCGCCTGCTGCGCGTCCAGCCCTTTGATCAGGTTCAGGACCAGCCGCGCCTTCTGCGGCGAAATCCGCTGGAAGCGCGCCTCGGCGCGATACTCTGCCTGTGTCTTCTCTGCTGCCATCTTCTTGCCTTTCCTCAACCTGCCATTGACCGTATCCGGCTTCACGCACCGGCCACGACTTTATCTTTTCAGCCCCGCAAGGAGCCTGATCCGCATCAACGTCCCTTGGCTCCGGACTCGGCTGCTTTCTGCGTGTGCCCCTTGAAGGTGCGCGTCGGAGAAAACTCGCCCAGCTTGTGACCCACCATGTTCTCCGTCACATAGACGGGAACAAACTTCCTGCCGTTGTGCACCGCGATGGTGTGGCCGACAAACTCCGGAAAGATCGTCGAACGCCGCGACCAGGTCTTCAACACCTTCTTGTCGTTGGCTGCATTCATCGCATCCACCTTCACCATCAGGTGGCTATCCACAAACGGTCCTTTTTTCGTCGAACGTGCCATCTTCAGTTCATCCTTCTGTCGGGCCTTCTGGCCCACCTTGCAAATCTCCGGCTGCACAGGGCAGCCAACTCATGCCTAGCGGCTGCGACGGTTCACGATGAAGCTGTCGGTCCGCTTGTTGTTGCGCGTCTTGTATCCACGCGTCGGCTGACCCCACGGCGTCACCGGATGACGACCGCCCGAGGTCTTGCCCTCGCCGCCGCCGTGCGGGTGATCCACCGGATTCATCGAGACGCCGCGGTTGGTCGGGCGAATGCCCTTCCAGCGGTTCCGTCCCGCCTTGCCGATCGAGACATTCTCATGATCCGCATTGCCCACCTGGCCGATCGTCGCCATGCAATCGACCAGCACCTTGCGCGTCTCACCCGAAGGCAGCTTGAGCAGCGCGTAGTCGCCTTCCTTGGCCACCAGCTGCGCCTGCGCGCCGGCGGAGCGAGCCATCTGCGCGCCCTTGCCGGGCCGCAGCTCGATGTTGTGCACCGTCGTGCCGGCGGGAATATTCTTGAGCGGCAACGAGTTGCCCACCAGAATATCGGCCTCCGGACCGCTCATGATCATCTGCCCGACCTTCAGCCCGATCGGCTGAAGAATGTAGCGCTTTTCGCCATCCAGGTAGTGGATCAGGGCGATGCGCGAGGAACGATTGGGATCGTACTCGATCGTCGCCACCTTGCCGGGCACGCCAAACTTCTCGCGCTTGAAGTCAATCAGTCGCAACTGCCGCTTGTGTCCGCCACCATGGTGCCGGATCGTCAGGTCGCCAGTGTTGCGGCGACCGCCCGTGCGCTTCCGCGGCGCAACCAGCGACTTCAGCGGCTTGGTCGCCGTAATGTCGTCGTTGACCTGCGAGGTCTGGAAGCGAAGCGTCGGCGTAATCGGTCGATATGTCTTGATAGCCATCGTCAGTTTCCCTGCTTCCGGTGAGCCTTCCGGCTTCCGGAGCCTTCTTCAATCTTCGGGCCATTGCCCGCGTCTG
Source organism: Acidobacteriota bacterium (assembly GCA_021804655.1). Lineage (GTDB taxonomy): Bacteria > Acidobacteriota > Terriglobia > Terriglobales > Acidobacteriaceae > Acidicapsa. The sequence continues at coordinate 16,930 of JAJZHE010000036.1, forward strand.
CCCATCTTCGCGTCAGCACTTAGTAATTGCTGACGTACTCCGGCATCTTCTCGCCGCTCTTCAGGCGAACATACGCCTTCTTCCAGTCCGGCTTGTAGCCGGAGAACTTGCCGCGGCGGCGTTCCTTGCCCGCCACATTGGCCGTGCGCACCGAGGCCACCTTCACCTTGAAGAGCGCCTCCACCGCCTGCTTCACTTCCGTCTTGCTTGCCGCCGGAGCGACGTCAAAGACCAGCGAGCCTTCGGTTTCCTTCAGTTGCAGACCCTTTTCGGTAATCAGAGGCCGCCGAATCACTTCATACAAAGTAGGCATTATGCAACCTCCTTCTGAGCCGCGCGACGGCGTGAGATCGTCTTCTGCAAGGTTTCCGTCAACTGCTCCAGCGCCCCACGCGAAAGAATCGCGCGCTCGCATCGCAGCAGGTCATACGGGTGAACCTCATTGTTCAGAACCAGCTCGACGCGCTCCAGATTGCGCACGCCCAGAACCAGCTCCTCGCGCAGATCCTTGCCGCTTTCCACAATCAGCGTCGCGCGATGCGCTTCCAGCTTGTCCAGCGCTGCGCGGTACAGCTTGGTCTTGGGCGATGCAAGCGCGAGCGAATCGACGATCGTCAGCTTGCCATCGGCAAACTTCGAGGCCAGCGCAGCGCGCAGAGCACCGAGCAGCTTCTTGCGCGGAAAGGCGTAATCGTAGCTGCGCGGCTGCGGTCCATGCACTGTGCCGCCGTGCCGCCACAGAGGAGAACGGACGGAGCCGATGCGCGCACGACCGGTTCCCTTCTGCTTCCAGAGCTTCTTGCCCGAGCCGGCTACCAGTTTGCGGTTCTTGGTCGCATGCGTACCCTGGCGAGAGGCTGCACGATAGTGCTTCACCGCTTCCCACAGCAGAGCTTCGTTGATCTGGTCGGCGGCAAAGATCTCCTCTGCCAGCTCCACCTCGCCAACTTTCTCCCCATTCAAATTCAACAGATCGCTTTTTGCCATTGTCTTCTTCTTCCGGGCCATCCAGCCCATGAAACTTAATCGGGAAAACCCGCAAAACTACTTCTTCTTGCTCCCCGAAGCCTTCTTCGACGCCTTCAGCGGATCTACCGTGCCCGCGCCGGCAAAACCGCGACGCTCACGCGGCGGAGCCTTGGCCTTGGAGATCAGCACATATCCGTCGCGTGGCCCGGGAACCGCGCCTTCGACCATAATCAGGTTCTCTTCGAGGTCCAGCCCGCGAATGCGCAGATTGCGCACCGTCACGCGGTCCACGCCAAAGTGGCCCGGCATGCGCTGGCCCGGAAAGACGCGCGAAGGAAAGCTCGAAGCGCCGATCGAACCCTGCACCTGAAACATGTGGCCGTGCGACTTGGGTCCGCCGCCGAAGCCATGCCGACGCACAACGCCGGCAAATCCGCGGCCCTTGGAGGTGCCCACGACATCGACAAACTTCTCGTCGGCAAAGATATCGACCAGCACGCGGTCGCCAGCCTTGATTGGCTCAGCGCCTTCAGCCGTCGCCTCCACCGGAACCTCGCGCAACTGGCGCACCGGCGGCGCGTCCGCCTTGGCCAGATGTCCAGCCTGCGGCTTGCTGATCTTCGACGCCTTGACAAACTCAACCAGACCGATCTGCGCCGCTTCATATCCATCGCGCGCAGCCGTCTTCAACTGCGTGATAACACACGGGCCGGCCTGGAGAACGGTGATGGGATGAACATCGCCCTTCTCATCGTAAACCTGCGTCATTCCGATTTTCTTGCCCAGAATTCCAGTAACTGACATAGTTTCCTTTCCTCATCATGCCTTTGCCGCTGGCACTGCCGGAGTCGTTGAGCGCCTGCGCGGCGCGTTGACTGCAAAAACCTACTTTTCGAACGCCTTGATCTCGACATCCACGCCAGCCGGCAGATCCAGCTTCATCAGCGCATCCACCGTCTGCTGCGTCGGCTCCAGAATGTCGATCAGCCGCTTGTGCGTGCGAATCTCGAATGCTTCCCGCGATTTCTTGTCCACGTGCGGCGAACGCAGCACGCAGTACTTGTTCTTCACCGTAGGCAGCGGAATCGGACCCGCAACCTGAGCACCGGTGCGGCGCGCCGTATCCACAATCTCGCCGGTTGAGGTGTCGAGTACGCGGTAATCGTAGGCCTTGAGCCGAATGCGAATTCTTTGTCCTACCATGACTTTTTCTCTCCCGCGCGGAGCCGAACCGGCTCCGCGCGTCTGTGTTTGCCCCGTTTACGCCAGAATCTCCGAGATTGCGCCGGCTCCCACCGTGCGTCCGCCTTCGCGAATCGCAAACCGCAATCCCTTTT
>JAJZHE010000178.1 GCA_021804655.1 Acidobacteriota bacterium
GGAAAAGACATCGCCCTTCATCCGTACCGTGCGCCGACCCTCGGCCACAGTGATCGATTCACCGCGCGCCACGATCCGCTTGTAGGGATGAAGTCCGATAAAGGTATACCGCCCCACCTGCTGTCCGTTCTCCACCGACTCCAGCAGAAAACACTCCGGCTCATCCCAGGCGACGCGCAGAAACGCCGAAACAGGCGTCTCCAGGTCCGCCGTCAGCCGCCGATACACCGGTACCAGCGTATGCTCCTTCGCCAGCGCCAGAAACTCTTTCCGTCCGGGGAGAAATTGCTCTGCCATCACCTGCTCAGTCTAAGGCATTTGCCGGAAGACTCCGAACTTTGTCCGTCCGTCCGCCCGCCCGTCCGTCCGGTTTCTTCGTCACAACCGCATTCACGAGTGCTGCGAGCGCATCGATCGAGCTTTCGCAACCGTGCTGCTCCATCCAGCATTCTCTCATCACCGTGGTTGGCTCTATCCGAGTCGCCTCCTGACACGGGGTGTGAAGAAGTTTCCGTTGATCCGCAGCGTGTAGACCACATCTTCGGTCGAATCCTCCTGCACCTGTACGACAGGATTGTGAAATTCAAGAGTCTCGATGCGGTCAAGCTCCCATTGTGCTGCGTATAAGCCTTTGTCCGTCTGATCGATTATGATGGGCCATCTCATACGGCCTGGCTCCCGGAGAAGACGGAACTACCCAGCGCGGCCATTGCGGAAGTTAATTTTACGGGTGATGCGGTCGCAGACCTTAATTGAATAACCTGTTGCACAGGGCCAACGCATATCAAACCCCCAGTAATTTGAGCAGGAAGGGGAGGTTCCAGGCGGCTTTGAGGCAGTAGCTGTCGCCGTTCATCTCCTTGTCATCCCGGGTCTCGATCAGATCGTGGATCAAAGTGGCGGTGGTGGTGAAACGGACATGTCTTCTGTTCGAACAGTGTCAGATCGTGCAAAGGATCGTGGGCGCTTCAATACACGTCCCGGTGATAGCGATGATCTTCTTTTAGGATGTGCACATACTCCTCGGCAGCCTGCGTTGTCATTCCGCCCTGTTCCTTCACGATCCGATGCAACGTAGCATGCACATCTTTCGCCATCCGAGAGGCGTCGCCGCATACGTAAACACTGGCACCATCCTGCAGCCAGTTCCAGAAGAGCGGCGCTTGTTCGAGCATTCTGTCCTGTACATAGACTTTATCCGCCTGGTCGCGCGAGAAGGCAGTATCCAGGCGAGTCAGGTGGCCATCCGAGTACATTGCTTCAAGCTCCTCTCGATAGAGATAGTCCGTCGTCGCACTACGCTCGCCAAAAAAAAGCCAGTTGCGTCCTTTCGCGCCCAAGGCACGGCGCTCATGCAGGAACCCTCGAAACGGAGCAATGCCTGTACCGGGACCAATCATGATGATGGGCGCACCGGAATCCTTCGGCAGTTTGAACTTCTTGTTGGGCTGGATGTAAATTGGGAGGCGGTCGGAGACGGAGGCGCGATCTGCAAAGAGCGTTGAGCAAACGCCCCCGCGTTCGCGATTGTGCGCTGTATAACGAACGACGGCGACGGTGGTGTGAATTTGGCCGGCATGTGCGAACGGACTCGAGGAGATGGAATAGAGCCTCGGCGTGAGCTTTGGAAGCATGGCGACGAATTCGGCTGGATCTTCAATGACACCGGGGCATTCAATCAACAGATCGATGAGGCCGCGGTCGTAAACATATCGGTCAAGGTGTTCCTGCTGTTCCGGACGAAGCAGATCGAGAAGTTTTGAACACTTGCCAAGCGTGGCGTATTCCTTCAGCGTCTTGCGGTTCAGTCGCGTGATCTGTAGATGGTGGGTTAACGCATCGTGGAGCGTTGTCTTGCCCGTCTTGCCGCACGGCACTTTTTCATTGCCGTTGAACTGCAATCTCTGGAGAATCTCTGCAACGAGGTTGAGATCGTTCTGGGGAATCACGCCGCAGGCGTCGCCCACCTCGTAGAGAAGACCGCTTCCTTCGATCGAAAAAGCAAGATGGAGAGTTGATTTGCTTGAGCCGCTGTCAGTCAGATCTCTCTTATCGACCAATGGCGCCAACAACGGGTTGTCGCGCGAGAAGGTTGCGGTCGGCATTGTCTTGACTGCAGAAGACGAATCTTCCACGCCAATCCGTTTTGTTTCGCTCCCGGCGGATGGAGGCGAGGACGTGTCTTTTTTGTGTCCGGCTGCAATCTCACTCAGTCGGGGAATGAGCGTGGACTTCCACAGTTCAAAAGGCTCGTCCACATCCACGTCGCATTCGACCCTGTTGCAGATCGGGTTTGCCCCCAGCGCGGCGAGCTTGGTGTCCAGGTCGAGACCGAACTTGCAGAAATGTTCGTAGTGCTTGTCGCCCAACGCGAAAACAGCATACGAAAGGTTCTCAAAACGAGGAAAGTGCTCCAGGCACAACTGCTCATAGAAAGGTTGCACTCCGTCCGGCGGGTCTCCATCGCCATAGGTGCTGGCGAGGAGCAAAGCGTATTTCTCCGCTGCCAACGCTGCCGGAGTGTAGCCCACCAATGTGGAGACGGCGGGCACATGCCCCTGGGCTTTCAGCTCTTTGGCCAACTTGCGTGCGAGTCCTTCGGCTGTGCCGGACTGCGACGCATACAGCACGGCAATGCGAAGCGAAGGTCTGGTCAGCTCTGTTCCAGGCTGAGGAGCCGACGAGAAGATTCCCGCAAGCAGGCCATTGAGCCATGCGCGTTGTTCAGGTGTAAATGGGGCATTCTCGGGAATATGGGGCACGCTTGCGACCATGGCTATACTTGCTCCTTCACTGCGCAGAAAGACTGCATTTCCTTCATGCTGTGCCTGCGACTGAATTCGAGAAATGATTCATCAGGTTTCCGGCGCTCCGTATAGGCGCCGAAAAGTTGTTCCAGCACGGGAGGCAGTTCGCTGAATGGGATTGCTGAGATCAACTCACGCGCCAGCCCTCGATCCTGATCCGAGCCACCGCCGATGACAACCTGATAGCCCTCTGCGCCTGCAACCTTTGTACCGAGAAGCCCAATGTCGCCGATGTAGTGCTGAGCGCAGGAGTGTGGACAGCCGGTGACGTGCAGGTTCACGGGTTGCTCGATTTTGAACCGTGAATCGAGCAGATTGGCGAGCGTGACAGCATGGAATTTGGTATCGGTGGCGGAATACCGGCAGCCGCGATTCCCCGTGCAGGCCACTGTTCCGCGCAGTACCGTGCCAGCCGCGCAATCGAGGCCTGCGGCACGAATACTTGTTAGCGCCGCTTCCAGGCTCTCGCTGGGGATATTGGGGAGCAGCAGATTCTGCCAGACGGTGAGCCGCATCTCCCCGCTACCAAATTTCTCCGCGATATCGGCAATAGCTTGCATCTGGTCCGCCGGCAGACGGCCAACAGGCACCGAGAGACCGATGTAGTTGAGGCCGGGCTGGCGTTGAGGATGGACGCCAATGTGTCCGGCGCGGTCAATTGGACGCCGAGGTTCGCAGTCTTCAGGGGCAAATCGAACCAGCGGAAAGGCAAGCAGTTTTTCCGTTTCCGCAACGAACCGTTCCACACCCCATTTGTCGATCAGATACTTTAACCGTGCCTTCTTCCGATCCGTGCGATCGCCGTTCTCGTTGAAGACGCGAATCATGGCGGCGGCGACCGCTACAGTCTCTTCCGGGCGCAACAGCAAGCCGCAATCGGATGCGAATTGCTTGTGCCCGGTGATGCCACAAAGCAGGATGCGAAAGTAGACACCTGCTGGAACGTCACGGCCCTTGCCAACCTGCGTCGCAATGAAACCTATATCGTTGGTGTCTGCAACCGCGCTGATGGAGCCGCCGCTGTCAAATGCCACATTGAACTTGCGCGGCAGCCCATACATGTCGCGCGAATTCAGGATGTAATTGTGGAGCGCTTCGGCGAGTGGGGCTACATCGTAGAGTTCGGTGGGGTCAATGCCTGTGATCGGCGAGGCGGTAATGTTACGTATGTTGTCGGCGCCTGAGCCGCGCGAAGTAAGCCCGAGTTCATTCACCTTATTGAGCACGCGGACGATGTCTTTGGGTTGAAACTCACGAATTTGCAAGTTGGCGCGTGTGGTGATGTCCGTTCGGCCCGAGCCCCAATCCTCAGCCATACGCGCAAGACCACGCATCTGTTGAGCTGTGAGAATTCCCCCCGGAACACGCAGACGCAACATGAAGGAATCCTGGGCAGGCGCTACGTAGAATAGACCGTGGAATTTGAAGCGGAAGATGTCTTCTGGCGCGGGCGCACGATTTTCCGCGGCGTGCGCCAGCAGCTTGTCCCAAATATCGAGTGGATTCTGCTCATGCTTCCAGCGCTCCTCCATACAAAGTTCGGAGACCGGCGTGCCGAAGTATATTTCTTCAGCGGCTTCCGCCTGGTTTGCTGCGCCGGAGGCTGGGTCGTTGGCGAACAGGCCGTTGGCGGTCAGCCCCACGAAGGGCGTTGCACCACGTTGCATCGCACCCGCAAAGAAGCCGAGGAGATACTCTTTCTGCTCCGCCGTAAATGCACCTGAATTAGGAGGCGCCAGAGTTTCCATGTCCGTGTCCTCAAATGAAGTTCACACACAGCCGGTGGGGGCTGCACGTCCAGAGAACGCTCAATCGCGCTGAGAAGCGCTCATCGGCGTCAAGACCAGGATCAAACACCGCAAGCAATGCGGAGGATTCAAGGCTCATCGCGGAGCGCGGACGAAAATAGGCTTTCAGGGTGAAGGCCGCTACACGGCATGGTGCAGGGCGCAGATGACAGGAGAAGACATCCAAGTCTTTCCTATAGTGGCCATCTTAGCGTGTTTCGTGAGCGACTGCAATAAGGCGCTGCGCTCCAGTGACGCGTCAACGCCAGCTTTGCGCGCTTCACATGGTCCCGATCTGGCCAGCGGCTGTGAATTTTGCTTGAAATGAATTTCCATTTTGCGAGCGATGTGCGCTATGACGGCGAAGAGGGGAACCTGCGCCTGGGAGGGTTTGAGTTCGTTGGCGGAGATGAGACGCAACTTCCACATAGCTATGCCCAGGCAAGACGGTGGTGGCAGCGAACGATCCCACCGACCGAAACATGCAGTATGGTTAGAGCGTGTTTCATATA
>JAJZHE010000179.1 GCA_021804655.1 Acidobacteriota bacterium
CGCGTTGCCATGGACCTCATGTCTTTCCGGAGGCTGCATTTCTGTGGTTACAAACTGATCAACGTATCTGGAATAGCCCCGCGAATCAATCGCCATTCGGCGGCGTGTTGATCGTACTTTTCAACGGACCATGGCTCTGGATCAAGAAGCCGGTGAGCCACGCGAGACGGTTTTGACACTGAATCGTTTGAATTCCTCCGGGAACCTTCCCCAATTATCAGGCGAACTGGCCATCCGTTCTCATACGCAGTTTTGATCAGTTCATCCATATCGTGGGCTTTTCTGGAGGCTACATTTCGCGCGTTGACAGACATGGACGTGTCTTTCTTCACGTCCTCGGAATACTTTCCTGGGTCAACTTCGCAATAAACTTCCCCATTTACTTCTTTGAGTTGATCGTGCCACACGTTCAGCACCACCAAGCCTTTATCGCTGAACGCCCATTTACGGCAGTGGGCTGGATTCGAAGCCGGGTTCTTTATTTTTCTTCCATTGCCAGATTTTTCCCAGCCTTTGACGTTTACTCCCGCTTCCGTCAAAAGGTCGTATACACGTGAACGTTCGCTCGTTTTAAGGCGCTCAATCACCGTCATGGACGACACTCTTTCTTTGGTTATGTATTTGTATTCGGGGTTATGTCGTTGGGGCAGAATGCTGTGTCACCATGAGGCAAGCATCGTCTGTTCATTCCATACAATCCAGCAAGGATTGTCAACGAAAATTCGGAATGTTTTGCAAGTGCAAGAGCTATACGCTTGAGATGGTACTTATGTGTACGGTTCTTGCGCTTCAGCGATTTTGTCCCGCTATATAGCCGGATCGCTATTTGGCATAAGTCAAGCCTGATTGAGCATTGGCGATCTGCTGTTCGATCAGCCCCGCTATAATCCGGCCATGATGAAGATGACGGACGGGATTGCGGCCATTGCGACGCTGCGCGAGGAGTTGCGGCATCATGAGCACTGCTACTACGTGCTGGATGCGCCGGAGATCAGCGATGCCGAGTATGACGCGAAGATGCGCGCGCTCAAGGCTCTCGAAGAGGCGCATCCCGAGTTGCTCACCCCCGATTCGCCGACGCAGCGCGTGGGCGGCAGGCCGGCGGAGGGTTTCCGCAAGGTGACGCACTCGCGTCCCATGCTCTCGCTGGACAATGCCTACAACGCCGAAGAGATGCAGGCCTGGGACCGTCGCGTGCGCGAGCTGGCTGGCGAACTGCCCGTTCGCTACGCCGCGGAGATGAAGCTGGACGGCCTTTCGCTGGCGCTCCACTACGAGGCGCAGCCCAACGGCGATGCGCGGCTGGTGCGCGGGGTGACGCGCGGCGATGGGCAGGTGGGCGAGGATGTGACCGGCAACGTGCGCACCATTCGCAGTGTGCCCTTGCTGGTTTCGGCAAAAAAACTGGGCGCCGCCGGCATGGCCGGATTACCGGGCTTTGAGGTGCGCGGCGAAGTGGTCATGCCTATCGCCTCGTTCCGGCGCATGAACGAGGAGCGCGAGCGCGCCGGGCTGGCTCCGGCGGCCAATCCGCGCAACGCAGCCGCTGGCACGCTTCGCACGCTCGAGCCGAACATCGTGGCGCAGCGCAGGCTGGACTGCTATGCCTATTTCCTCCTCATCGACGGCGAGTATGCGCCGGCGGGTCAGACGGCGTCACTGGAGACGCTGGAGACGCTGGGGTTTCGCGTGAATCCTCATCGCACAAGCTGCGCGTCGGTGGAGGAACTGCTGGCGTTTCTGGAGCGCGTGGAAGCGATGCGTCCGACGCTGCCCTATGAGATCGACGGCGTGGTGGTGAAGGTGGATGCGCAGGCCACGCAGCTTCGGCTGGGTTACACCGGCCGCGCGCCGCGCTGGGCGATAGCGTACAAGTTTGCGGCGCGGGCCGGGGTGACGCAGGTACGGGCGATCGAGGTGACGGTGGGAAGGACGGGCAAGCTGTCGCCGGTGGCAGTGCTGCGTCCGGTGGGGATTGGCGGAACGACGGTGGAGCGCGCGAGCCTGTTCAACGCCGACGAGGTGGAGCGTCTGGGGGTGCGTGTGGGGTCGTGGGTGATGGTGGAGCGCGGTGGGGACGTGATTCCGAAGATCGCTTCCGTGGCGTCGAAGCCGGAGGGCGAGACAGAGATTCCCGAGGCGATTCCCGAAGCTGACGAGCCGTTTCGGATGCCCGATGTCTGTCCGGTTTGTGGGACGGCGGTGCGAAAGGCCGAGGGCGAGGTGGACAGCTACTGTGTGAATACGGATTGCCCGGCGCGGCTGGTGCAGTCGCTGCTGTATTTTGCGCATCGCGGGGTGATGAACATCGACGGGCTGGGCGAGGTTCTGGTGCAGCAGTTGATCGAAAGCGGCCTGGTGCGGTCGATCGCCGATCTCTACACGCTGACCGAGGAGCAACTGGTGGCGCTGGAGCGCGTGGGTGAGAAATCCGCGCAGTCGCTGCTGGCCGAGATTGAGCGGTCGCGTGAGGCGGGGCTGGCGCGGCTGCTGATGGGGTTGGGAATACGGTTTGTGGGCGAGCGCACGGCGGAGTTGCTGGCGGGTGCGTTCGGGTCGATGGAGGCGATTGCGGCGGCCGACGAGCAGGAGTTGATGGCGGTCGATGAGGTGGGGCCAAAGGTGGCTGCGTCGGTGCGGGAGTTCTTTGCCAACGAGCGAAATCAGGCGCTGGTGGAGCGGCTGCGAACGCTCGGGCTGAAGATGACGGCGGAGAAAGTGCAGCGCACGGCGGAGCTGTCCGGGCTGACGTTTGTGCTGACCGGAACGCTGCCGACGCTGAGCCGCGAAGAAGCGAAGGCACGGATTGAGGCGGCGGGCGGCAAGGTGGCCGGATCGGTGAGCAAAAAGACGAGCTACGTGGTGGCCGGCGACGAGGCGGGAAGCAAGCTCGAAAAGGCGCAGGAACTGGGTGTTGCGGTGATGGACGAGGCTGGGCTGCTTGGGATGCTGGGGTAAGTGGATTGCGTCCGCAGCATGCGATCCCACGCGTGGGTGCTTCGGTCCCGAAGGAATGCCCCGGAGTGAAGCAGAGTTTCCTGGCGTTACTTCCCCGGCCTTGGCGCCGCCTTCATGCCGCCGGTCGGCGCCAATCCTGCTTCCGCGATCTCACAATGCGTTCTTCACCGCCTGCGTGTTCAGAGTATCCGGGGAGACAAAAAATTTGATCGCGGCAATGCCTGAGCCAGCAGGTTCCGCAACAACACCGATCGCTCCGAGATTGAACGTAGGATTGTTCATTCTTTGCATCGCGTTTGCGGCAACGAGGGTGTAATAGTTTGGCGCTGATGGATTCAGGTTGGCCAGAATAGCAGGGTTGATCTCCGCTAACTTCTTGGTAACTACGATAGCCATGGGCATTTTCTCCTTGGTTGAGTTGGGGTGAAACAACCTGTGACAAACGAATCGGTCGTACCGGATTTCCTTGTCACAGAGGGCCATTCGCTTTATCCCATTTATCAAATGGATCATCAAAACCTATCGTGAAATTAGTGATCGAGTTGCGGCCGGTCTTCATCGTAGTCTGAATATTTTTCAGGCCAATGGTAACAACCTGCATTTCCTGCTCACTGTATCTGCCGGCACGGTCGGCGCTATAGGCCTTCCACTGTCCTGGCCCATCGCGATCGACCACCGGGAGGCTCCAGGAAAGAAAGTTTAGATCTCCTGAAACCCATGCGCCACCGCCAAGCATGTGCGAGCCGTCCGCGCCGCGCTCGTGCACCAGTTCATGATCAAGATGACACTGATTGGGGACACTCTTCTGATTTTTGCTGAATCGCTTGACGGAGTAAACCGGCAAGAGTGGAGCACCATTTGCTGCTTTGATGCCAATGCTGCAGACAGTTAAAGAATGCGTCACTTTACTGAAATCGTCATTGTGGGAAGCCATGTTGCTCGTTTTCACGCAATACGCACGCAAAGGATATCCATCTTCCGCGCGCTGGCACTCATTACTGGAAAAGCCGCTTCCCGTGATTGCAGGAATGGAGTAGCGCAAGATTTGCGCGCCGCCTCCTGTGATGAGACGATCCGAGTGCATTGCCAAGTTGATCTCGTGAGCATTCTCCTCGGCGGCTGAATTTCTGGATATGATCGCCACGTCCCATTCATCGCGTGGGTCGTGGAGCACGATCAGCCCGATGGTCAAACGAGCTTGGGCAGACTCCACTGTGGAACATCTGTCGCGGCCATCGGCACAAAGCGCTGCCTTGGTCTTCAGGTGCCATCTCCATTGCGGTGTATTGTCGGGAAGGGTCACGATCTCCGGGTAGCTCTCAATCAGGACATGACTTGCGTTTTTGAGCGCGCCGCCACCGCCGGAGAGGATCTTGTAGGACGGAGGCAGAGTGATTGACATATAGCCGCCCCTGCTCGCCTGCAGTGACTCTACGGTGAGATAGTACAAAGCCATACTCGGCGGAGCCAGCTTTCTCGCATTTTCGCGCAATCTGCTCTCCAACTGAATGACCGAATTGGGAACGGGAGACTCCTGCAGCATCTGAGCGAATTTTTGATAGCTGGCCATATTCGACTCAGCCAGGGAAGCAAGGAAGATGTCCTGGACCCAGACGCGCTCCAGAAGCTTGGCCAGATCGGTGCGATCCTCGGCTGCCATCCCGGGGATTTCGGCGGCGCGCATCAAGTCCCAGACGGCAATCGCCTCTCTGCGGTCAATGACGCGCCACCATTTATCAAGCAGCAGGCTTTGTTTCCACTGGTCGAGCGGCATCTCCTGCAGCCCGCCGCGAACGGAAATGCTGACGTGCACGGTCTGGTTCTGAGTGCCGACGATAGTGGTCATGCTGGTCGCAGAGGCAGAGGTCGTTGCATCCTGATGGGCCGATGATCCGCCGCCGAGAAACGAGCCAAAGAAACCGCCGGCGAAGGACCCTGCTCTTTGCTGAGCTTCACTCAATGCGGAATCCAGACCTTCGTAGGCGGTCTTATTCTTGGATTCTGCACGGGCCACATAGCTGTAACGCCCGCCGAGGGTGATGGAGCGAAAAACATGACCGCCAAAATTCGCCAGAAAGAGGGTTCTTCGTCACATTTGATGA
>JAJZHE010000180.1 GCA_021804655.1 Acidobacteriota bacterium
AAACAGAAGACCGGCTTCCCACTTCCTGCACGAGTCTCAATATCCTTGACACCACTGCTCTGTGAACCCTGCGCTGTGAACCCTGCGCTCATGCGATTGCCCTGACAGCCTATACCGGTTCGCTCACCTCGATGAGCAGACAGGTGATATTGTCCTGTCCGCCGGCTCGATTCGCCGACTGCACCAGTGTTTTACAGCGCTCCTCCAGAGTTGCCTCCGCGCGTAAAATCTCCTCAATCTCCGCATCGCTCAACTCGCGCGTCAACCCATCCGAGCACAGCAGATAAATGTCTCTTGGCTCGGGCACCAACTCAAAGACATCCGGCGTCACCCGCGACTGCGTCCCCAGCGCGCGCGTAATCACGTGGCGCAGCGGAGACCGAGCGGCTTCGGCTCGCGTCATTCTTCCCAGCCGCACCTGTTCTTCAATGAGCGAATGATCTTCCGTGCAAGCTTTGAGGCGTCTCTGGCGCAACCGATAGCACCGACTGTCGCCCACATTCACCACCCATAGCCGCTGGTTGCAGATCACGGCGGCCACCAGCGTCGTGCCCATCCCGCTCAACCGAAAGCTCCGCTGTGCTCGCGTATGAATCGCCGTATTGGCTGCATCAACGGCTTCAGCCACAATCGATGGCACTACACCGATCAGCGGCCCAGTTCCGTTCCTCTCGTCGTCGCTTCGGGCCTCACTCATCGTGGTGCTTGCCGCATGTTGAATCTCGTCGTGGCCGTTTTGCGCCGCCTCGCGAAATCCCGTTAGCTGCCGCAGCACTTCTTCCACGGCCAGCGCGCTGGCCACTTCCCCGCCAGCGGCTCCGCCCATCCCGTCGCAAACGACAAAAACGCCGTCCTCCAACGAATAGCCAAAGGCATCTTCGTTGGAAGCCCGGCGCCGTCCTCGATCCGTCGCAGCGGCGGCAGTGTAGTTGAGCATTGCAGTGGACACGGCGGCTTAAAACCCAACGGTAGTGTACATCGCCTGTCAACCCTGAGGCACGTGTGACTTGTTCGTGAGCGCTCAGCGCGCTCCTTCGCTACTTTCTTCCGCCGCAGAAATTTGTGGCAAGGGCGGCGGCGCTGGCAGATCAAAAACCTCAATCCCGCCCCGCCGCAGAACTGCCACGCGCCGAGCGGACGGAGAGAGCGCAAAATTCCCGCCCGCATCCAGCGTTGGATCCGCATCCACGGCAAACTCAAGCACTCCATCCGAAGTGTTGAAAACCTCTACCTTTTGCCCACGGATATCTTCCGGGTCAATGGGGTTGCCCGAGGTGATGGGCTGATTCAGTTCCAGCGTTGCCCGCGCAAAACGCAATCCGCTGGCCGACCGCGCAAGTACCGGCCACACACTTGTCGCTGGAATATTGACATGCCACAATACGCTTTTTGTCGCCCGCGAAAGCATCACCAGCGCACGCGACCCGTCATCACCGCATGGCGTAGCCAGCAGCAATCCGGGCGCAATCGGTTCCAGCGGTGGCAGGCACACCGACTCAACCTGCCAGTAAGGCATTCCGCGCCCCTGCATGTCGGAGTAACTGATCATCCAATTCAACCCGTCAGCACGCTGAATCTGGTAGTAGCCGTTTTCGCTGAGCGGCAAGTGAATCACTCCTTCCGTATGGCTGAACAGCACCACCTTGCGCGTTGCCAAGTCCAGGACACGCACTAAATAATCTGTCTGCGCCGACTCGGCCATCGCTCCCGACGCACTCAGCAGGCTTGGCTTTTTCTTGATTGGCAGTGTGGATTGCTCCTCGGTATCCGCCACCAGATAGTGGTCGAGCGGATCTGTCTCAATCGTGTCGATCGGCCCAGGAAAACGCAAGAACGGCTGGAGGCGAAGCGAGGCATCGCCGATCCGAAGCAGATTCCCATCTCTCAGCAGGAAACGACCGTCCCCCAGCATCCATAGGTAGCGATCCGTATCGTGGAGCGTCCAGATATCTTCAGCCTGCGACTGCCCGGTAGAAACCTGCACCACCACCGCGCGAATATGTCGCTCATACGGGGGAATTTTCCCGCCGGTGACTGGCCTGGGAATCAACCCCGGTACGCGAAAGGTGATCAGTACATGATCCTCGTCCAGAAAATCCAGCGACATCTGCGTAATGTGATGTGTGAGATAGTGCGCGGCCGGAGGCGCAAAGCCCAGCGGTGCCACGGGAATCGTGTGGGCCGCCAGCAATAATGTTCGATCCTGGGACTGCGTTTTCTTTTTCTTTTTCTTATTTTTTTTCTGGAAGGTGGGAGTCTGTGCGGCTTGTGGCACCAGCAGATTCGGATCCAATTGCGGAGGGGACTGCGCGCGCGTATCCGAACCAACCAAGCACACAGCCGCCAGGCAGAGAAGCGCCGTCAATTGTCGGGTCATCCGCATACCAGTTTGTATTCTCGCCGATTTCCTTCCGTTTTGTGCAGAGAACCCGACGGAAGCAAATGGTAGAACTAAAACAGAGTCTATGGAAAGCAGACAAGCGCAAAAAAAAATCTCGATCAGCGAACAGGGGACTGCATCCGCAGTTGTACAGGTGCGCTGGCTTGGCTACGCAGCCTGCGCCGCTGCAGGCTGCCTCTGGGGAACCGGATTCTACTTCGGCAAAATCGCCTTGCGCGAGATGAGCGTTGGCCATATGGTGCTCTACCGCTTCCTTTTTGCCTGTGTCGGCATGCTACCCGCTGCATTTTTCAGCCGCAATCGCCGGCCCTGGCGACGCGTCGAGACTCGCATCCTTCTGCTTTCCGCGATGCTCGGCATCCCCATCCAGTTTCTGCTCCAGTTCCACGGACTTGCTCTGACCACGGTCAGCCACGCAGCGCTCATGGTGGGCACCATGCCTGTCCTGCTCGCCGTCGCCGCCGCCATCTTTCTGGGTGAAAGGCTGGACTGGATCGGCTGGCTGGCTTTGGCTGCTTCTACCGTCGGCGTCGGCTGCATCGTCCTCGGCGGACATCCTGCTTCCTCCTCGGGTGCGCGTCCTACGCTTATCGGTGACTTGCTGGTCGTCGTCTCACTCGCCATCGCCCTGGGCTGGGTACTCATGAACAAGCGTCTGATGGATGTGCACAGTCCGCTTGCCGTCAGCGCATGGAGCATTCTCGCGGGCACCGCCATGCTGGCCGCATGGGTATTTGCTTTCGATGGACCGCCGCCCGTGCGCCAAGTCAGCCTCAGCGTCTGGTTGGCGCTGGCCGCCAGCGGACTGCTATGCACCGCCACCACCACCTTTCTCTGGAACTGGGGCATCCATCACGTCCCCGCCTCACGCGCGGGCGTCTTCCTCAACATTGAGCCGGCCCTTGGCTCTTACCTTGGCGTGCGCCTGCTCGGCGACCGTCTTGGCCCACTTGCCTGGGTCGGCGGAGCACTCATCCTCGCCGCCGCCATCGCCCTCACCACACTTGGCCATCCCCCACTCGAACCTGAAGTTTTACTGGAATAATTCTGAAAAATTCTGCTCGATCCTGGCTTTTCACAATTTCCGCTGTACCCACTTCCCACTGCGGGAAAACGAGACCGGACATTTTGATATAAAGGATTGCTAGCGTAAATCAATTTGCCGATAACGCATGAAGTGTCGTCATCCCCCGACGGCCTGTCGGAGGTTTTTGTTTTGTCCTTGATGTGGAGTTACACCTGTTCTGTTGGCATCGAAGCCATGGACGACCAGCATGCAGCGCTCATGGATGCTCTCAACGAGTTGCTTGCCGCGCTTTCCCACGGTGCCGATCAGCAGACCGTTTCCGGATGTATGGCCCACCTGACCACCCTTACTGAGCAGCACTTTGCCAGCGAGGAGCGTCTGATGGAGCGCTACGAATTTCCCGGACTCGAAGGCCATCGCCTGGAACATCGCGCCCTGCTTGAGCGCCTGTATGAGTGGCAGGGAAAACGTCCCGTCGCCGGCTACCTCAGCTCCCGGCTGGAAGAACTTCGAAGCTGGTTTCACAGTCACACCGAGGGCGCAGACCGCGAATATGGCCCATGGATGCGGGAGCGCGGCGTCCGCTGAACCGGTCTCCGCACAATCCACTGCACGCTCCAGCCCACTTCGATATAGAAATCTATTCCCCCAGCGCAGAAAACGCTAGCTGAGAGGGCAATGCCTGTTGTGCTCTGCCGGACGGCTCCGTTGCCAACGCATACACGAGTCGCTCCAGAACCAGCCGCTTGTCGGGCGGAGAGCTGCGCAGTTCCAGGTCTGCTTGCGCAATCAGCCGCAGACCACGCGCCAGCTCGCGGCGACTGCGGAAGCGCCGCGCCTGGCGGATCAGGTCGTCGGCGGCAAACGGCGGCATGCGAAAGCCTTGCCAGAGCGCCTGCCAGATGGCCCTTGAATCGCGCACGTTCTTCTCCAGAATCACCATCATCTGGCGATAGGTCCGCGCCAGCATATACAGGTGTCCGATGGCCGCATCTTCGCCCGCATCGGAGCTGTTCAGCAACCCGTGCAGCAGCCCGATCGCCCGTGCCCGGTCGTGCGCGCTGATGGCATCCGTCAGCTCATAGAGCGACCGCTGCCGCGCGCTCAGCACCATCGTTTCCACATCGCCCAAGGTGATGCGCACGCGACCGCTGGTAAAGAGCAGCAGCTTCTCCATCTCCGTGGCAATCAGCATCATGTCGTTGCCCAGTGAATCCACCAGTTCGCGCACCGCATCCGGCTCCATGCGCGTCTGCTGCTCCTGTGCCGTTGCGTTTACCCAGCGCATGGCGTCCGCCTCTTCCACGCGCGCCAGCTCCACCAGGGAGTAATGGTCACCCAGCGTTTCACGCAGCCGCTCAAACTTGTTCTTGTCCTCCATGTCCATGCGACGCGGGTCGCCGGGAATGGTGAAGTGATCTGCCACCAGAATGAGCAGGGCCTGGGGATTGGGGGAGCGGGCGTAGCGCTCCAGCTCGGCAAACTCTTCCTTTTTCGCGCCGCGCGTATAAAGCTGCCGCAGGTTTCGCACCACTACTACCTGGAAAGGCACCATCAAGGATGGCGTGCGCAGAAGATCCAGTGCCGTGAA
>JAJZHE010000037.1 GCA_021804655.1 Acidobacteriota bacterium
AAAAGGGATTGCGGTTTGCGATTCGCGAAGGCGGACGCACGGTGGGAGCCGGCGCAATCTCGGAGATTCTGGCGTAAACGGGGCAAACACAGACGCGCGGAGCCGGTTCGGCTCCGCGCGGGAGAGACGGGCAGGACAGAAGCAAGCAGGACAGGAAAAAGCAGGGCAGGAAAAATCTGGGAAGAGTTCGGCTGCAAGGGATGGGCTGGAATCGGTTAGGATGAAGAGATGCGAGAGATTGTGACATTGCAGTGCACCGAGTGCAAGGAGCGCAACTACACGACGACGAAGAACAAGAAGACGACGACGGGTCGTCTGGAGTTGTCGAAGTTCTGCAAGCGCTGCCGTACGCACCGCGCACATCGGGAAACCAAGTAAATTCGACTGATCGGGCGCTGCCCGGACAGGCACAGGGGCGTAAGCTCAACGGTTAAACTGTCGGTCTCCAAAACCGAACTTGGGGGTTCGAATCCCTCCGCCCCTGCCAGATGTTTTTCAGGAACGAAGTTGCGCGCGAGACGGGTTGAGCGTGGCGGCAGAAGCGCAAAGCGCGACAGGAAGCAGACGAAGATGGCAAAGACAGCGGCAATCGCCGAAGGCAACGCGGGAGAATCGAAGGTCGCGGCGCTGACGGGCACGGTGGAGCGGTTTCGGAGATTTCTGGGCGATGTGCGGGTGGAGATGCGCAAGGTGGTTGCGCCTTCGCGGCAGGAAGTGCAGACGACGACGGTGGTGGTTCTGGCCGTGGTCTTCTTCTTTGCGGCGTATTTCTATGTGACGGACACGGTCTTCTCCTATGTGCTGAAGCAGATTATGGATCGGCTGGCAGGCTCCTGAGCGCGGGTGGAAGAAGTGCGGGAGAGGCTGGAAACGAGATGAGAGCAGAGATGGAAGAGAATCTGGAGCCAGGCGCGGAGCCGGCAATCGAGAGCACCGAGGCTGTGCGGAATCCGAATTTCCGCTGGTACATTCTGCACGCCTACTCGGGCTTTGAGCGCAAGGTGAGGGAGTCGCTGCTGAGCCGCATTCAGGCGTTTGGGATGGAGAGCCGTTTTGGGCAGATTATCGTTCCGACCGAGCAGGTGACGGAGACGGTGAACGGCAAGAAGCGGACGGTGGAGCGGGTGTTTATCCCCGGCTATGTGCTGATCGAGATGGAGCTGGATAACCAGATCTGGCACATCATCAAGGAGACGCCGAAGGTAACCGGCTTCCTGGGCACGGGCGACAAGCCGGTGGCGCTGAGCGAGGAAGAGATTGGCTCGCTGCTGAACCGTTCGAGCGAGGCGCGGGAGAAGCCGCGGCAGAAGATTCGGTTTGAGAAGAACGAGTCGGTGCGGATTACCGACGGGCCGTTTGCCAACTTCAATGGAGTGGTGGACGAGGTGAACGAGGATCGCGAGACGTTGAAGGTGATGGTGACGATCTTTGGGCGCTCGACGCCGGTGGAACTGGAGTTTGCGAAGGTGGAAAAGATTGAGTAGGGCGGCTGCCTGCCGGTAGCTTTCAGCTTCTAGCTGGTGCGGCGTCTGGCGCGCATCGGTTGCAGGCCAAAGCGGGCGCAGCTTTACCAAAATTAATGCAAGATCGGTCGATCCAGCAGCCAGAGGCTGGAGGGCCGCAAAAAAAGGAAACAGACGATGGCACCTCCGAAGAAGATTACCGGATATGTGAAGCTCCAGATTGTGGCGGGCAAGGCGACGCCTGCGCCACCGGTTGGCCCGGCGCTGGGTCAGGCTCAGGTCAACATCATGGAGTTCTGCAAGCAGTTCAATGCGCGGACGCAGACCAAGGAGATGGAAGGATTTACCATTCCTGTGGTCATTACGGTGTATGCGGACCGCAGCTTTACCTTTGTGACGAAGACGCCGCCGGCCTCGAACCTGCTGCTGCGCGCAGCCGGAGTGCAAAAAGGCGCCGGCACGCCCAACAAGGACAAGGTGGGCAAGGTGACGGAAAAGCAGGTGCGCGAGATTGCCGAGACGAAGATGCCGGATTTGAATGCGGCCTCAGTGGACGCAGCGATCAAGAGCATCAAGGGCACGGCGCGCTCGATGGGCATTGAAGTGGTCGCGTAAGGCAAGCGGTCGGTGGCGATGCAGGCGGCCTTCCCCGAAGAGGAGGGCCGCTTTTGTTTTGGGTCGCGCGGGGCCGCAGGGAAAAAATCAGGAAGTGGGAAGGAAGCAGCATGGATTACCGTTTGTCGCGCAGGATGGGAGAGATGCGCCCTTCGGCGGTTCGCGAGATTCTGAAAGCGACCGAGCAGCCGGAGATGATCTCGTTTGCCGGTGGATTGCCGGCTCCGGAGTGTTTTCCGGTGGCGGAGATTGCCGCGTGCGCGGAGCGCGTGCTGGCGGAGTCGGGAGCGCAGGCGTTGCAATACGCGGTGACGGAGGGGTATGGTCCGCTGCGTGAGAAATTTGCCGCCGAGATGCGGGGCCGCGGGGTTGGCGGCACGAGGGTGGAGAACATTCTGGTGACGAGCGGCTCGCAGCAGGGGCTGGACCTGATTGCCAAGGTGCTGCTGGATCCAGGGGATTGCGTGCTGACGGAAAGCCCGACGTATCTGGCGGCGATCCAGGCGTTTCAGGCGTATGAGGCGCGTTTTGCCGCGGTGCGCACGGATGCGTGGGGACTGGTGCCGGAGGCGCTGGAGGCGGCGATTGTCCGGGAGCGCCCGAAGCTGCTGTATGTGATTCCGAACTTCCAGAATCCGACCGGGATTACGCTGGCGGCCGAGCGGAGGCGGACGATCTATGAGCTGGCTGCGCGGCATGGGCTGGTGGTGGTGGAGGACGATCCGTATGGGAAGCTGCGCTACCGGGGCGAGAATATAGCACCGATTGCGGCGCTCGATCAGGCGGGGATCGTGTTGTATGTGAGCACGGTGTCGAAGACGATTACGCCGGGGCTGCGCGTGGGCTGGGTGGCGGGGCATGAAAAGCTGCTGCGGAGCCTGGGGATCGCCAAGCAGGCGGCGGACCTGCATACGTCGAATATCGACCAGCGGATTGTGGATCGGTATCTGACGGATTTTGACGGCGAGGCGCATATTGAGCGGATTCGCGCGCTGTATGGCGCACGATTTGCGCTGATGGAGCAGTGCCTGAGCGAGACGATGCCGGAGGGTTACGAGTGGACGCATCCGGAGGGCGGGATGTTTCTGTGGGTGACGTCGCCGGAGGGGGTGGACGCGGGGGCGATGTTGCAGGAGGCGATTGCGCGGAAGGTGCTTTTTGTTCCGGGCAGGGATTTCTTTCCGGACGGCCCGACGACTCGCTCCGGCGAGCGGTATCTGCGGCTGAATTTTTCGAATGCGACGGAGGAGAAGATTCGCATCGGGATTGGGCGTCTGGCGGAGGTGGCCGGGCAGGCGCTGGCGGGAGTGGCGGGCTGACGCATATCAAATTCCCAGTAATTTGAGCAGGTAGGGATGGTACAAGGCGGGTTTGAGAGGTTTTCCGTTTATGCCACGTTTGAAGGTTGTTTCCTGTTTGAGCAGGTTGAGCGCGATGCGGTTGAGCAGGGAGAAGTTTTGCGCTGCATGCCTGGCTCGTTTTCGGTCTAAATCTTCGCCGAAGCCGACATCGAGCACCCAGCGCAGCTTGTTTTCGATGCCCCAATGCTGGCGGATCACGGAGTTCGGCAAAATACTTCAGGGAATTGTCCATTTCCCCTTCTCGCCCATTTCACACTCGCTGCATCCAGCAACCTATGGATATTAATATGCGTCGGCCCTGGGTGACCTCTGAGAAAAACGGAGGTACGCCTAAAGGGCGTTTAAATTATAGGTAAACGCTGCGCTAAGAAACGAACCCTATGCCCATCAATGCTGACAAGCCGCACCTCTGGAAAGCAGATACACGAGCGTCTGTTGATCAATTTAATGAGTGGTTTATGAATTTTGCCCCGAAAGCCTATCGAGAAACGAGGGGCAAAACTGTTGAGCAGGTAGAGCTGGGCCTTATCGCTACCGAAGACTTTACGAAGCTCACTCCGGCTATCGTTCAGGAATCCCCAGCAATTCTTCCAATGCTGCGAATGTCAACCTGTCCGCCTCTGGCGCGGGACAGGCTCATCGGGCTTGCCGATTCCACCAAGAATCTCGTGGGCTGTCTTGAAGAAGGAAAGGTTCCACCCAAGCTCTCCCCACTGCTGCTCATGGAGCATTTGGGCAGAATCACGAGCATTGTTTCCAAGATGCTGGATGCGGACATTTTTCCGTGGCTTACAGAGAAGCGCCGTCCCACAGAGGAAGAACGCTATCGGTCCTCTACTATCGTGGCTGACCGGCTGTGCGGAGCGGTGGCGGACCCTATTGTCAGGAACGCTCAAGAAAAAAGACAGCTCGCCACGATTGAACAGTACCTAGTCAAACGCGGCTACAGACCCCAAGAGCACACTCCCGGTGAGCCGATTGACCAAATGGAGCCGGGAACCTTCACCTTTCGGCACAATGTGAAGGTGACAAATTCGAAGACGAACGACAAGACGGTCAATATCCCCGTGGACGCTGTTATACAGCCGAAGACGGTTATACTCCCACATTTGCCAGTGCTCATTGAGGCCAAGTCCGCTGGGGATTTTACGAACGTCTATAAGCGTCGCAAGGAAGAGGCTGTAAAGGTGAGTCAGCTTAGGGCGACTTACGGCGAGAATGTGGTTTTCGTTCTGTTTCTGTGCGGTTATTTCGATGCGGCATATCTTGGCTATGAAGCAGCCGAGGGAATTGACTGGGTATGGGAGCATCGGTTGGAAGACTTGGCCGAGTTGGGGTTTTGAAAAATGGCGACTGTTGCTTGTGTTGTCGAAGAAAAGCGATTGGCAGAGCAGGCGCGGCTTGACGCCCTCAAGAGCGCGATTGAGCGTAATAAGTGGGGGCAGTTTGCCACGCCTTCACCACTTGCTGTCAGTCTAGCCCGATATGCACTCACGTTTATGGGGAATGAGAGAGTGCGTTTTATTGACCCGGCTTTTGGTACAGGGTCATTTTTCTCTGCGCTCTTGTCCGTATGTGAGCCGGGGCGGATTGCCGCGGCATCCGGGGTGGAACTGGACCCTCTCTTTGTCGATACAGCCCGTGCTTTGTGGAAGGGGTATGGACTTAACCTTGCGCATGGGGACTTTACTCGTGTTGGGCCACCCGATGGGCGATATAACTTAGTGCTTACCAACCCTCCTTATGTTCGGCACCACCACCTGAGCGCCGAGGACAAGCACCGTCTACGCGCCCACCTCGCACAATCATTGCAAATGTCAATCAGCGGCTTGGCTGGCCTGTACTGCTATTTTCTGTTGCTTGCTCACGATTGGATGGAAGATGGCGGCCTCGGCGTATGGCTGATTCCGTCAGAGTTCATGGACGTGAATTACGGCGCAACAGTCCGGCGATATTTGACAGAGCGTGTGACGCTGCTACAGATTCACCGATTCTGCCCTACGGATGCACAATTCGCCGATGCTCTTGTTTCCTCCGCCGTGGTCATCTTTCGCAAGTCAGTCCCGTCTGCAGAGCATACCGTCAGATTCTCTTTCGCGGGACCGATTGACGATCCCGAAGTTGAAGTGATGGTCCCTCTAGACGATTTACGTATCTCACAAAAGTGGACGCAGTTCCCGGCAAGTACAGGTTTTGTGCAACACAATGGGCCTACTCTTGGGGACTTATTTTGCATCAAACGTGGCCTCGCCACTGGAGACAATGGTTTTTTCATCATGACCGAGGACCGAGTATCGGAATGGGGAATTCCGCAAAAGTTTCTGAAGCCGATTCTCCCCGGTCCACGGAATCTGACGTGTGACGTTGTGGAGACCCACGCGGACGGTATTCCCGCACTCTCACCCCGGCTTTTCTTGCTGAACTGCAATGAGTGCGAGGACAGCATCAGGGCAAACTGGCCAAGGCTTTACGAGTATTTGCAGCACGGGAAGGTGCTGAAGGTGGACACCGCCTATTTAGCCTCTCACCGCTCACTCTGGTACGCGCAAGAGCAACGTCCCGCTGCTCCCTTCCTATGCACATACATGGGCCGCTCACGAAACGGAAAGCCTCCGTTCCGGTTCATTTGGAATCGTTCTGAGGCTACAGCTCATAATGTGTATCTGATGCTCTACCCTAAAGGGTGGCTGAGGGATGCGCTTGTGTCTGACCCCGCCCTTTATCCAAGGGTGTTTGAAGCCTTGCAACGGATTACGCCCTCACAGTTAGTAACTGAAGGGCGGGTCTATGGTGGCGGGTTGCATAAAGTGGAACCCAAGGAACTGTCAAAGATTCCCGCAGAGCAGATACTAAACGCCATCGGGAAAAAGGTTCGAATTGAGCGTCAGACATCGCTGTTTGCGTAGCTGAGGTCCGCTCAGGACACTGGGTCCGCCAAAGAAACAGTGTCGTTGGGGCAATAAGCGACGGATAGAAATCGTTGACCTGGCGGGAGTGGGCAGGTGAGTTGGGTTGAGTTGCGTTTTTCAGGGCGCGGCGGTATGATGGAATGAATGCCCGGAGAGTTGTACCGGGCCATCCAAAGCACCACGGCATGCGAACCTGTTCGAGGCGAAGCCCCTGGCGGCATCCTCCAGGTTTCCCGTAGAAAAGCCCGGCAAGGGCGAGGGACTGGCGCAGAGCGGTGGGAGATGAGGGAAGAATGGCAAAGAAAGCCAGCAAAAATATTGCGAAGTCGCGCGCGGCCGTGGAGCAGCGGAACTATCTGCTGCCGGAGGCGGTGTCGCTGCTGCAAAAGGTAAAATTCGCCAAGTTTGACGAGACGGTGGACCTGACGCTGCGTCTGGGTGTGGACACGCGCCACGCCGATCAGATGGTGCGCGGGACGGTGGTGCTGCCGCATGGTCTGGGCAAGACGAAGATCGTCGCCGTGGTGGCGTCGGGCGATCGTCTGAAGGAAGCCGAGGCTGCGGGCGCTGACTTTGTGGGCGGCGAAGAGATGGTCGAGCGCATCCAGAAAGAGTCCTGGACGGGATTTGACGCTTTAATTGCGACGCCGGACATGATGAAGTCGGTGGGTCGCCTGGGCAAGGTGCTGGGACCGCGTGGTCTGATGCCGAATCCGAAGACGGGCACGGTGACGCAGGATGTGGCCGCGGCGGTGAAGGAGATCAAGGCCGGCAAGGTGGAGTTCCGCGCGGACAAGACGGCGCTGGTGCATGTGCCGGTGGGCAAGCTGAGCTTTGCGACGGAGAAGCTGGTGGAGAATGCGACGACCGTGCTGGCGAGCGTGATGCGGGCCAAGCCGTCGGCCTCCAAGGGCAAGTATGTGAAGGGGATTACGCTCAGCTCGACGATGGGGCCTGGAGTTCCGATCGACAGCGCTGCGGCGGATGCTTCGATCAAGTAGTCGCCGACCGTTTGGGTTGCGGAGCAAATTTTCAGTTAAGCCCTGGCTGGGCCGCGGGCGAGCAATGGAGTGCAGGACGCGAAAAGCGTCTGCGCGGGAGTCAAGACGATGGCAGTAAGCAGAGCGAAAAAGAAGCAGAAGGTGCAGGTTCTGGCTGGAGAGCTGGCCGGTTCGACGACGGCGATCGTGGGCACGTTTGCGAAGTTGACGGTGGCGCAGGATTTTGAGCTGCGCAGGGTGGTTCGCGCGGCGGGCGGCAAGTATCGCGTGCTGAAGAACAAGCTGGCGGCGCGCGCGGGCGAAGGCACGGGCGTGGAAGCTGCGCTGAAGGGCCTGAAGGGCGTGAGCGCGGCGGCGTTTACCGCGGGCGATCCGGTGGAGCTGGCCAAAGCCTTCTCGAAGTGGGTGGGCGAGAATGCCGAGTTTACCTTCAAGCTGGGCATTGTGGACGGCAAGCTCATCAATGTGGATGAGGTGAAGGCTCTGGCGACGATGCCGGGCAAGGAAGAGCTGTTCTCGAAGCTGCTGTATCTGATCAACGCACCGGCCCAGCGGCTGGTGACGGTGATGAATGCGACGGGACGCGACCTGGCGGTGGTGGTGAACCAGGGCGTGAAGGAAAACAAGTTTGCCGCTGCGGCGGAGTAAGGCGCAGTCGGCCGCAGAGGGTGCTGGTCTGGGCACAACGGAAACTCTGGCGGCGGGTGAGTGCTGGTAGCAACAAAAACAAAAGATTTCGATGGGAGAATGAAGATGGCAGATTTGAATCAGTTGGAAGAGCAGATTGTAAGTCTGAGCCTGCTGGAAGCGGCGGCTCTTGTGAAGAAGCTCGAAGAGCGTCTTGGTGTATCAGCGGCAGCGGCAGCCCCGGTGGCAGTGGTGGCGGCAGGCGGCGGCGCGGCGGCGGCGGAAGTGGCCGAGCAGACCGAGTTTCAGGTGATCCTGAAGGACGCGGGCGCGAACAAGATCAACACCATCAAGGCGGTACGCGAAGTGACGGCTCTGGGTCTGAAGGAAGCCAAGGACCTGGTGGACGGCGCTCCGAAGGCTCTGAAGGAGAACGCGACCAAGGAAGAAGCCGAGACCATCAAGAAGAAGTTCGAAGGCGTGGCGACGGTCGAGATCAAGTAGTTTGGATTCTGGCTGGCGTTTGCATTCCCGGGAAAGACGCGCTACATTCAAGGATGCGTGTCTTTCCCTGTCGTCTGTTCACTGAAATCGCGAGGGCGTGATTTTCCGGTCCTGAGTGGGCATCCTGCCGGATGGCTGCAACGGGGTCGCGAGCGACGCATGGAATCAGCGTAAAGATGGGACGAAAAGGCATCCTGACTGGCAGCAGGTTGTCGTAGAACGGGCAGACGTTTACCAGGCGGCGGGCAGACGGATTGGTCTCACGGAGTCTTCCATTTCTTTATCAGCAGGGCACAGTTATCGATCTGCGCTCGTGAGGCGTTTTCGCCTTGCGGGCATTGTTGTCTCCGAAGCTGAGAAGAAGAGTTGCCTGGGTTAAAAGCCTCCCGTGGGGCGGAACTAGAGGCAGTGTAGCTGTCCGGAGCCGTTTCGACAAGATGTGAATTTCGAGCCGAGCGTCGCGCGGCCCGAAGCAGGACAAAGAGCAGGACCGAAGCAGGCGACCCGCACCGAAACCTGGGCGGGACGCGTTAGAAGGTGACCGGCAATGGGGCCGGAGCCAAGGGATCCAGGTTTCAGGAGTGAAGCATGCCGAACGAGAATCGCGCCATTCGCAGCCGACTCGATTTTTCCAAGATTCCAACGTCCATTCAAATCCCCAATCTGATTGAAGTGCAGCGCCGTTCGTATGAGCGCTTTCTGCAGATGGATATGCTGCCGAACGAGCGGGACGACAACGGCTTGCAGTCGGTGTTTACGTCGGTCTTTCCGATTTCGGATTTCCGCAACGTATCGCAGCTTGATTTTGTGGATTTTTCGATTGGCAACTGGGAGTGCAAGTGCGGCCACCTGAAGGGTCTGCATCACTTGCGGACGGCGTGCGTGACGTGCGGCTCGATGGTGATTACGGATCCGTTCCATCCGGGCGATGTGCTGTGCCAGAAGTGCGGCACGTACAACAAGAACACGCCGGATTTCTGTAACAAGTGCGGCGACCCGGTGGGCTTGCAGTTGAAGTATGACCAGCAGGAGTGCGAAGAGCGGGGCATGACGTTCTCGGCTCCGCTGAAGGTCACCGTGCGGCTGACGATCTATGACAAGGACCCGGAGACGGGCGTGAAGTCGGTGCGCGACATCAAGGAGCAGGAGGTTTTCTTTGGCGATATTCCGCTGATGACGGCCAATGGCACCTTCATTGTGAACGGCACGGAGCGGGTGATCGTTTCGCAGTTGCATCGCTCGCCGGGCGTCTTCTTTGAGACGGCGAACAACCGCACGTATTTCCTGGGCAAGATCATTCCCTACCGCGGCTCGTGGGTGGAGTTTGAGTATGACCAGAAGAACACGCTGTATGTGCGTATCGACCGCAAGCGCAAGTTCCTGGGCACGATCTTTCTGCGCGCGCTGGGGCTGCGTTCGGACGAGGAGATTCTGAAGACCTTCTATACCGTGGATCGCATCACGATGAAGGATGGGAAGCTGCTGTGGACGGTGCCGCAGGAGGCGGGTGTGGCGACGCATCTGCAGGGCGCGAAGCCGGCGCACGCGGTGGTGGTGAAGGGTGAGGAGATTGCGCACTCGGGCCGCAAGATTACGGCGCACACGCTGAAGGCTCTGCGCGAGCATGGCGTGACGGAAGTGGAGATTGAAAACGCCGAGCTGGACGGCGCGATGACGGCTGCCGATGTGGTGGACCTGGAGACGGGCGAGGTGGTGGTCGAGGCGAATACCGAGCTGACGGCGGATCGTCTGCACAAGATTCACGCCTCGGGCGCGACGACGATCGAGGTGCTGTTTCCGGAGCGCGACGACGTGGGCAACATCATCACGAACACGCTGCGGAGGGACTCGATTCACAAGCCGGAAGAGGCGCTGATCGAGATCTATCGCAAGCTGCGTCCGGGCGATCCGCCGACGCTGGATACGGCGACGGCGCTGTTTGAGGGGATGTTCTTTGACCCGCGGAAGTACGATTTTTCGCGCGTGGGCAGGCTGAAGTTCAACATCAAGCTGTATGAGAACCAGAGCGCGGGCGAGCTGGACAAGCGGACGCTGACGCCGGAGGATTTCTACGCGACGATCCGGTATCTGCTGAAGCTGCGGCGCAATGTCGGCTCGGTGGACGATATCGATCACCTGGGCAACCGGCGCGTGCGGGCGGTGGGCGAGCTGATGGAGAATCAGTTCCGCATCGGGCTGGTGCGCATGGAGCGGGCGATCAAGGAAAAGATGAGCGTGTACCAGGAGCTTTCGACGGCGATGCCGCACGACCTGATCAACGCCAAGCCGGTGATGGCGGCGATCCGCGAGTTCTTCGGTTCTTCGCAGCTTTCGCAGTTCATGGACCAGACGAATCCGCTGTCGGAGATTACGCACAAGCGTCGTCTTTCGGCGCTTGGACCGGGCGGTCTGTCGCGTGAGCGGGCGGGCTTCGAGGTGCGCGACGTGCATCCGACGCACTATGGCCGCATCTGCCCGATTGAGACGCCGGAAGGTCCGAATATCGGACTGATCAGCTCGCTGAGCAGCTTTGCGCGGATCAACGAATATGGCTTCATCGAATCGCCGTATCGCAAGGTGAAGGATGGGCACATTCTGGACTTTGTGGAGGTGTCGAACGCCGGAGACAGCGGTCTGCGTGTGGGCGATCACCTGGAAAAGAGCGAAGCGTTTCGGCGCAACGAAGAGCTGACGAAGGCGGGCAAGCGGAAGATCGACTGGATCCCGTTCAGCTTTTATCTGTCGGCGTGGGAAGAGGATCGTCACACGATCGCGCAGGCGAACATTCGCTTTGACGAGAAGGGCAAGATTCTGGACGATCTGGTGAATGCGCGTCGGCAGGGCAACTTTGTGCTGGTGAATCTGCCGGAGGTGGACTACATCGACGTGAGTCCGAAGCAGCTTGTTTCGGTGGCGGCGTCGCTGGTGCCGTTCCTGGAGCATGACGACGCGAACCGCGCGCTGATGGGCGCGAACATGCAGAGGCAGTCGGTGCCGCTGCTGGTGGCCGAGGCTCCGCTGGTGGGCACGTGCATGGAAGGGGTGACGGCGCGGGACTCCGGGGCTGTGATTCTGGCCAAGCGCAACGGCATTGTGGATTCGGTGGACTCCGAGCGGATCATCATCCGCGTGGAGGGCGAGCATCATCCGACGCAGATGTCGCGCGAGGTGGGATCGGATATTTACCAGCTTGTGAAGTTCAAGCGCTCGAACCAGAACACGTGCATCAACCAGAAGCCGGTGGTGCGCGAAGGGGATCGTGTGCTGAAGGGTCAGGTGCTGGCGGATGGTCCTTGTACGGAACAGGGCGAGCTGGCGCTGGGACGGAATGTGCTGGTGGCGTTCATGCCGTGGCGCGGATACAACTTCGAGGACGCGATTCTGATCAGCGAGAAGCTGGTGCGCGAGGACTACTACACCTCGGTGCATATCGAAGAGTTCGAGATCGAGGCGCGGGACACGAAGCTGGGACCGGAGGAGATTACGCGGGACATTCCGAACGTCTCGGAGTCGGCGCTGCGGGATCTGGACGAGAGCGGAATTATCCGCATCGGAGCGCAGATCAAGCACAACGACATTCTGGTGGGCAAGGTGACGCCGAAGGGCGAGACGCAGTTGACGCCGGAAGAGAAGCTGCTGCGGGCGATCTTTGGCGAAAAGGCCGGGGACGTGCGGGACGCTTCGCTGACGTGCCCTCCGGGCATTGAAGGCACGGTGGTGGATGTGCGCATCTTCAGCCGCAAGGGCCAGGAAAAGGACGAGCGGGCGAAGCTGATTGAAGCCGAGCACAAGGCGAAGCTGGAGAAGAATCTGGGCGACGAGATCCGGATTTTGACCGATGAGCGGTTGAAGCGCCTGGAAGCTCTGCTGGGCAACAAGGAAGTGCTGGCGGACCTGCATGACGAGCGCACGAACAAGCGTCTGCTGACCAAGGGCATGATGGTGGATCGGGAGACGATCGAGCGCATCTCGACGAAGAACCTGAAGCGCATTCGCTATGCGGACAAAGACCCGCGGGTGAATGAGCAGATCGACGAGATCGAGGAGATGACCTCGCGTCAGATCGATGTGCTGAAGAAGATTACGAACGAGAAGATGGCCAAGCTGCAAAAGGGCGATGAGCTTTCGCCGGGCGTGATCAAGATGGTGAAGGTGTATGTCGCGATGAAGCGCAAGCTTTCGGTGGGCGACAAGATGGCGGGCCGTCACGGCAACAAGGGCGTGATTGCGCGGATTCTGCCGGAAGAGGATATGCCGTATCTGCCGGATGGCCGACCTGTGGAGATTGTGCTGAATCCGCTGGGTGTGCCCTCGCGTATGAACGTGGGTCAGATTCTGGAGACGCATCTGGGCTGGGCTGCGGCGGAGCTGGGCAAGCAGATGGCCGAGCTGGTGAAGCAGAACAGCGATGCGAGCTATCTGCGGGAGCAGGTGAAGAAGTCGTTTGGGGGCACGGCGACGCTGCAACAGTTGCTGGATCTGGACGACGAGATGCTGGTGCGGGTGATGCGCGGCATGGAGCGCGGCATCTGGTTTGGCACGGCGGTCTTCGACGGAGCGCGCGAGGAAGAGATCAAGGCGTTGCTGGCTGCGGCCGGTTTGCCGAGTTCGGGCAAGACGATGCTCTTCGACGGGATGACGGGCGAGCAGTTTGAGCAGCCGGTGACGGTGGGCTACATCTACATGCTGAAGCTGTCGCACCTGGTGGACGACAAGATTCACGCGCGATCGATCGGGCCGTACTCGCTGATTACCCAGCAGCCGCTGGGAGGCAAGGCGCAGTTTGGCGGGCAGCGATTTGGCGAGATGGAGGTGTGGGCGCTGGAGGCGTATGGCGCGGCCTACATTCTGCAGGAGCTGCTGACCTCGAAGTCGGACGACGTTTTCGGACGTACGAAGATCTACGAGGCGATTGTGAAGGGCGAGGCGGCGATTGAGCCGGGCGTTCCGGAGAGCTTCAACGTGCTGATTCGCGAGCTGCAGGCGCTGTGCCTGGATGTGGAGCTGATCAAGCGCGCGGACCTGAAGAAGCTGCCGGCGCCGGAGCTGATCGATGTAGCTGTGGCGGACTGAGCGTTGCCGTCGGGTGAATCCTGACGGCGGGCGCGCAGGAAGCAGGCAAGAAGCAGGGGAGCTGCCCTGGTGGAAGAATTCCGCCAACCAGGGAAGGGCAGAACTCCCGATCCAATTCCCTGGGGCAGCCGCGACGCAAGCGCTGAGCGCACGTCAAGGAGGATCACCGTGTACCGTTCCAATCCATTTGAACTGACGACCCCGATCAAGGACTTCGATGCGATCCGCATCATGCTGGCATCGCCGGAAAAGATTCGAAGCTGGTCGCATGGCGAGGTGACGAAGCCGGAGACGATCAACTATCGCACCTTCAAGCCGGAGCGCGATGGCCTGTTCTGCGCGCGCATCTTCGGGCCGGTGACGGACTGGGAGTGCCTGTGTGGCAAATACAAGCGGATGAAGCATCGCGGGGTGATCTGCGACAAGTGCGGCGTGGAGGTGACGGTCTCGAAGGTGCGCCGCGAGCGGATGGGTCACATCGAGCTGGCTTCGCCGTGTTCGCATGTGTGGTTCTTCAAGGGGCTGCCGTCGCGGATTGGCCACCTGCTGGATATCTCGCTGCGTGACCTGGAAGGGATTCTGTATTTTGAGTCCTATGTGGTGGTGGATCCGGGCGATGCGCCGGTGAAGGAGCGCGAGGTCATCAAGGACGAGAACCGGTTCCGCGAGCTGGATCAGCAGTATCGTCCGACGGGCTTCAAGGCGATGATGGGCGCCGAGGCGATCAAGGAGCTGCTGAAGCGCGTGGATGTGGAGTCTCTCTCGGTGGAGATGCGGGAGAAGATGAAGGCCGAGACTTCGGTGCAGAAGAAGATCAAGTACTCGAAGCGGCTGAAGGTGGTGGAGGCGTTCCGCAAGAGCGGGAACAAGCCGCACTGGATGATTCTGGATGTGCTGCCGGTCATTCCCCCGGAGCTGCGCCCGCTGGTGCCGCTGGATGGCGGACGGTTTGCGACGTCGGACCTGAACGACCTGTATCGACGCGTGATCAACCGGAACAACCGGTTGAAGAAGCTGATGGACCTGCATGCGCCGGAAGTGATTGTGCGCAACGAGAAGCGCATGTTGCAGGAGGCGGTGGACGCGCTGTTTGACAACGGACGCCGTGGGCGTGTGTTGCGCGGTGCGAACAACCGTCCGCTGAAGTCGCTCTCCGATACGCTGAAGGGCAAGCAGGGTCGTTTCCGTCAGAACCTGCTGGGCAAGCGCGTGGATTACTCGGGTCGTTCGGTGATTGTGGTGGGTCCGGAGTTGAAGCTGAACCAGTGCGGATTGCCGAAGAAGATGGCGCTGGAGCTGTTCAAGCCGTTTATCTATCATCGGCTGGAGCAGACGGGACACTGCACGACGATCAAGCAGGCCAAAGAGATGGTCGAGATGCAGGAGGCGGTGGTCTGGGACATTCTGGAAGAGGTGATCAAGGATCATCCGATCCTGCTGAACCGCGCGCCCACGCTGCATCGGCTGGGCATTCAGGCGTTTGAGCCGGTGCTGGTGGAAGGCAAGGCGATCAAGATTCACCCGCTGGTGTGTACGGCGTTCAATGCGGACTTTGACGGCGACCAGATGGCGGTGCATATTCCGCTTTCGCCGGAGGCGCAGATTGAAGCGAGCGTGCTGATGCTGGCGGCGCACAACATTCTGTCGCCGGCCTCGGGACAGCCGATCACGGTGCCGACGCAGGATATGGTGCTGGGTCTGTATTACATGACCAAGGCGAAGCATGGGGCGCTGGGCGAAGGACGCACGTTTGCGACGATCGAAGAGGTTCTGATGGCGCTGGCGTTGGGCGAGGTGGAGACGCTGACGCCGATCCGTCTGCGCTATACGGGCCAGGTGCTGGATATGACGACAGCGTATGACGATCAGGACCTGATGCATACGGATCCGGTGGATTTCAACCGGCAGTTCCTGACGACGACAGTGGGCCGCGCGATTTTGAACGACGCGCTGCCGCAGGGCATGCCGTTTGTGAACGGCCTGTTGAAGAAGAAGGGAATCGGGCAACTGGTGAGCTATTGCAACCAGAAGTTCGGCCTGGAAGTGACGGTGAAGATGCTGGACCGCATCAAGGAACTGGGCTTCCAGTATGCGACGCGCTCCGGTTTGTCGGTGGGTCTGGACGACATGGTGATTCCGGACAGCAAGTACACGACGGTGGCGGACGCGGACAAGGCGGTGATCGGGATCCAGCAGCAGTATCTGGACGGCGCGATCACCAATGGCGAGCGCTCGAACAAGGTGATCCAGATCTGGTCCGCGGTGACGGACAAGGTGGCCGACGAGATGTTCGGCAACATGAAGCAGGCGGACAAAGACGGCGCGATGAATCCGATCTACATCATGGCGGACTCTGGCGCGCGTGGATCGAAGCAGCAGATTCGCCAGTTGAGCGGGATGCGCGGCTTGATGGCCAAGCCCTCGGGCGAGGTGATCGAGACGCCGATTACGGCGAACTTCCGCGAAGGCCTGACGGTGCTGGAGTACTTCATTTCGACGCACGGCGCGCGCAAGGGTCTGGCGGATACGGCGCTGAAGACGGCGGATTCGGGGTATCTGACGCGTCGCCTGGTGGACGTGGCGCAGGACGTGATTGTGACGGAGATGGACTGCGCGACGGGCGAGGGGATTTATGTTCAGCCGATCGTGGAGTCGGGCGAGATCATCGAGCCGCTGCGGGACCGCATCATTGGGCGCGTGTCGCTGGAGCGGATCAAGGATCACGACGGCAGCGTGATTGTGGACGTGAACCAT
Source organism: Acidobacteriota bacterium (assembly GCA_021804655.1). Lineage (GTDB taxonomy): Bacteria > Acidobacteriota > Terriglobia > Terriglobales > Acidobacteriaceae > Acidicapsa. The sequence goes on from JAJZHE010000037.1 coordinate 16,308, forward strand.
GAGATCGACGAGGAGACGGCGTCGGCGATTCAGGGCGCGGGCGTGGAGCGGGTGAAGATTCGCTCGGTGCTGACGTGCCAGTCGCGTCGCGGCGTTTGCGCGCTGTGCTATGGTCGCAACCTGGGCACGGGCCGGATGGTGGAGATGGGCGAGACGTGCGGCGTGATTGCGGCGCAGTCGATTGGCGAGCCGGGCACACAGCTTACGATGCGTACCTTCCACGTGGGCGGCACGGCGTCGCGCGTTTCCGACAAGAGCCGTCTGGACGCGAAGAACAACGGCACGGTGCACTTCATCAACCTGAATACCGTGAAGTCAGAAAAAGACGGGATGCTGGTGGCGATGAACCGCTCGGGATCGGTGGCGATTGTGGACGATCGCGGCCGCGAGAAGGAGCGCTATCAGGTGGTGTATGGCGCGCGTCTGCGGGTTCAGGACAAGCAGAAGGTGGTTCTGGGCGAAGCGCTGGCGGAGTGGGATCCTTACACGTACGTGGTGCTGACGGAGATCGGCGGCACGGTGCAGTTCAAGGACCTGCAGGAAGGCATTACGCTGAACGAGGAAGTGGACGAGGTGACCGGTCTTTCGCGGCTGGTGGTCTCTGACTCGGCCGACGAAAAGCGGCAGCCGGCGATCTATGTGAATGGGTCGAAGGGCAAGAAGCGGTATCTGATGCCGAGCCGAGCGCATTTGATGGTTCTGGACGGCGATACGGTGGGACCGGGCGATATTCTGGCCAAGATTCCGCGTGAATCGACGCGTACGAAGGACATCACGGGCGGTTTGCCGCGGGTGGTGGAGCTGTTTGAAGCGCGCAAGCCGCGTGAGACGGCGATCATCTCGGAGATCGATGGCGTGGTTCGGTTCGGCGAAGTGTCGAAGGGGCAGCGCAAGATTCACGTGACGGCGGACAATGGCGAGGAGCGGGATTACTCGGTGCCGCGCGGCGTGCATGTGAACGTGCAGGAAGGCGAGCGGCTGAGCGCGGGCGATCCACTGATGGACGGTCCGCTGAATCCGCACGACATTCTGGCGGTGCTGGGCGAGAAGGAGTTGCAGCGGTATCTGGTGAACGAGATCCAGGAGGTGTATCGCCTGCAGGGCGTGGCTATCTCCGACAAGCACATCGAGGTGATTGTGCGCCAGATGCTGCGCTGGGTTCGGATCGAGGATGTGGGCGATACGAACTTCCTGCTGGAGCAGCAGGTGGATCACTTCCGCTTCAACGAAGAAAACGAGCGGGTGCTGGCCGACGGTGGACGTCCGGCGATTGGCAGTCCGCTGCTGCTGGGCATCACGAAGGCATCGCTTTCGACCGACAGCTTCATCTCGGCGGCGAGCTTCCAGGAGACGACACGCGTGCTGACGGAGGCGTCGATCAATGGCGCGATCGACGGACTGCGCGGGCTGAAGGAGAACGTGATCGTGGGACGTCTGATTCCTGCGGGCACGGGCCTGGAGTACTATCGCAGCGTTCAGCTTTCTCCGGAACTGGAGGAAGCAGCGGAGCGCGTGAAGCGCGAAGTGAACGCGGAGATCGAGGCTCAGGAGCGCGAGCTGGAGATGATGCGTCAAGAGGGCGAAGCCGAGGAGATGGCGGCCGAGTAACTCAATCCAAAGCAAGAAGAGCAAAAGCCCGGCAGATTGCCGGGCTTTTGCTGTTTGGAGCGGAATGCGGGCGCGCGATTGGCCGCGCGATTGGCCGCGTGGGAGAGCCGCGTCAGGAGGATTGCTTGACGGGAGCCAGGGGGGCGGGCTGAGATTCAGGTTCAGGATTGAGCCGCAGGAGCAGTTGGTCAAGGCGATAGCCGACAGCTTCGGCGGTCTGAGCCAGGCGGACGAGGTTGGCTTCGAGCGCGGCCAGAGGCTGGGCTGGGCTGGGCTGGGCGGCGATGCGGACAATCTCTGGCAAAGCGAGCCAGCCGAGGATGGCTTCGAAGCCTTCGCGGGAGACGTATTCGACGCCCTGGTGGGTGTGGAGGCCGGTGAGCCAGGCGACGTCGCCATCGTGGAAAAAATCGGCCCAGAGCGCGGGTGTGTCGAGCGGGTTGGAGGGCTGCCAGCGCAGGAGAATGCGGATGCGCGCGGCGATCTGCCAGGTAGCTTCGATGCCGAGCGAGCGGAGGTGCTCGGCGAGCGCGGGACGGAGATAGAGCTGGTCAAAAGAGCGAGCCGCGAACCAGGGCTGAGGCTCGGGTTCGGAATGCAGTTGGGCCTCTGCGTGGGCATCAAGATGGGAATCGAGTTGGGCATCGAGTTGGGGATGGAGCAGGGCGTGAAGCAGCAGCCAGGCGAGCAGCGGCGCCCAGAGTTGCGTCTGGGCAGGGGTCAGGGTTGGGGCTTGGGTTGGGGTCTGGGCTGATGTCTGGGCCGGCGTTGCGGTCGATGTCTGGACAGGCGTTGCCGGTTGGCCAGCAGGGGTGGGCAGGAAGGTGAAGGCGGCAAGAGGCGAAGCGCTGGAAAACTGAAGCGACAAGGCGGGCAG
>JAJZHE010000181.1 GCA_021804655.1 Acidobacteriota bacterium
TCCGATCTAGCTTGCCCTCAGCGCCAAAAGCGAAATCTGCGAGCGCGCCCTGGATATGTTTGTCTCCGCTTATGGAGCTGAAAGCGGCAATCTGGCGCTCAAGGTGCTTTCAATCGGTGGATTCTATCTTGGCGGCGGCATTGCTCCGCGTATTCTGGAGAAGCTCAAAGATGGCGCATTCATCAAAGCCTTTACCGACAAGGGCCGCCTGAGCCAGTTGCTCATGAACATGCCGGTGCGCGTTATTCTGGAGAGCCGTGCTGCGCTAATGGGAGCTGCCGCTTACGCAGAGGCGCGGGCCGCTGAACTGAGCGGTATCTCGCACCGTGCAGCCAGTGTCAGCTTGTAATGCTTGCGTTTGCGAGGAATAAGCATGCGTCTTCGGTGCTCCTGGCCCTTCCATTCCGGTGCGTTTTTTACGTTTGCGCTTGCAGCGTCCGTTTCATCACGCGCGGCAAACCCGATCTTGACGGTGCATCGCGAATCTCCATTGATTCCTGTTGCAGATGTTCCGCTTCCCGGCGCTGCGGTTCGTTTTGACTATCAGAGCTTTGATGCCACAACCGGCAGACTCTACATCGCGCATATGAACGACGATCATTTGGTTGTCTTCGATGTCCGTGCGCGTCGCGTCGAGGCCAATCTTCCAGGCTTTCATCGTGTTCACGGCGTGCTTGCGGTGCCTTCGCTGCATCGCGTGTTTGCTACCGCAACCGGCGATCACGCGCTGGTTGCGATGGATAGCGAGACGCTTCGCATTGTCGGCCACGCAGCGCCGATCGAGTACCCGGACGGCGTTGCGTATGCGCCCGAGCAGAAAAAGGTTTTCGTCTCCGATGAGCACGGAGGCACGGACGCGGTTGTCAATGAGGATGCAACGCAGATACTTGCTTCGATTCCGCTCGGTGGCGGTGCGGGGAACACGGTCTACGATCCCACGACGGGCCACATCCTCGTCGCCGTTCACCACCTCAACCAATTGGTTGCCATTGACCCTGCGACGAACCGCATTCTGACCCGAGTCGCGCTTCCAGGCATTGACGATCCCCACGGCATCGCTCTCGATCCAAGGGATGGGCTTGCTTTTGTCGCTGGGGAAGGAAATCATTCCCTGGCGGTTGTTCGCCTGCGCGACCTCAGAGTGATCGGCGCGCCACAGTCGGTCGGCGATGATCCCGACGTGCTGGCATTCGATCCCGGTCTGCGCATGCTTTATGTCTCCGCTGAGTCCGGTGTGGTCACCATTTTTCACCTGAACCGGAAGACGCTTACTTGGGTTGGCTCCCTCACCATGCCTCACGCGCATACGGTCGCCGTCGATCCCTCCACGCACCTGGTCTACTTTCCTTTGCAGGATGTGGACGGACATCCGGTGATGCGCATCCTGAGTCCAGTCAGCCAGCCCTGAAACCGTAAGAGCCGTTCCTGGTCGCCGCTAAAAGAATTTCTTCCTCCCGCGCTGCGTCGCGTGCTACCTTGCTCACATCCCCGTTTCGCTGAGGTCGCCTTCATGAGCCGTTTCGCCTGCCTGCTGCCACTGTGCGCTCTTGCTGTCTCTCTCTCGGTTCACGCACAGTCTGCGCCCAAATATCCCGACTACCCGAGCGAAACTCCGGAGCACTTCCAGCCGACACAAACGGGTATGGACTATCAGCGTCGCGAAGTCATGATTCCCATGCGCGATGGCGTTCGGCTGCATACGGTGATTCTGGTGCCGCAGGGAGCGCATCGCGCGGGGATTCTGCTGACACGCACACCCTACAGCGCCGATGTGCTGACTGCAAACGCGCCCAGCATGCACCTTGGCTCTGCGCTTTGGGGTTATGACAACGCCGTCGAAACCATTCTTGCTGGCGGTTACATTCGCGTCGTCCAGGATATTCGCGGCAAGTACGGTTCCGAGGGCGACTACGTCATGAACCGCCCGCTCCACGGCCCGCTCAATCCTACTCCGGTCGATGAGTCCACAGACACCTACGACACGATCGACTGGCTGGTCAAAAACGTCTCTGAATCCAACGGCAAAGTCGGTGTTCTGGGCATCTCCTACGATGGATTTCTGTCATTGATGCCGCTCGTCCACCCTCATCCAGCACTCAAAGTTGCCGTGCCAATGAATCCCATGGTCGATGGCTGGCGGGGCGACGACTGGTTTCATAATGGGGCCTTCCGCCAGCAGAATCTGCCGTACATCTATGAACAAACGGCCACGCGTGGCAACACAGATCGCTGGCTGATCAGCACTTTTGACGACTATGACACCTACATGCGACCAGGCACGGCGGGTGAACTGGCAAAAGAGCGCGGCATGGATCAGATCGGCTTCTGGCGAAAACTTTCCTCCCACCCCGCGTATGACAGTTTCTGGTCCGATCAGGCGGTCGATCAGATTCTGGCGCGTCAACCGCTCACCGTGCCCACGATGCTGGTTGCCAGTCTCTGGGATCAGGAAGATATCTACGGCGCCATCGCGGTCTGGAAGGCGATCAACACTGCGCAGCCGGAGAGCGCGCAAAAAAACCTCTTCCTCACGCTTGGCCCGTGGCACCACGGCCAGGAGATTGAGCCAGCCAGTTCGCTCGGGGCCATCCCGTTCAACAGCGACACGGGACTCTATTTCCGCACGCAGATTCTTGCGCCGTTTCTGGCGCACTATCTCCAGGACAATCCTCCAGCGCTGACGGTTGCCCGCGTGAATGCCTTTGAGACCGGTGCGAATCAGTGGCAGCAGCTCTCCGACTGGCCTTCTGCGTGCGCTCATGGCTGCAAGCCTCAGATGAAGCCGCTTTACGTCGCTGCTGATGGCAAGCTCAGCTTCACCGCGCCTGCCTCCAGCGCATCTTCTGCGCGTCCGTCTTTCGACGAGTACGTCTCGGATCCGGGGAAGCCAGTTCCGTATCGAACGCGACCCAGCCAGCCCGTTGGCTATACGCCCGATCTCTCCTGGGTGCGCTGGCTGGTGGACGACCAGCGCGAGTTCTCCGGACGTCCGGATGTGCTCACCTGGACGTCCGATGTGCTGACCGCGCCGCTGCGCATCTCCGGCGAACCCATCGTGCATCTTTCAGCTTCAACTTCGGGTACAGACTCTGACTGGGTGGTCAAACTGATCGATGTGTATCCGGATGAAGTGCCGGGTGACCCCGAACTTGGCGGCTATCAGCTTCCCATCGCCATGGATATCTTCCGTGGACGCTATCGCACGAGCCTCAGTCATCCCGCCGCGCTGACGCCGAATCAGCCGCTGGGCTATCAGTTTGCGCTGCCCACGGCGAACCATCTCTTCCTGCCCGGTCATCGCATCATGGTGCAGATTCAGTCCAGTTGGTTTCCGCTCTATGATCGCAATCCACAGACCTTTGTTCCAAGCATCTTCTTTGCCCAGCCAACTGACTTCAAAAAAGCAACGCAGCGCATCTGGCATGAGCCGAGCCATGACACGTTCATCGACCTTCCTGTGATCGCCAGTCAACCCTGAACTATCGGCGCTCGATGCAATGGTTTCAGCGCAGTTCGGGGTACTCGCGGTCGGCGATACCCGCATATTTTCTCTGATGGGCTGAGGCGAAGAGGAGAAAAATATGGTCGGGACGGGCAGATTTGAACTGCCGGCCCCTTGCGCCCCAAGCGTATAGCTTGAAGAATGAGTATCTTAGATGTTTGCTTCCAGAGTGATAGATGGGGCGGATCGAGTTTGAATCAATGGGGTTGTTTTGTCCAGTTGGAGCAGAGGTATTCGTAGGGTGTCAGACCTTTGAGGGTTTTGAGTCTTCGGGCGAATTTGTAGGCCGCGACGAAGTCGGTGAGGTGTTGACGGAAGTTCTCGTGTGTCTCGTAGTAGAAGCGTTTCACGGTAGCTTCCTTGAGGGGTCGGTTCATGCGTTCGACCTGGCCGTTGGTCCAGGGATGCTTCGGCTTGGTCAGGCGATGATTGATATCGGCTTTGGCGCAGGCGAACCCGAAGGCGTTGGCGCGGAAGAGTTCGCCCTGATGAAGTGCCAGCCTGATCGCGGCGGTTGCGGAGCATCGATTGCCAGGCGTGGTGAAATGCACTCCGTTGTCGGTGAGTACAGTATGGATCGTATAGAGCACGAGCTGGATCAACGCGTTCAGGAAGTCGGATCTCGGTCGCTACGCTCCCTCGACCCGACTTCCTGCCTTCCAGCCCTTGCTTCCTAGTGCTTCGTGTGGTGCTACGGCTTCCTGTTGAAGGGAAAGGACGGTGGACTTCGGTGCCGACCCGGTCTTTCGGTCCGCAACCGAGGTCCGCTTCCTCCACTTGGTGATGGTCTTCGGGTTGACCCCATGACGTCGGGCGAGAGTCCTCAAGCTCTCTTGACTATGCTGTATCGCTCGACGGACCGCCGCTGTCGTGCGGGCACACCCGTGAAGAATCTGTCCCATAGGGCCTCCTTCTGGCGTTCAGAAAAGTATGCACCATCTATCTCTGGGACAAAACAGCTACCTCACGCTGGACTCCTTTGCCGCAACCTGACTGTTCCAACTGGTCTCGGAACGCTACGAGAAGGGATCCATCATCTTAACCTCGAACAAGAGCGACGGCGACTGGGGATCGATCTTCGCCGACAACGTCATCGCATCGGCCATCCTCGACCGGCTGCTGCACCACTCCACCATCAGCATCAATGGGGCGCGAGCTATCGGCTCAAGGATAAAAAGAAAGCCGGTGTCGTCGCCGCAAAGCTGCCTGGGAAAGAGGCAGTATAGACCCTGGGCATCCTCCCACATCACCTCAACCCGCCTTTATCTGGGGAATATTCAAGCGCCGAGAAGGGGGGATTTTTAGTTGAGGATGACAGGCGGAGAGATTGTGGCCCTTGATGGCAAGACCAGGCGCCGCTCGGGTGGCGTCGATGCCACGGCGCTGCCTCTGGTCTCGGCGGAAAATCCAACGAGATCACGGCCATCCCCGAGGCCATTCGGCAG
>JAJZHE010000182.1 GCA_021804655.1 Acidobacteriota bacterium
TCAGTGGCGAAAAAGAGACGAGGAAAATAGCCTGAACGACTACAGCGTGTTTCATAAACCAGGAAAAGCAGGAAATCCCCCGGATGAGACCCGTAATCAAAGCGGGTCTCAGAAAATCGGCCTGAGTCACTTTGGCATATATGAAACACGCTCTACTGGCCGCTGTAAAAACCGGAGCGCGTGCGCACCGTGAGGCCCGGCTTGTTCACGGTGATCGTCAGGCTGTGGTACTGGTCAGGCGGACCGTCCAGCGGCGAGGCAAACGCCAGAAAGTACGATTTATTCGCGTCCCGAACGGCTTGTTGAATCGTTGTAGCCAGGTCCGTTGCTCCCGAAAACGAAAACGCGACACCGCCGGTCTTCACGGAAAGCGCCTGAACGGAAAAGCTGCCGACCGGGGTGTGCATCGGATTGGTGACAGGCTTCAGATACATCGCATAGTCCATCCACTCGACCGTCCGCTCGTCCGGGGTGCGCGCGGATTCGACCGAGTAGAGCGTCACGCGGGCGTGGCGCGAAGCTGAAATCAGCGCGGTAAGCGTGGTAAAGAAGGTCTGCTCCTGTTTGCGGTCGGCGAAGCTCTGCGTGTTCATCATCAGCGGCCAGCCGCGACCGATCCAGATCACCAGCTTATGACCCGGCTGCGTGGACTCATGCGCAAGAAACGCGCCGACGGCATTCAGCGACGCCTGCAACCGGTCCGTGAGGTTATAGAACCCTTCGATATTGAGGTACGGTCGCTGCGCCGCTTCGACGCTGTGAAGCTGCTGGGCAAGCTGATTGCCGTCCGTGGATGGACCGACGGCAAGCGCAATTCCCTTGCCGTCAAAGTGGTAGATGGAGACCGGCGAACTCAACTTGCCGCCGTTCAAGCGCAGAAAATCTTCCGTGCACTGGCGGATGTAGCCGATGCGCAGGTCCGGAGTATTCACATTGTCGAGGATGATCTCGACCGAGTCGGGCGGAGTGGGTTTAGCCGTCGAAGACTGAGCGACGCGCGGCGACTGAAAGGCGAGAATCTTGCGCGGCGTGCCATTGTCGAGCACGGTAAAGTCGCTGGACTGAAGATGGGTGACGCGATGACCGGAGGCGTCTGTGACGATCAGGTCCGTGGCCACGATCTGGGAAGTTGGCTTGGCGGCAGGATTGGCTGGCGACTGCGCAAAAACGGATGGGGAAACCGCAAAGAGGGAAGACGCAGCCAGGCAAAATGCAAAACGGACAATGGACACGCGGAAACCTCCAAAAAACAACCGCTGACGAAGCGGAATCAGTCTAATGGATGAGAGACATGTCTGGTGGCAGGAGTTGTGTGGGCGCTGAAGTTTTTTTGGCGTAAAGTTTTGACAGCAGGAACAGAAGAGAGGCTCGGCGAGGCTGGAAGCTCTGCGAAGTTGGAGGCAGGAGTCTGGATGCAGGCAGGCGGCGAAGGCGACGTGTTGGTGGTGGTGGACGTGCAGCGGGATTTCTGCAGCGGCGGCGCTTTGGCCGTGCCCGACGGCGACGTCGTGGTCGCTCCGGTCAACCGGCTCATCGAGCACTTCCGCCACGTCGTCGTCACCCAGGACTGGCATCCGCCCGATCACAGCTCCTTTGCCGTGCAGCACCCTGGGCGGCAGCCCTATGAAGTGGTGGAAATGCCTTACGGCGAGCAGCGGCTGTGGCCAACGCACTGCGTACAAGGCACGCCGGGAGCGGAGTTTCATCCGGATCTGCGGTGGGGACGTGCGGAGCTGATTGTGCGCAAGGGATTCCGCCGCACGATTGATTCGTATTCCGCTTTCATGGAGAACGATCGGACGACGGTAACCGGACTTGCCGGCTATCTGCGCGAGCGCGCGCTGAAGCGGGTGTTTCTGGTCGGTCTGGCGCTGGATTATTGCGTCGGATTTTCGGCTGTGGATGCGCGCTGGCTGGACTTTGAGGCATGGCTGGTGGAAGACGCGACCCGAGCCGTCGCGGTGGGCGATTCGCTGACGCAGATGAGACTGCGGCTGGAGGCAATCGGCGTGAAGCACTTGACGACAGAAGAGTTATTGAGCTGATGGAAGCCGATGATCCGGAAGCAGCCCGTGCGCCGCAAGCTGCGTCCAAGTAGAATGAAAGCAAAGGATGCGGCGCTCTCTGCGGGCCGGTCCGAATGGAGAACGCGCAATGGGACTGATGAGAACGTCGAATCCGGCACTCGGTGAGCGGCAGTTTCGCGGCAACGGGCAATATCCCGGAGGCTATCCGCTGCAACTTGGCGAGACGATGACGCTGAACGGCACGGTGAACAAGACCGGCATCCTGCTGGTCTGCGCCATGGCCACGGCCTACTGGACGTGGGAGCAGTTCCTCGCCACCGGCAATCCCGCCTCCGTCGGCGGATGGATGATGCTTGGCCTGATCGGCGGCCTGGTGATGGCGATGGTCACCATCTTCAAAAAGGAGTGGGCCGGAGTAACCGCGCCCGTCTATGCGCTGTGCGAGGGGCTGGTGCTCGGCGGCATGTCGGCCATGTTTGAGCTGCGCTGGCCGGGCATCGCCATCGAAGCGGTCAGCCTCACCTTTGGCGTGATGCTCGTGCTGCTGCTTGCCTACCGCTCCGGGCTGATCCGCGTCACCAACAAGATGCGCCTGGGAATCGTGGCGGCAACCGGCGCCATCATGCTCTTCTATCTCGCCCAGATGGTGATGGGCTTCTTTGGCCTTCACCTGACCTCGCTCAACGGCTCCGGCCCGCTCAGCATCGGCATCAGCCTGGTCATCGTCGGCGTCGCGGCCATGAACCTGGTGCTGGACTTCGATATGATCGAGACCGGCGTGCGCATGGGCGCGCCCAAATACATGGAGTGGTACGGAGCCTTTGGCCTGATGGTCACCCTCGTCTGGCTCTACATGGAGATGCTCAACCTGCTCTCCAAGCTGAACAGCCGCCGATAATGCTGTCGGCGAAGGCAAAGGCTCATCCCCGTCGCGGGGAGGAGCCTTTTGCATTGTGCGGAGAAATTAGAAACCATTCATTTTCGCTTTTTATTCTAGTTTTCCAGCCCCGTTTGCTGCTAGAATTCCGGTGAACCGCAAACAATTTCCCGAACGAATCGTGCGGCAAGCGCATGCGGCAGGAAGTTACAAACGAGACAGGAGACCCATCCCCATGGCAGCAGCCGATGATCGTGCGCGTGCGGTAGAGAGCGCGCTCTCGCAGATTGAAAAGCAGTTTGGCAAAGGTTCGATCATGCGGCTCGGTGCGCGTGAGGCGATTGTGCCCATCTCGGTCATCTCCACCGGATCGATCAGTTTTGATGCGGCGCTGGGCGTCGGCGGCGTCCCGCGTGGGCGTGTGATCGAGATCTACGGACCGGAAAGCTCCGGCAAGACCACCATCACCTTGCAGATCATCGCCCAGGCGCAGAAGGCGGGCGGACTGGCGGCCTTCGTGGATGCCGAGCACGCGCTGGACCCGATCTATGCCAAAAAGCTGGGCGTGGACACCGACAACCTGCTCATCTCCCAGCCCGATTACGGCGAGCAGGCGCTGGAGATTACCGAGGCGCTCGTCCGCTCCGGAGCCATCGACGTGCTGGTGGTCGATTCTGTCGCCGCGCTGGTTCCCAAGGCGGAACTGGACGGCGAGATGGGCGATTCCCACGTGGGATTGCAGGCGCGCCTCATGTCCCAGGCGCTGCGCAAGCTCACCGGCACCGTCTCCAAGTCCCGCACCAGCCTGATCTTCATCAACCAGATCCGCGAGAAGATCGGCGTCATGTTCGGCAATCCGGAGACGACCACCGGCGGTCGCGCGCTCAAGTTCTACTCCTCCGTGCGCGTGGATATTCGCCGCATCGCCGCAGTGAAGGAAGGCGACGTCGTCGTCGGTTCGCGCACCAAGGTGAAGATCGTCAAAAACAAGGTCGCCGCGCCCTTCCGCGAGGCCGAATTCGACATTCTCTACGGTGAAGGCATCTCACGCGAGGGCGACGTGCTGGACTTGGCCGTGCTCCACAATATCGTGGAGAAATCCGGCGCCTGGTACAGCTACGCTGGCGAACGCATCGGACAAGGACGCGAAAACGTCCGCACCTTCCTCAAGGACAACCGCGAGGTCTTTGCCAAGATGGACGCGCAGGTGCGCCAGAAGCTGGGCATCGGCGCGGCGAACGTGAAGGTGGAAGTGCCGCCGGTGCCGGAAGACGGCGCAGCCGAAGCCGCAGCCGTGGTACGCGGCAAGCGGTAAGCCCTGTCTCACAAAAGGAACACAACGGCCTGCGGAGCAAGCACCGCGGGCCGTTGTGTTCACGCAGGCAGTCAGCGGCTGTAAAACGCGCGGCGAATCTTCTGGTCCGTCTTGTACTGGCTCAGCGCGTAGACCGACCAGATCGCTGCCGGAATCCAGCCGACGAGCGTAACCTGAAGAACGAGGCAGACGATGCCCGCAAACGGTCGTCCAATCGTGAAAAACTGGAGCCAGGGGACAAGAATAGCCAGAATGAGGCGCATGGACTGCTCCTTTTCAGTATTTGTTTTCCGTATTTGCGTGACCCGATGAGGAGTAGGTCGCAATTTGCTGCGATTGTAGCGCGTGCGACAGACGCCAGGACGTGCACATCCGAGAATACGCTGCGGTGGCGGAGGAAGTTCCCGGCGTTCGATCTGCGATAGCAAGCTGCGGTGCCCATCCTAAAGTTGGAGGCCGGTGTCGGCAGACGGGCTGTAGACGAAGACGACGCGGAGCGTAATACTTGCAGAGCCAGGAAACTTCCCCGCAGTGAGGTTGGCTTTTGAAGGGTAGAGGAATGTGGGTTGCGCGCGGATGCGCGTTGTGTGCGGTGGTGTCGATATGCCTGCTCTCTGGTGAGGCGCGTGCGCAGCAGACGGGCGACAAGCAGCCCGTGCCGATTGCCGGCGGGCAACAGGGTGGCTCGGCGACGGCGGGCGAGTTCGCGCCGGTGCTGG
>JAJZHE010000183.1 GCA_021804655.1 Acidobacteriota bacterium
GTGCAGCCGCAGAATCTCCATGCGATCCTGAAGCGGAGCGGGGATGGTGTGCAACACATTCGCCGTCGCCACAAAAAGCACATCGGAGAGATCGTAATCCACGTCCAGATAGTGATCCTGAAAGGTCGCGTTCTGCTCCGGATCCAGCACCTCCAGCAGAGCCGACGCAGGATCACCGCGAAAATCCGATGCCATCTTGTCCACCTCGTCCAACAGGAAGACCGGATTCCGCGTCCCGGCTTTTTTCATTGACTGAATGATCTGCCCCGGCAGCGCGCCGATATACGTGCGCCGATGGCCGCGAATCTCCGCCTCGTCGCGCACCCCACCCAGCGAGAGCCGAACAAACTTGCGTCCCGTCGCCTTGGCGATCGACATGCCCAGCGAAGTCTTTCCCACGCCCGGCGGTCCAACGAAGCACAGGATCGACCCCTTCGGATTCTTCACAAGCTGGCGCACGGCCAGGAATTCCAGAATCCGCTCCTTGATCTTCTCCAGCCCGTAGTGGTCCTCGTTCAACACCTTTTCCGCCTGATCCACGGAACGCGTTTCGCGTGAGCGCTTCTTCCACGGCACAGCCAGCAGCCAGTCCAGATAGTTGCGGCTGACTGTCGATTCAGCCGACATCGGCGGCATCGCTTCCAGCTTTTTCAGCTCCTGCGTCGCCTTTTCCATCACCTCTTTGGGCATTCCGGAAAGTTCGATCTTCTTGCGCAGCTCGTCAAACTCGCTCTTCTCGCCGCGCCCCAGTTCCTTCTGAATCGCTTTGATCTTTTCGTTCAGGTAATACTCTTTCTGCGCGCGCTCCATCTGCCGCTTTACGCGTGACTGCACGGTGCGGTCCAGGTCAAGCTTTTCGATCTCCACGTCCAGAATGTCAGCCACCCGGCTCAGCCGCGCAACGGGATCGAAGATGCCCAGCAACTCCTGCTTTTCCTCGATGCCAAGCTGAAGATTCGCTGCAATCACATCGCTCAGCTTGGTCGGCTCGTCCAGCCGCACGCCTGCAATCATCGTCTCGTAGTTCAGCGACTGTTGCATCTTCACGTAGTTCTCAAACAAGGTGGTCACGCGCTGCATCAGTTGCTCAACGGCGGGCGTCACTTCGGCCGTGGCGCGCGAACGCCTGAGCGTCGCCACGAAGAATCCATCCGTGTCCACAATCTCCGTCGCCTTGGCGCGTTCCATGCCCTCCACAAGCACCTTGATATTGCCATCTGGCATACGCACGCTCTGTACGATGTTGCAGATGGTGCCCACCTGATAGATGTCCTTCACGGAAGGCTCATCGATGCCTGCGTCATGCTGCGTCGCCAGAAAAATCTTGCGATCCCCGCTCAGCGCCTCTTCCAGCGCGCGCACGCTGGACTCGCGGCCCACCACAAACGGCGTCACCATGAATGGAAAGATGACCATGTCGCGGATCGGCATCATGGGGAGCTTGCGCTGTTCGTTTTTCTCACGTGCCGGTGTAGACATAATGTGTTTGACCCCTTTGCGCTTTAGATGCGCGTTACGTCTCCTGGTCGCAGACGCTGTGCATCCCTATGAACGGATTGTAAATCCTGCTGTGATTCTTCATCGCATCCGGCTGTGGAGAATCGCGTGAGAAGCGGCTTAGGGTGCAGCATGGGGATAAGCAGCTTCTGAGGGAATGCCGACGGCAACGAAGCGCGTCAGGCGATCGTTGCCGCAGTACGTGCATGCTGCGTACGCTGATGCAGTGACACCTGTTCGGCATGCGTGTATGGGCTGCATGCAGGGATGCGCGGTGATTTATCCTGAAAGGTTAAAAGAAAACAAGGTACACAAAAAGGACGGGGACCGTGAGCGCGAAACACGAGCAAAACACAAAGCAATATCAAAATCTGATTGGCGGCCAGTGGCTTGCTCCACGCAGTGGCAAAACTCTGCTGAACGTCAATCCTGCCGATCGTCGCGACATTGTCGGCGAGTTTCCGGCCTCGAACGCCGAAGACGTTGCGCTCGCTGTCGCCGCTGCGAAAAAGGCGTATGCCACCTGGCGGCTGGTGCCTGCTCCCAAGCGTGCGGAGATTCTGTTTCGCACCGGTCAACTGCTGGCCGAGCGCAAAGAGCAGTACGCCCACGAGATGACCCGTGAGATGGGCAAAGTACTCGCCGAGACGCGCGGCGATGTGCAGGAAGCCATCGACGAAGCCTATTACGTCGCCGGCGAAGGTCGTCGCCTCTTTGGCCAGACAACACCCTCGGAGCTGGCCAACAAATTCGCCATGTCCGTGCGCATGCCGGTTGGAGTCGTGGGCATGATTGCGCCGTGGAATTTTCCCATGGCCATTCCTTCGTGGAAGCTGTTTCCGGCCCTCGTCGCAGGCAACACCTGCGTCATCAAGCCCGCCGAGGATACACCGCTGTCCACCTACAACCTTGTCCAGACGCTCATCGATGCGGGCCTGCCGCCGGGTGTCGTCAACATCGTCTCCGGTTTCGGACCCGAGGCTGGCGCTCCGCTGGTCGAGCATCCCGATGTCCGCGCCATCAGTTTCACCGGCTCCAGCGCCGTCGGCGCCCTCGTGGCGCAGCGCGCCGCAGCAGGATTCAAGCCCGTTTCGCTGGAGATGGGTGGCAAGAACGCAATGATCGTGATGGAGGACGCGAATCTTGAACTGGCGTTGGAGGGCGCGCTGTGGGGCGCTTTTGGAACCACTGGACAGCGCTGCACGGCCACCAGCCGCATCCTTCTTCATCGCTCCATCGCCGCGGAGTTCACCGCGAAGCTGGTCGCCCGCGCCAGCGCACTGAAGGTTGGCAACGGCCTTCAACCCGGCATCGAGGTCGGCCCGCAGGTCAACGAGCAGCAGATCGCAACCTCGCGCGAATACGTGGCGATTGCGCTGGCGGAAGGGGCGAAGCTGCTGACCGGTGGCACACCGCTGACCGATGGTGAATACGCCCATGGAACGTTTTTCGCGCCCACCATCTTCGGTGGAGTGAAGCCGGAGATGCGTATCGCCCGCGAAGAGGTCTTCGGGCCGGTGGTCGCGCTCATCGAATTCGACTCGCTCGAAGAAGCATTCGAGATCGCCAACTCCATTGAGTACGGTCTTTCCACGTCGCTGTATTCGCGCGACGTCAATCGCGCCTTTGCCGCAATCCGCGACCTCGAAGCCGGCATCACCTACATCAATGCGCCAACCATTGGAGCCGAAGTCCATCTTCCCTTCGGAGGCGTCAAGAAGACCGGCAACGGACACCGCGAAGGACTCGGCGCGCTGGACTTCTACACCACATGGAAGAGCGTTTACGTCGATTTCAGCGACCGCCTGCAACGTGCGCAGATCGACAACGCGGAGTAGCGGTTGTGCTGCGCTTCGGCTCAACCGGCCCGACGCCGGATGTGTCGCCGGATGTGTCAAAGATATTCCGGGATGAAAACCAGCCAGCGCGCTCTTATCGCGCTGGCCACTCGTCCACGACGATGCCAAGATCGTTCAACTGGCGAATCGTTGCCTCAATCTGGCGACGGATCGCCGGAAGTGAAGCCTTGTCCGCCAGCGGATATTCCTCAATCGCGACCACGCGGCCATAGGGCCAGGCGCTTGTCGGCAGGTCGATCAGCGCCGTCGGCAGATCCTGAAAACGAATCTGAAGCTCCTGTCGCCGCGCCGAAGAAGGACGCAGCAAGCCGCCAGCACCCAGCGTGCTTGGATTGGCGTCCGCCTGCGTGATGCGCAGGTTGATCATCTTCGCATCCACGCTCAGAAACGGATTCTGCCACGCGCCCGGCTCATGCACATCCACATACCGGCTCTTGGTCGGCAGGGGAATCGCCGCCAGTTGCGCGCGTTCCTGCTCCATGCGCGTGGAATTGGCGGCGGCGCGCTGCTCCGCATTCGATGCGGATGCAGCCACGCGCACCAGTGCCGCAGGCTCACGATGGCAGCCTGCGCAGAAGACGGAGAAGGCAAGCGCGATCACGATAGCCGCGCCTTGGAGGAGTCGATGCACACCCCAAGAATAACAGCCCGGCAATGGATTCATCTCTGCGTGGTGAAGGGCGAGGCCGGCAACCCGGCAGCGTTATATAGGTGGCACTCCGGATTGTTTGCCCAGCCGTAGCGCGCCGTCGCGGGCGAAGCCACTGCATCGCTGCGCAGCACAATCGAGGTGCCGTCAATCGTCGCCGTGGCAGGATGAAAGACCCCATCCGCGCCAGCCACTTCAAAGCCCGTCAGGCCACCGTGCTCCGCGTGCAGCCCCTGCCCGTGGTCAAACCATATCCGCAGTGCGTGATCCTCCGTCGTTGCCTGGCGAAAGATCGGGCCGGAGTCCTCGAGATCTTCGCCATAGCTGATCTTTCGCGCGGCCAGCGCCAGTCGGTGGCCCACCGTCGCTTTGTCCGTCGGATGCACATTGTCCGGATTGCCGATATCGATCGTGACCGCCATGCCGGTCCTGCGCAGGGCAAGCGCGTCCAGTTGCGCCTGGCGAATCGTCGCCCAATCCTCTGCGGGAGTCGATTTGAAATTCGCAATCTGCACAAAGAGAAAAGGAAAATCGCCTTCGCCCCACTGTGCGCGCCAGTCGCCGATCAGCGTCTGAAAAAGCCGCGCATAGATCGGCGCGCGCGCCAGCGCACTGTTGCTTTCTCCCTGATACCAGATCACGCCGCGAATGGGAAACGGCGTCAGCGGTGCGATCATTCCATTCCACAGCATCGACGGCGCCCACATATTCAGCATTGGATGCCAGGGAAACTGCGGTTCCGGCTTGCCTGCCGCTTTGGCCTCCGCGCGCAGGCGATCGTGCAGCTTGTCTTCAAGCTGCGCAGTCGCTTCCTCGTCCGTCATCTGTCCGCGTACGGCGAAGACTGGAGCCAGCGCCGCATTCTGGCCCAGTGCC
>JAJZHE010000184.1 GCA_021804655.1 Acidobacteriota bacterium
TGCTGCTCGCCGGATTCTTTGGGCGGAAATCGCGCAAGCTGCGCAGCCTGGCGATGCTGATTCTGCTGGTCAGCTTTGGCTGGGGCCTGAGCGGCTGCAACAGCAACGGCTACGGTGGCAACGGCTATGGTGGTTACGGTGGATATGGCTACGGAAACGTCGTCAACCCGCCCACGGGCACGTATACCCTGACTGTGACCGGGCAAGACAGCAAAGTTGCCTCGATCGCGTCGAGCACCACGGTGACGCTACAGATCAATCCGTAAGAAATCTGGCAGCAAGAGCAACGGGGCAGACTCACGGTCTGCCCCGTTCTTTTTTGTGATTGCACTCGTGCAACTCGGGCGACTGTTGCACGCCGAGATTACATCCGGGATGGGAGATTACATCTGGGATTTATATCTGGGATTTACATCTGGGATTCGAGATTGCCCTGATGCCGGACATCGGCACCCTGGACCCAGAAGATGACATCCTCGGCGATGTTGGTGGCGTGGTCCGCGACGCGCTCCAGGCTGCGACACACCATCAGCGCGGTGAGCGCCTGCGGCGCGCGATGGCTTTCTGAGGCCATCAGGCTGGCCAGCGCGGCATGTGCGGAGCGATTCATGCCATCGACGGCATCGTCCATGCTGAGCACGGTGCGTGCCAGGTCAGCATCGGCTTCAATGAAAGCCTGCAAGGATCTGCGCACCATGTTCGACGCCAGGGAGGCCATGCGCGGAATATCGACGGGCAGGTCGCCGGACTCCATTGTGTCCATCATGCGCACTCGATCGCTGATGCTTTTGGCGGCGTCGCCGACGCGCTCGACATCGGAGTTGATCTTGATGACGGCGAGGATGAAGCGGAGATCGATGGCCATGGGCTGCTCCATCGCCAACAGGTCCAGCGCTGCCTGATCGATCTCCCGTTCCATGCGATTGACTGCCAGTTCGCTGCGATCGACAAGATCGCAAATGGAGAGGTCGCGCACGCGATAGGACTCCACGGCACGCTGAATCTGCTGCTCGGCGAGACCAGCCATGACCAGCAACTTTTCCTTCAGGTCATCCAGACTTTGTTGAAACCGGATGCGCGTCATCGCGTAATCCTTCCCTGCTCGTTATCCGAAGCGTCCAGTGATGTAGTCTTCGGTACGTTTGTCACTTGGATTGGTGAAAATCTTGTGGGTGGAATCGAACTCGACCATGCGTCCATTGAGGAAGAATCCAGTCTTCTCAGCGACGCGCGCGGCCTGCTGCATATTGTGTGTCACAATCACGATGGTGTACTGGCTCTTGAGCTGGAAGATCAGGTCTTCAATCTTGGAGGTCGATACGGGATCGAGTGCGGATGCGGGTTCGTCCATCAGCAGAACTTCGGGATCGACAGCAAGTGCGCGCGCGATACACATGCGTTGCTGTTGGCCGCCGGAGAGGCTGGCGCCGGATTTTTTCTTCAGGTCGTCCTTGACCTCATCCCACAAAGCAGCGTTGCGCAACGACCGCTCGACGATCTCGTCCAGTTCGCGGCGATTGCGAAATCCGTTCAGCTCCATTCCACCGCACACGTTGTCATAGATGGACATGGTGGGAAATGGATTGGGGCGCTGGAAGACCATGCCGACCCTGCGCCGAATTTCAACCGGCGAGATGTCGTGATAGATGTCCAGATCACCGATGCGGACGGTTCCTGTGACGCGCGCGATCGGGTTGGTCTCGTGCATCCGGTTGAGGCAGCGTACAAAGGTGCTTTTTCCGCAACCGGATGGGCCGATCAATGCGGTCGCATGATTCGCCGGAATATTCAGCTCAATATCCTGAAGCGTATGATTCGAGCCATACCAGGCATTCAGGGCTTTCACTTCGATCCCGACACCCACTAGCTTGCTCCCTTCAAGGTTCCACGGCTGGTGAAGAATCGCACCAGCGAAACAGCGATCACAATCAACGCGATGAGCACAAGGGAACCGGCCCATGCCTGCCTGTGCTGATCGTCATAGGGCGAAATGGCGTAGTTGTAAATTTGAAGCGGGAGAGCCGAAATCTCGTGATTAAGGGAAACGCTCCAGAACTGATTTCCCAGTGCGGTGAAGAGGAGCGGCGCGGTCTCTCCAGCAACGCGGGCAAAGGCCAGCATGCAGCCAGTGATGACGCCTGGCGATGCGGTTTTCAGGGTAATCGAGATGACCGAGCGCCAGTTTGGCACGCCCAGGCCGAGCGCTGCTTCCCGCACGGAGTGCGGCACCATGAGCAGCATCTCTTCGGTGGTGCGCGTGACGGTGGGAATCATCATGATGCCCAGTGCAACGCCGCCCGCCAGAGCGGAGTAGTGGTGCATGGGGACAACGATGAGCGAAAAAGCCGCAATCCCCATCACAATCGACGGCACGCCGTTGAGCACATCGGCGGTGAAGCGCACGGCATTGGCGAGTCGGGTTCCACGGCCAAACTCGGCGAGGTAGATTCCACCGCCGATTCCGATGGGGATTCCGAACAAACTGGCCACGAAGAGGACGACCGCCGAACCGACGATGGCATTTGCCATGCCGCCGCCGACTTCACCCTCCGGCTTGGGAATCTGCGTAAAGAACGCCCAGTTCAGCGAGCTGGCACCTTTGTAGACGAGATAGAAAAAGATGGCAATCAACGGCGCAACCACCAGGACGGTGGCCAGAATCGCCAGTGCCGTGGCCATGTGATCCACCCCGGAGCGCCAGAGCGAGCGCAGCGTGCGACCTCGATTGCCTTTCATGTCGTGATCCTCATTTATTGCACTCGTGCGGGTGTGCCGCGTGTCACTGCCCATACCAGAATGCGTGCAACAGCATTGACAACGATGGTGACAAGAAACAGCGCCAGTCCCACTTCAATTAAAGCGCTTCGGTGCATGTCGCTGGTGGCTTCACTGAATTCATTGGCAATGACCGAAGCCATCGAATGCCCCATGGACAGCAGCGATAGATGGATCTCCGGCGAGTTGCCGATGACCATGGCCACCGCCATGGTTTCGCCGAGCGCGCGACCGAGGCCAAGAATGACCGAGCCGACAATGCCAATGCGCGCATTGCGCAGAACGGCCATGCGGATCATCTCCCACCTGGTTGCACCCAAAGCCAGAGCGGCTTCCCGCTGGCTGTTGGGAACGGAATTCATGACTTCGCGGGTGAGTGAGGCGATGATGGGCAGGATCATGATCGCCAGAATGACTCCGCCGCACAGGATGCCGAGGCCAAGGTTGACGCCGCCGAAGAGTCCATTGTCGCCAAACAATCCGGTCCAGCCCAGCGTACGCGTGAGAATCGGTGCGTTGAAGATGGGAATCAGGATGGGATTGATGTGTTCGCGCAGCAGAGGAACCAACACAAAAATCGCCCATAACCCATAGACGACACTGGGAATCGCGGCCAGCAGCTCAGTGAAAAACGAGAGTGGAGCACGCATCCAACGCGGACACATTTCAGTGAGAAAGACAGCCAGGCCGATGGCCAGCGGCACCGCAATGCACAGCGCGACAAGGGAGGTCATCAGCGTTCCGTAAATGAAGGGCAGCGCATAAAAAACGCCATTCACCGGATCCCAGAAAAGCGGGAGATGCGTGACGGGATCGACGTTGTAGCGATAGAAAAATGGAAGTCCAAAGGCATGCCAGCTCAGTTGCGACTGGGTGACAAGCTCGACGGCAATCAACGCCACCAAGGCAAAAATCGCCAGCGCACAGAGCAGCATGGCACCCGCAAACAGTCGATCTGACCCCGATGAATTACCGCGGGAAAGCAGGTATTTCCGGACGGCAGAGATGCCCCTGGGCGTGCTCGTCTCGGGCATCTGGCCGATCGCTGGAGCCGTACTCTCAGACGGGCCGTTCTGGAGCGTCGTCGCCACCGGGTTGGGTACACGCAAATCTGTCATAACGACCACTTCTACGCTAACCGCACAAGATGAAAGGAATGTTAAAACATCGCAAAACAAAGCACATATTCAGTGCCGAGGGCTGAGAAAACAACAGGCCCGAAGCGAACTTCGAGCCTGTATTTGATGTGGGCATGTAAGTTGCTGCTATTGCAGGTTGTAGACGACCTTCAGTACTTTTTGCCCGACATTTTCCGGCAGCGGAGCATAGTAGAGGCTGGAGACCTGCGACTCGCCGGACTTGACCATCCAGCTCAGGAAGTCGCGCAGCACACGGCCCTTCGCTGCATCCTGCGCCTTCACCGGCACCAGCATCCAGGAGAAGCTGGAGATGGGATACGCCGTTGCTCCAGGTGCATTTGTGATCGAGACGCGAAAATCCGACGGCATATTCTTCACGCTGGAAGCGGCTTCCGTCACACCGGGGATCGAGGCACGCACCCAGTTCCCTGCTGCATTCTTCACCGCGCCAAAGCTGATGTGATTTTGCAGCGCATAAGTTAGTTCCACATATCCGATTGATCCTGGAAGCTGGCGAATCAGCCCTGTGACACCTTCACTGCCTTTGCCGCCGATCCCCCTGGGCCAGTTCAGCGACGTTCCGACGCCGGGGCCTGACTTCCAATCCTGGCTCACCTTGCTGAGATAGTCGGCAAAGATGAAAGTGGTGCCGCTGCCATCGGCGCGATGCACCACGTTGATCGCCATCGAGGGCAGCTTGACGCCTGGATTGTCCTGGGCGATGCGGGCATCGCTCCAGTTTGTGATCTTGCCCAGGAAGATCGCCGCAATCGTCTCGCCGGAGAAGCGCAGATCGCTTACACCGGGAACGTTGAAGACGGGAACAACTGCGCCGAGCACGACCGGAATGTGAACCAGCTTGACCTTGGACTGGGCAAGCTGCGCATCTGTCATGGGGCCATCGCTGGCGCCGAAGTCCACCAGTCCATTCGAGACCTGCTGAATGCCGCCG
>JAJZHE010000185.1 GCA_021804655.1 Acidobacteriota bacterium
GATTCACCTTCTTTGGCGTGGATTTGCAGCGGCGGCTGGGCATCGACGAGATCCACGCGAATCTGCTCGACATGCGCGACGGCGTGGTAACCGGCGAGATTCGCGGCGAGATTGTCGACGGCGCGCACAAGGCGGCGTTGCTGGGCCAGATTGCCACGCGCGAACAGATTGCGCTGCATGAAACCGCAGCCGTCGGCGACGGAGCCAACGATCTGCCGATGCTGCGGCTGAGCGGGCTGGGCGTTGCCTTCCACGCCAAGCCGCTGGTGCGCGCCAGCGCCGAATGCGCCATCTCCTGCCAGGCTCTCGATGCGCTGCTTTATCTCTTCGGCGTGGACGATGACGAGATCAGGCGCCATGAAATCCAGAGCCATGAAATCCAGAACCATGAAATCAGGAGCCGCCTGGCTCAGGCCGAATAGCGCTTCTGGTGCCAGGCCCAGGCCGTGCGCAGAATCGCGTCCAGCGTAGTGTAGTGCGGCGTCCAGCCCAGTTCGGCGATGGCCTTTGTGCTGGAGGCGACCAACGTCGCCGGGTCGCCCGGTCTGCGTGGACACATCTCCACCGGAATCGCGTGCCCGGTCACGCGCCGCGCCGCCTCGATGACCTGCTGCACGGAAAATCCCGCGCCGTTGCCCAGGTTATAGATCAGCCGACTCTCGGCGGCCCGCGGCGCATCCAGCGCAGTGAGCGCCAGCAGGTGCGCGTCGGCCAGGTCAGAGACGTGCACGTAATCGCGGATGCAGGTTCCGTCCGGGGTGGCGTAATCGTTTCCAAAAATCTTGATGGAAGCACGGCGTCCCAACGCCACATCCAGCACCAGCGGAATCAGATGCGACTCCGGCTCATGCGCTTCGCCGCGCACAATGCCCGCCTCGGTCTCCGCCGCGCCGGCCACGTTGAAGTAGCGCAATGCCGCACTGCGCAGGCCGTGAATGCGGTGGAACCAGCCCAGCATCTGTTCGACGAGCAGCTTCGATTCGCCGTAGGCATTGGTCGGGCGCAGCGCCGCTGTCTCCGGAATCGGAACCACCTCCGGCTCGCCGTAAACGGCCGCCGTGGACGAGAAGACCAGCCGCCGCGGACCGCAGGCGATCATCGCCTCCAGCAGGGAAAGCGTCGAGGCGGTGTTATTGCGGAAATACAGCTCCGGTTTCTGCATCGATTCGCCGGCCTCGATGAGCGCGGCAAAGTGGATGACGCCGTCAAACGCGGCTCCGGAGGAAGTGGCATCGCGAAAAAGTGACTCGATCCGATCGCGGTCGGCCAGGGAAGCTTCGACGAACTCCGCGCCCGCCGGAACCGCATCGCGCTTGGCGTGGCAAAGATTATCCAGGATGACAACTTGATGGCCGCGCGCCATCAGCAGTTCCGTTACGGTACTACCGATGTACCCCGCTCCGCCGGTGATCAGTATTTTCATCAATGAGCCTCTCTTTTCCCTTCAACCCGTTTAAGTTTAGAATATGTATCAGATAAGAACACTTAGCCTTTGGCATGATTCAGGAACAAATTTTCACGCCTGCGGATGCGTTGCCGCGCAGGCCAGCCAATGTGAGGCTTTCTTCGCATTTGAAGCGCTCGTCGCATTTTAGGATCAACGCATGCCAACGCATACCGACTCGCTTCCCCCTCGTTTCGGACTGCTGCCAGAGCCTGAGCGGAACCCGGCAACCTTGTTTGCCAGCGCGGTTCTGAATCTTTCTCTACTTGCTCTGCTGCTGCTTCTGGGCACTTTTGCCCATCACGCCATCGTGCAGCGCAGGATGGAGTCTCTGACGCTTGAACTGCCGGTCTCCAAGCCTCCGGAGATCAAGGTGAAGACGCCTCCGCCGCCGAAGATGCCGCCGCCGCCGGTGCTGGAGACGGTACACATCCAGCCGCCGCACCTGACGATTGCCCGGACCGAGCCGAAGCCGGAAGTGAAGCCGATTCAGATGATGAAAGAGACGGCGCAGCTTCCCGTGGTGCATGAAGCGAAGCCGCAGATTGTGCTGGCTCCGCAGCCCAAGGCCGCGCTGGCCTTTGCCGCTGCCCCTGCCGTGGCTCCACAGGCCAGGCCATCCACGACGGCTGTGCACTTTGGCGACCTGAACGGCGCGCGGCCCAATCCGAATGCAAACCGTCCGGCTACGGTGGCTGCGATGGGCAATCCCTTTGGTGGCAATCAGGGCAAGGCGGAAGCTCCGCGCGGCGTGGTCGGCTCGGCGGGCTTTGGCAACGGCACGCACTCCGGATCCAGCGCGGGAACCGTTGGCAAGGTGGCCTCGGCAGGCATTCCCGGCGCGGCTTTCCAGCAGAATACGCAGGCCGGGCATGTCGCTTCGGCGGGGATTCCAGGCATGGTGAAGTCGGCTGCTCCCGCAATGGCCGCCGCTCCCGCGGTTCGGACGACACCGCCGGTTCTGGTGAACAGCAACAAGCCGGAATACACGGCAGAAGCGCGCCAGATGAACATTCAAGGAGACGTGGTGCTGAGTGTCACCATCACCGCCTCCGGTACGACTGTTGTGCATGGTGTTGTGCATGGCCTTGGACATGGACTGGATGAATCTGCCATCCGGTCAGCGTCAACCTACCGTTTCCGTCCAGCGACGCGGAACGGACAGCCAGTGGATTACTCAACCAACATCATCGTTCGCTTCCAGACGGCCTGAAGCCATGTAATGATGAGGAAAAGCTGCGTCATCCATTGAATTGCCCGTGCATCAGGAGATTGCAATGAAATTTCACAAAACCTCCCTCGTCCTGTTGTCTCTCGCTCTTGGCGCACACCTGGCCTATGCGAAGAAAAAGCCGAAGTACGAAGTGACGCATCCGCTGACACCGGCGCAGTCCGCGCTGGTGGACAAGTCGATTGCGCGCGAGAAGGTCATCATCCAGAATATCCAGCAGCACACGCCGCTGGTGGAGACCTATATCCAGGACACGCGGCCCGATCCGAAGCTCTATCAGGTGCCGACCTCGGATACGTACATGCTGAGCCGGGTTGATTTTCACAAGACCTTTCTCGACAAGCCGTATGAAGCGCCGGTGAAGAAGCAGCACGGATTTTTCAAAGGCTCGCTGGCGGCGTTCACCAACATCGGCAAGGCGCTGCACCTGAGCCAGGAGACCTATAACACGCAGGGCTTCATGGACATGATGTTTGTCGATCCGATCGGATATGACCGCCAGCACTATGAGTTCAACTATGTGCGGCGCGAGTTTCTGGGCAGCGTGCGGACGGTGGTCTTCGATGTGCATCCGAGGGTGAAGGGGCAGGGACGGTTCAACGGACGTATCTGGGTGGAAGACCAGGACGGCAATATCGTGCGCTTCAACGGCAGCTACACGGAAAGCACCAGCGAAGACAATACGCGCGAGTACTTTCACTTCGATAGCTGGCGGATGAACATGCAGCCGAATCTGTGGCTGCCGGCGGCGATTTATGTGGAGGAGTCGCAGCGCATTGAAGGCAACAAGAGCGTGGGCCTGCGCGCGCAGACGCATTTCTGGGGATATTCGCTGACGCTGCCGACCCGCGACAGCGACAACGTCTCGGTCGAGGTGGAGGGAGCCGTCGATCAAAGCCAGGATTCGCAGGATGTGACGCCGCTGGAGGCCAGCCGCTTGTGGGTGCAGCAGGCGGAAAACAATGTGCTGGACCGTCTGCAACAGGCTGGGCTGCTGGCTCCGCCGAGCGACTTTGACAAAACGCTGGAGCAGATCATCATCAACCTGGAAGTGCCCAACAACCTGAACTTTCCCGACCCTGTCCACGCGCGCATTCTGTTGACGACGACGGTGGAGGCGACGACGGTGGGCAACACAATCCTGCTGAGCAAGGGGCTGATCGATACGCTGCCGAATGAAGAGTCGATTGCGGCGGTGGTCTCGATGGAGCTGGCGCATGTGGCGCTGGGCCATCACATCGATACGCGCTACGCCTTCAACGATCGCCTGCTCTTTCCAGACGAATCCTCGTTCCAGCGCATCAAGATGAACCACAGCGACCAGGACAATACCGACGCGGCGAAGGTGGCCGTGAAGTATCTCCAGGCATCGATGTACAAGGATCGGCTGGGCAACGCGGGCCTCTACATGGAGCAGTTGGCCGAGAGCAGCAAGGCGCTGAAGCAGTTGAATTCGCCGAAGCTGGGCGACTCCCTGCTGCAGGCCGACGGAACGCCATGGATGGCGGCGCTGGAACAGGGCGCGCCAAAGCTGAACCAGGACGACCTGACGCAGATCGCAGCGTTTCCGCTGGGAAGCTGGCTGAAGACCGATCCATGGGACGATGTTGAGCACATGCTGAACGCCAAGCGATATGCGCCGATGAATGCGCGCGACAAGATGCCGTTTGAGGTGACGCCGATTTATTATCGACTGCGGCGTTATGAGGCAGCCGCGGCACCGGCCACTCCCGCGCCAGCCGCTCCTGCGCCCGCTCCCGCCAATCCAGCTACGAATCCAGCTACCAATCCGGCGCCTGCCGCGCAGTAGCTGGATTGGCAGGAGAAAATCCCAGATGATACATTGAAAAGAGTCAGCCGGGTGAAACGAACGGAGAGGTGGCAGAGCCCGGTTGAATGCAGCTGACTCGAAATCAGCCATAGTCGAAAGGCTATCGGGGGTTCGAATCCCTCCCTCTCCGCCAGTACAGTCCCGCAAGTACATCTCCAGCCTATACTTACCAGATAAAGCCAAATATTTCATGTGCTTGCGAGATTTCTATATTTTCCATACTTTCCATATTTTCTATCCAGTACCGTTCTTTTCTGCCATTTTGTATGACCATGAGCGAAATGTATGACCATGAATCCGGGGTCGAATCCCGATTTCCCCTCTGATCGGGACAGGT
>JAJZHE010000038.1 GCA_021804655.1 Acidobacteriota bacterium
TTCATCACGCGGCTGTAAAGCAGATATGCAATGGGAGCGCAACCAAGCGGCGCGCCGGGATGGCCGCTATTGGCCTTCTGCACAGCATCGACTGCCAGCAGGCGCAGCGCGTTGATCGAAAGCTGATCGAGATCGGAACCGTGGGAAGCCATCATTTCAATGCCCTTTCATGTTGTGCGGGGAAGTTTCCCGTCGATCGATTACGTGGTCTGACCACCATCATGTCTTCCAAAATATCACCCTCAACGAATCGTTACAGGGAGCTGCATCGCTTTTTCAGGGTATCGCAATTCGATGATTCTCCCGTTTCGATCAACGCGGATTTCTTACGGTGACAATGTAATTCCGGCCCAGCCATGCGTTCGATTCCGGCCAGTACAGGGTGAATTCAAGCTGCTCTGCACCTTCTGAAAGTGCAAGATCGACGAAAAAACCAAGCTCGCCCATATTATGTGCCGTGCTCACGCGACGCGTATTCCAGCCGTCATCGGTCCAGATCAGTTCAAAGTTCCGATCATCGAGCAGACGCAGAGTGGTGCCGACCGGGATATGCTGGATCGGCCGCCGCAGGCTAAAGACCTCGATTTTCTTGTCGTGGCTGGAGCCGAGCGCGTGGTCGTGCTCGCGCAGTCGATTGCCATAACGCTGATACACCGGATCGATGCGGTCATACACCTGACCGTCAAGCGCGGATCGCAGCAGTTTCAGATACTCCGCATGCGCCCACACCAGCGGACAGGCAGAACCCGCCGGACGCCCTTTCACAAAGCCGCGATCCGGACGATCTTCTTCGTCCCAGACCTGTTCCGGCATCATCAGACCAGCGGTAGCAAACCCCTCATAGGTGTAGATCAAGTGATCCACCGGACGACCTGCTGCGAGTTCATAGTGAGCGCGTTCGCCCGTCAGCAGTGGCCATACACGCCCCTGGCCGGTGCCGCGATATGCGCTGCCATCTGGAGCCTGGCCGTATCCGTCCCAGTTATAGCGCAACCAGCCAGGCCCCTGGGGAAGATCACGCCGGAGCGCGGCATCGACTACTTTGAGCGAGTCCACAATCAGCGGATCGTGAGCATTGCGCACTCCGTAACGAACCAGCTCCAGAAAACCAGCATCGATAATCTCACGCGCCTCAAATTCATAGCGGGTTCCCGGCGGTCGATTGTTCAGGTGGATGGTCTCAGTCCCCGCGCCTTCACAGTCGTAAGCATCACCCGTCTCCGGCGGGCGAATCCGCATGTAGTGGCGCGGAACTTCCGGCAGAATGACGCCCGAGTTGGTCACGGTCCAGTCTTCCAGATGACTTTCAATCCAATCGGCAAACTCCTCCAGAAAATCTGCCTGCTCCGTGGACTGGTGCGCGCGACTGATCTCCGCCGCGCAGATCAGTCCTGCAATCACCGCAGCCAGAGTTGACGGAGAATAGCCGCTGTTTTCTTCCCAACGTTCCTGATGGGTAATCGGCGCGTGGCGAACAAGGAATCCGGCTGCGCGTTCAACAAACGCGAGCACATTCCAGTTACCCAGCCCATTCAGCTTCCAAAGCCGCCAGGTCAGGATCAGAGGAAACGCAACCTCATCGAGCTGAACGCCTTTCCAATAGGGTCTGCCATCGATCCAGAAGTTCTGATAGAAGCCGCCGTCGGGCCGTTGCGTACAGGCAAGATATACGAGCGCGCGCCGCGCCGTATCCACCCGCCCACAGGCCAGCAGCGCTGTGGCCGTCTGCACCATGTCGCGCGTCCAGACCAGATGATAACCGCCCAGATCGTCGTCGCCCTTGGCTTGCCCCCAAGGGATAGAGGCTGAGGCAACAAACGCTCCGGAGTAGGTCTTGTCCTCGTGCGCAAGCAGGATATTCTGGCTGGTCTGCATCAGGCGTCCGCGGTCACCGGTGACCGTCGCCAGCTTATACGGACTTGCGGCACGCTGCCACTGCTCCAGAAAGCGATCCCGGTTGCTGTCAAACGGCGTGGACAACGCACCCAGAGTCTTCGCCAGTGCCGAGTGTCGTGTACTTGCGATGCCGATACCAAGAGTAAATGAGCGACGCTCACGCATCTCCAGCTCCGCCATCAGGGCAATGTTGCCGTTGGTCGCAGAGCCAAATTCCCAGTCCATGCGGAAGTTGCTCATCAGGTCGTGCCAGCCATCGCTGGAACCGACAAAACCACAGCTTGCTTTGGCAAATCCGCAATCGGAGGAAAACACCAGCGCCCAGCGGTTCTTCCATGCAAGAAAAACCTTATGCCCAGCCAGGTCCATCACGCGCGCCGAGTTCCCGGCCCCACCCCCGTCCAGATGTGGTGACAACAGTGCATAGATGCGCAGCTTGTCCAGAAATTCGTCACTGCCGTTGGGACCAACCTCCAGCTTCACATTCATCAGAACGACGCTGTGATGCGGATCGCAAATAATCTCCTTCACAAGTTGATAACGGCCTAGACGATCCCGGTTGATATACCGGACCCCCAGCGCTTCGGAATGAATGTACTCAAAATGAATCTCCAGATCGCGTTTTTCTTCATGGACGAAGCTTTCTCCGTCGGTGATTAACAGTCCTAGATCGCGCGTCTGCGGATGATCGATCGTGGGGTGATAAATCTCGTTGAGAATTCCGTGCGAAACCGTGTACCAGATGCGACTTGAGGCTGAATAAGCCGTGCCAACTGCATCCTTGACGCTGGAGGTCCAGCGCGGCTCTGCGCCTGGTGCGCCAAAGGCTTCGCCGTCCTGCACCTGCCATCGATAAAGCGCTTCGTCGTCAGTGAACTGCTTTGAGTCTTCGCTCACCCTGCATCCTTTCAGGTCGCGCACATTCTGAGATATTCCAACAGATTTTCCAGCCTTCTCCACAAAGTACAAACAGCCCCATCCGATCATCGACCGGTTACCGAAGAAAAATCACACTTACTGCTGCGATGCACAAATACAGAAAAGGGTAGCTCGCCGCTCCACTGCAAGTCCTGAAATGAAATTACGTCCGCAAATGTTTTTTCTGATGCGCTAAAGTTCCGATTCAACAGATGGCGGCGACCAACTCACCGAAGCGCTACGCACTCGTGGCGGACGCACCAGTATCGGCAGAACTACGGAAACAGCCATCATGGCGGCGATGATGTGCAGGCCGCTGCGATAACTGCCGCTGGAATCGTGAAGCGTAGCGGTGAGCATCGGTCCAAAGACACTGGCTGCGCCCCATGCCGTGAGCATCAGTCCATAAATCGGACCGACATTTGCGTCTCCGAAATAATCCGCCACAAAAGCCGGCATTGTGCCAAATCCACCGCCGTAGCACATCAGAATCAGAAACGCGATCATGGCAACGACCCAGCTTGCCTTGAACTGCGGAAGCATCCAGAAAAGTCCGATCTGCAGCGCAAACATGGACACAAAAGTCCAGCGACGCGTGATGATATCCGAAGCTCCAGCCCAGAAAAACCGCCCCGCCGCATTGCCCACGCTGGCCACGCCCACCATGGCAGCGGCAATGATCGCCGAAGCTCCCGTCAACTCCGTAAAGACCGGCGATTCCTGTGAGATGAGCGAAATTCCAGCAGAGGTATTGAGAAAAAGCAGCAGCCAGAGTGCCCACCACTGCCATGAACCAAGTGCTTCGTACAGCGTCCAGGAGTGCTCCGTACGCTGTCGCGCGACACGCAAAGAGGGCGTCCATCCCGCCGGACAATAATCGGCGGGCGGATCTTTCATGAAGAATCCACTTGCCACACCGAGCACCAGAAATCCGATGCCCAGCCAGCCAAAGGTGCGAAGGACTCCGACCGCCTGAATCAAACGAACCGCAAGCGGTGCAGTCACCAGCGCGCCGGCACCAAAGCCGCAAACCGCCAGGCCTGTGATGAAACCCCGTCGATCGGGAAACCAGCGGACAAGCACGGCCACGGGCACGATGTATCCAAAGCCAAGTCCCACGCCGCCGATGAGGCCAAACGTGAGATACAACCATCCCAGTCCGTGCGTAGAAAAACTGGCCAGAAAAACGCCAAGGCCATAGAAGAATCCGCCCATCATCGCCACAGGGCGCGGCCCAATTCGGTTCATCCAGAATCCACCGACAAAAGCGGCGATGCCAAGAGTGAAAATGGCAACCGTGAAGGCAAAGGTGACATCCGATGTCGCCCAGTGAAACTGCCGAGTGAGCGGAGCTTTGAAGACGCTCCACGCGTAGACCGAGCCGAGAGTCATTTGCAGCAGAAAGCCGGCTACGGCGATTCCCCAACGATTTATTCCAGGCACATTGAACTCCCTTGCAGGACGAACGTTCATTTTGTCTACCAACGAAAAAGCAAGTTTAAACCGATGAAGGCCCATTCGACTCGGAGCGCAGCTTGATCTGGTAGCCCAGATTCCGCATCAAGCGGTTCAGCAAACCAAGACCACGCCGCATATCCCGGCTGAAGAAATTGACGATGAGCGACCGAAAGGATGGAGGTTCGGCAGGCGTCGCGCGTGCGCTGCCAAAAGTATCCGCAACCGCAACGCCGATCCCTTCGACAATCACTGGATCCACTGCGGCAAGCATCTTGCCAAGCAGCAGCAGATTGCGCGTCGCGCGAATCGCTGCACCCGTGTTGGCTGCGTCGGCTGCGGTTTCAATCAGTGTGCCGCGCGCGTCCAGGGCACCTTTGGCAATCGTGAGCAGGCCGCTTGCACGCAGAGCTTCAAGCAGTTCGCAGCTCTCCAGCAGTGCAGCAGCATAATCAACAGGAGCGGATTCAATGCGCGCCATCAGTTCGCGCTTCGGGTCACGCGGCAAAATCTCCAGAGGAATGGGCTGGGCCATGGTTCAATTCTCCTGTTCCTGCGCTGCGGACTCCTGCGCGGCGTGTGCGGGCTTCTCCATGCGATGCGCAGATTGAATCTGAACAAGTGTCGAGGGTGATGCGTCTTCGCCCGGAAGACGATAATCCGCGCGCTTCCATTTGCGTTCCACTTCGACGCCACGCTGCGGAGTGGGATGCCCGAAGCGGGCATTAGTGCGCGGCAGAGGCGCCGGGCCAGTGGGAGCCACAACGCGCATGCGCACTGACGTCTCCTTGTAAGCCGGCGTGTGTGTAGCTGCATCGGTGTGACTGCTGGTCAGGCGATTGACTGCCGACTCCGTCGAATTCATCGGCAGGTACAACTGATTGCCCTCGACGCGGTCCGTCACCAGTGCCGGTGCCTCAACACGACCATAGCGGGATGTCAGCTCCAGCACGGAGCCGGTTTCAATGCCGCGTGAACGGGCCAGCTCAGGCGAAACCTCAACAAACGTGCAGGGCGTACGCTCGCGAATCCCCGCCGTGCGGAAGGTCATGTTGCCCTCGTGGAAATGCTCCAGCAAACGTCCATTGTTCAGGTGCAAATCAAAGTTGTCGTCCGGCTGATCGGTTGGCTCAGAAAACTGCACCGGATAGAATCGCGCCTTGCCATCCGGAAATGCAAAGCGCTCTGTGTAAAGCAGCGGCTGATCCGAACCATCTGCGGCAACCGGCCATTGCAGCGTGCGATAACCTGCAAGGCGCTCGTAATTGACCCCGACCATCAGCGGGGTGAGCGCCGCAATTTCATCGTAAATCTCCGAGGGATGCGCATACTTCCAGTTCGCACCCAGATGATTGGCCACATCCTGAAGAATCCGCCAATCCGGACGACTCTCTCCAAGCGGTTCAAAGACCTGATACAGCCGCTGAATGCGGCGCTCCGTGCTGGTGAAGGTTCCTTCTTTTTCCAGGCTCGGGGATGCCGGCAGGATCACGTCAGCGAAGCGGCACGTATCTGTGAAAAAAATCTCCTGCACCACAAAGAACTCCAGCTTGGCCAGCGCCGCCGCCACGTGGTTCGCGTTGGAGTCAACCAGGCTCATCTCTTCCCCAAACAAATACATGGACTTCAAATTGCCCGTGTGAATCGCATCGATCATCTGATGATTGTCCAGGCCCGGTTTTTCCGGCAGACGGACACCCCATGCGGCCTCAAACTTCTCTCGAACCGCAGGGTCGGTAACGCTTTGATATCCGGGCAGGAAGTTCGGCATCGCACCGTGGTCGCTGGCGCCTTGCACGTTGTTATGGCCGCGCAGCGGATATGCGCCAGCACCGGGGCGCATGTAGTTGCCGGTAGCCAGCAGAAGATTGGAGATCGCCGTCGAAGTGTCCGATCCCATCGAGTGCTGCGTCACGCCCATCGCCCACAACACGCAGACGCCGTCTGCAGTAGCAATGCGCCGCGCAACCTCCTCCAGCGTCGCCACCGGAACGCCGCACCGTTCGCTGGCCATCTCCATTGTGAAGGGCGCGAGACTTGCGCGAAACTCCTCACAACCATTGACCCACTGGTTGAGAAAATTCATCTTCGCCAGCCCCTGATCGAATATCCATCGCGTAACCGCGGAGAGCCACAGAAGATCCGTGCCAGGCTTGGGGCGGAAGAAGACGTCCGCTCGCGAGGCCATCTCATGTTCGCGCAGATCCGCGACAATCAATTGCTGGCCGCGCAGCTTGTGTGCACGTTTGACGCGCGTCGCCAAGACAGGATGACTCTCTGCCGTGTTGCTGCCTACGATGAGCACCAGTCCCGCCTGCTCGATGTCGGAAATCGAACCGGCATCGCCTCCATAGCCGACAGTGCGAAAAAGTCCAACCGTCGCTGGAGCCTGGCAATAGCGCGAGCAGTTATCCATATTGTTCGTACCCACAACGGCGCGCGCCAGCTTCTGCATCAGATAGCTTTCTTCATTCGTGCACTTCGACGAAGAAATGAAAGCAAGCGCATCCGGCCCGTGCGCGCTGCTGATCTCGCGGAAGCGTCGAGCCACCAAAGCGAGCGCTTCCTCCCATCCCGCTTTACGAAAACGGCCATTTTCGCGGATGAGCGGCGTGGTCAGGCGATCCGCACTGTTGACGTACTCCCAGCCAAATTTGCCTTTGATACAGGTGGAAACGCCATTGGCCGCGCCCGCTGCTGGCTCCACCTTAAGGATGTGACGCGAAGACGGCGACTCTTCTGTCCAAATGTCAAAGCTGCATCCCACGCCACAATAGGTGCATACGGTCTTGGTACGCCGGATGCGGTCTTCCCGCATCGCCGCTTCAATCTCGGAAAGTTGCAGAATCGCGCCGTAACCCAACTCCGGCTCAATGCCTTTGACCACATCGATCATCGCATTGAGCGCACGCTGCGGCATCCCCGTCAGATGTCCGGCGTGGCCCAGCATACTGCGCTCCATCAGCGCGTTGCAGGGGCACACCGTCACGCAGTGGCCACAGGAGACACAACTGGATTCGCCGATCGACGCACCACCATCCCACAGCACGCGCGGGCGGTCCATCTCCCAGCCAATGGAAAGCGTCTCGTTCACCTGCAAGTTCTGGCAAGCCTCGACACAGCGGCCACACAGGATGCACTGGTCTGGATCATAGCGATAGAAAGGATTCGTGAGATCGACTTCGTAGGGCTTGGGTGTATACGGAATCGACTGATGCTCCACAGCCAGCATGCGTGTCGTGTTATGCACCGTGCAGTTGCCGTTGTTGTTGTCACAGACCGTGCAGTAAAGCATGTGATTGCCCAGGATGCGGTCGAAGGCTTCGCGGCGCGCGCCATCCGCTCGCGCTGATGCAGTTTCCACGCATATTCCGGGCACAGCCTGCGTGGCGCAGGCGCGCGTAAGCTTGCCGTCCATCTCCACCATGCAGGTGTCGCAGGTCTGAATGGGACCAAGCTGCGGATGATGACACACTTGCGGCAAATCGATGTCGGCGCGCGCAATCACTTCGAGTAGCGGCTCGCCCACGGTAATCGAGACCTTTATACCGTTCAGCAGCAGCGTGTCCCTGGAATTCATTGGGCGCAATCCTCCGTTTGCTGAGTGTACGCCAGACGAGTCGAATCAGACCATACTGCTTCACGAGTCAGATTTTGCACAATAAAAATGACCTGTCAAACGGGTATTCTTCCGCAAAGCTCAAACCTGTTTCAACCGTCGATTACAGGGTGCAGCGCTGAACGGCGGAGTAAACGACAAAACGACGATCCCGCAGAAAACCGATCAGCGTGAGGCCAAGTTCACGTGCCAGTTGCACCGCCAGCGAGGAGGGAGCGGAGATCGAAGCCACAACGGGAATGCCTGCTGCAAGCGCCTTCTGCGCAATCTCAAAACCACAGCGGCCACTCACCAGCAGAATCTGCTCGCGAAGCGGAACAAGACGCTGCTCCAGCGCCCAGCCAACCACCTTGTCCACGGCATTGTGGCGGCCAATGTCTTCACGCAGAACAAGCAGATTGCCCAACGCGTCAAACAATGCAGCGGCATGCAGTCCACCTGTTTGCGCAAAGATCGTTTGAGCCGCATTCAGCTTTGCCGGCAGTTCGCAGATGAGGTCAGCCGCAATCATCACACCATCGGCGGCGGCGCGCAGACCGCGATTGCGCACTGCGTCGATGGTTGCCTTGCCGCAGAGTCCGCAACTGGAACTCGCAAAGAAGTTGCGCTGCAAATGCTCCAGCGCAACGGATCCAGGATCGCGCAGCGTCACGCGCAGACGGTTATTCATGGCTCGCGAGGAAGCTTTTGTATCCACCGGGGCAAGCTCGACCGAAAGCAGATCGTCCGATTGTTCAATCAAGCCTTCTGTCAGCAGAAATCCAGCGGCAAGTTCGCGATCATGGCCCGGCGTACGCATCGTAACCGCCAGAGGTCGATCGCCGCGCTCGCAATCTGCAATACAGATTTCAAGCGGCTCTTCGGCGGCAACCGAATCCTGCCGAGTGGATGTACGGCCATCCTCCCAGATCGTGACGCCCGTCCACTCCAGGCTGCGCTCCGGTGGAACCTTCGGCCTCACAGGCAGCCTCCCAAATTCAGGAATGGAGTCGGAGACCACCTCCTGCGCAGGTTCATCGATCTCCATTCCCAGCCCGACAGGGCAAAAGACTTTCTATCGTCGTGCGTTAATCGTACGCGGACCTTTGGATGCAGCACGTTTCGCAGCCAGCGCATTCAACTCGCGCCCAAGTTTGGAGCGGTTGATGCCAAGCTGCAAGCCGATATTGAGCAGGTTGCCGGTCGCCCAGTAGAGCGCGAGTCCCGAAGCGAATCCCCACATCGAGAAGCCGAAAATCGCAGGCATCATGAATGCCATCATGCGTCGCTGCGCCGGGTCCATTCCGGGCGACGGCGTAATGAACTGCACCAGGAACATGCTGGCAATGATCAGGATGGGCAGGATGTGCAAAGGATCGGCGGCAGCCAGATTCGGCAGCCATCCCCACGTAGCCTGACGCAGTTCAATCGAGTTCAGCAGCACTCGATAATAGGCAAAGAAAAGCGGCATCTGCACCAGCAGCGGCAGACAGCCGCCATACATGTTCACGCCTTCTTCTTTGTAGAGCTTCATCGTCTCTGCATTCATCTCGTTACGGCGCGGATCGGTCGCTTTGATGTTGGCGTACTTGCGCTTGATCGCATCGAGCTTCGGCTGCACACGCTGCATCTTGAGCGATGACTTCATCATCGTGAAGCGCGTCGGCAGCATGAGCAGATTGAAAAACAAAGTGACAACAATAATCGACCATCCCCAGTTGGGGATCAGATGGTCGTGAACAAAACGGAGCAGCAGAAAGAGCGGCTCCGCAATCACCTTGAACCAGCCGTACTGGATCAATGGCCGCAGATTTTCTCCCACGGCCTTGCCGTCGGCCGCCGAGGTGTGAATCGAGCCAAGCACGTCGTATTGCAGTGGGCCGGCAAAAAGACGTGTATGCGTCGGTCCGTTCTGGTCGCCGATGGCTGCACCCAGCACCGGTTCAGTGAGTTGCGCGCCCTTGGGATTCGTCTCGTCGCGTGGCACCTGCATTGCGCCGTGCAGCGTCACGACGGTGGCATCGGCAGGATCCGCAGGCAGGAATGTCGCGCCAAAATACAGATCGATCGGACCGGCGTAATCGAAGGGCTGATTCAGCGTAGCTCCTCCACTGATCTTTTTGGCCACTGTGGTATCGCGCTTGTCGTCCGAGGAGAAAGCAAACTTGGTGTAGTTGTACTGTGCCGCTTCTTCCAGATCGCCCAGACCGCTGGGCCAGGTAACAAGCGCACGCACCTGTTGTCCACTTCGCTCGACATCGACCTTGACATCGATAACATAGCTTTCATTGAAGAGGAACGTTTTGGTGACCGTCAGCGGGCCGGCAGCGTAACGAAAGACGATCCCCGTTGGCGCAGCCACCTGTCCCGTCACCGAAGGCTGATAAAGCGCGCTGTTCAACTGCGCCGTCAACTGCGGCTCATACGTGTACAGCGAAAGCGGAAAACCAAAACGCGCCGCCGCTGCCTGATTGACCATATCCAGCGGGTGGCCGTGGGAATCCTTGTATTTTTTCAGAATCCAGCTCTTCACCTGCGCTCCACGATTGGTGAAGGTAATCCGATACAGATCATTCTCAACCGTTGTCGTGGACTCCGCAGCAGCCTGAACCGATGCCGAGCTGACCGGAACCGATGCCGTGGGTTGTGCAGTCGTTTGCGCAGTTGCTGATGTCGAGGATGGGGAAGAAGCAGAAGGCGGCACCGGTGGCTTGAAGTATTGAAAAGCCATGAGAGCACCAAGCGCCAGCAGCGTGAAGATGAGCATGGAGCGCATATCGCCGCCGCCCGAACCGGGCGCGGATGCGTTTGGATTGCGAATTTCAGCCAAGGAAGTTTGTCCTGTCGTTGAGCCTGGGCGCGAGAAAAATCCACGCCACCTGTCTATGGTAATGGGTTTCGTTCCCGCACGAACGCGACAGGAACCGATAGCGGTAGCGGGACGGGGTCAAATCCGCCACGTGCGAAGGGATGGCAGCGTGCCAGTCGGCGGAGCGCAAGCCAGGCGCCACGGCCAGCGCCATAGAGTTGAATCGCCTCGAAGGCGTACTCGGAACAGGTGGGATGGAAACGGCAACCGCCAGGAAACACCGCGTGCAGTGCAGGCGAAATCCAGCGCCGATAGAACGCAAGAAGCAACAACAGCGCCTTGCGCATCATTGCCCTGTCCCCACAAATCGTACGGCTGTTGCCCCACTCCGCGGCGCACGCTTCGCATCGCCTTGCGCTCTGGCGGCAACTTCCGCGGCTGGCTCAGGCGCTTTTTTCAACAGTCCGCCGGGGTTTCGTCGTGCGCTCTCTGCCGCACGGGAAAAGATACTTTCCACCTCGGCAAGGATTGAGGAAAATTCTGCGTCGAGCACGGTTCGCCGCGGATGCAGAATCAGATCAAGTCCAGTCGGAAGCAGCGCAACATGCGCACGGATAGCCGCGCGAAGCCGTCGCTTGATGCGGTTGCGATCATGCGCCTTGCCCAGCACTTTGCCTACAGTCAAGCCCACGCGCGCGGGTGCGCGCCGAGACGCAAAACCTGGCCCGGATTCCGATTCTTGCCGCAGGCATGCAAACCAGACCATGGACGTTGAGAACTGTTTCCGTGACACGGCGTAGACGAGCTGATAATCCGCATGACGGCAAAGACGCGAATCTTCCCACCTTGGCCGAGGAACAGAACATTCTGGCTCGGCATTCAGGTAAGGATTTGGGAAAGCAATAGCTGGATCGGGATTTCCGGACGTAGCTTGCATCATCGACGTCATCCCGCAAACTGCACGGCGGCGAGGACGCCGCCGATTGATTTAGTCGCGGTAACCCGCGCTGACAGCTACGCGCTTGCGACCTTGTGCGCGACGACGGCTCAGCACCGCAGCTCCGCTCTTGGTCTTCATTCGCGCTCGGAAACCGTGCGTCTTCACGCGCTTCCGGCGGTTCGGTTGAAATGTGCGCTTGGGCATGATGCACTCCTGAAAAAATGAGGCTGCTTACTTTTACTGCTTGATTCACTCAATCCGTTTCGCTCGGTCAAACATCTTTCCGGGCAGCAATTTCTGATTATACCCCAAGCTCCGTTTTTTTCCACCTCAATCTTCTCCGTCCAGGAATCACTCCCTCGATCGTTGCATCCACCGCTGCGGTCAGAAACCGCAAAACCATTCTCCCAACTTTCTGCCGCAGGCATCGAATTACCGGTCACTTCACCACAGATGGTGCAACACAGGAATCCGCTCGAATCGAGTGTCACACAGGCCCCGATTTGTGCTAGTATCAGACCCGTTCACAGCATTTCCGAATGTTGCTTTGTTTTGTTTTTTCACGCCAAATTCCGCTCTTCAGCAATCCGCTGAAAGGCATCCTGGCAGACGGTGGCAAGCTCACTTTTCAACACGCGATAGCAAGCTGTCGCGAAGGTTGAGTGTTTTTTGTGCGCCATTGACTTGTCCTCGAAAT
The DNA here is from genome assembly GCA_021804655.1 of Acidobacteriota bacterium. GTDB lineage: Bacteria > Acidobacteriota > Terriglobia > Terriglobales > Acidobacteriaceae > Acidicapsa. The sequence goes on from JAJZHE010000038.1 coordinate 12,314, forward strand.
TTTGGCTCGGTTGGTTGTTCTGTTGCATTCCAGGTTGTGGACTACCCAAGCCAAGGAAGAATTTTCCATGTCATTTGTTCCCGCCCCAGCCACTGCGATCAATCCGTGGAATCAGATTCTGGCGGCTCTTGAAAAGAAGATCATCCGGCAGTCCTTTGAAACCTGGCTCAAGCCTACTCGGTTCAGCCATATTGTCGGTCGCATGCTTTATGTGCGCATTCCGTCCGAGGAGTTCCAGCACGTCGAAGAGAAGTACAGCGATCTGATTCAAGAGGCGATTGACCAGCTCGGGCTGGAGATCGAGCAGGTGATCTTTGTCACTGCCGAGGTTGATCCTTCCCTCCCGCAGATGCGCAGGGATGGCGGCTTCGCGCCGCAATCGGAGCGCATGCCCACGCAGCAATCGAGCGGATCCGGTCGTCGTTCCGCTGCACCACAGGTCGAGCAGACGCGCTTTGATTGGTCCACCGCAGCGCAGTTGAATCCTCGCTATACTTTCGAAAATTTCGTGATCGGCAACGGCAATCAGTTTGCTCGCGCAGCCTCGCTGGCCGCCGCTGAGCGTCCTGGAAAGGCATACAATCCCTTGTTTCTCTATGGGGGCGTCGGATTGGGGAAGACCCATCTGATGCACGCGATCGGACATGAGGTCAAACGTCGGCAACCCGCCTCCAGTCTTTACTACGTCACGGCTGAAAAGTTTTTGAACGAGATGATCAACTCCATCCGCAATGATCGAATGACGAGTTTTCGTGATCGCTTCCGCAGTGTGGATGTTCTGCTCATCGACGATATCCAATTCATTGCGCAGAAGGAGCGAGTGCAGGAGGAGTTCTTCCACACCTTCAACGCACTGCACGAGAGCATGAAGCAGGTGGTGATTGCCTCGGATAGACCGCCAAAAGAGTTGGCTGAGATCGAGGAGCGGCTGCGCTCGCGCTTCGAGTGGGGACTGATTGCCGATATTCAACCTCCCGACCTGGAGACGAAGGTTGCCATTCTGCAGAAGAAAGCGGAAAGCGAACAGAAAACACTGCCGATCGATGTCGCCATGTTCATTGCCTCCAACGTGCGGACCAATGTGCGCGAGCTGGAGGGCGCGCTGGTGCGTCTGTTTGCCTGGTCACAGATGAACGACGTCGATGTTACGCTGCAAACGACGCAGCAGTGCCTGAAGCAGTTCATCGACACCCAGGCGCGACGTATCTCGATCGACGCAATCCAGAAAGCGGTCGCGGAAAACTTCGGCATGCGCGTGAGCGAGTTGAAACAGAAGAACAACTCGCGCCAGGTCGTCGTGCCGCGGCAGATTGCCATGTACCTGGCAAAAAATCTGACCGACGCCAGCCTGCCGGAGATCGGACGCCAGTTCGGCGGCAAGCATCACACGACCGTGATGCACTCCATCGGCAAAATCGACGAGTTGCGCCGCAGCGACAAGGAGCTGAACGCGACCATCAACAAGCTCCAGGAGACGTTGAACGGCTGACGAGCAAAACTTCAAAGGAAAAGCCACGCACTCATCTGAGCGCGTGGCCTTTTCCTTCGAGCACTGCTGCAATCAATTTACGCAGACGCCGTTTCAGCGCGTCGGAATCTCCAGCACCTCAATCGAGTTGCCGGGGATTGAGTGCATCAGCATTGCACCGCTGAACGTGACTGGAGTGGTCACGGGAACGATCTGGCGCGGATGCTCCAGAGTGTTGGTGGCGGCAGGGGTCGCCGCGTGCAGGCGGATGAGTTGTGCGGCCCCGTGCAATGCGGCCCCATCCACGCGGATGCTCACGGACTGCGCTTGTGGACCGGCGTTCACCAGCTTCAGAAATAACTTGCCATCGGAGTGGCGCTCCGTAACCGAGTAAAAGACACGCGGACCGGCACCGCTCAGCGTAGAGGTCGGCACAGTGTCTCCAATGTGGCCGGCAAAAAGCGCAAGCGCATAGTAGCTCGGCGAGCCGTAGCTGCTAAGCCCGTCATAGCCGATCAGGTCTGGATGCCACTGCATCCCGCCCGGATTCACGTTCACAAACATCGGCGCATAGCTGGCCATCACCACCAGATCGCTGTTGCGCTCCAGGCCCGTCAACCACGCTGCGTCGCCAAGCGCGGCGCCGAAGTCGCTCGTCGGCGTGCCTTCCATCGTTGCGTACTCGCCGACGAAGATCTTCGGGCCGTTGCGATCCGCTTTGTCATAGTGGTGCGTATCGGCAAAAAACTCCTCCGCGCTTTTGTAGTAGTGGTCATCGAGCACATCGGGCTTGCGGCTCTTCACCGGCGTCGTGGCAATCAACTGAATCGACGGATACTTTGCCTTGAGCGCGTCATAGAATTGCGCAAAACGTCCGTCGTAGCTTCCCGATTTGTCGAACTCATCCTCATTGCCGATCTCTACATAAGGAACGGCAAATGGCGCGGGATGACCATCGCGAACGCGCTCCGCGCCCCATTTCGTGTCTGGCCCTCCAGTTGCGTATTCGATCTCGTCAAGCGCATCCTGCACATACGGCGCGAGCTCTTTGCCGGGCGCAATATACTCGTGCTGCAGTGCGTAGCCCGCATAGACGGCCAGAACCGGCTTCATATGCAGATCCTCGCACCATTCAAAGAACTCCAACAGGCCCAGGCCGTCGGAGGAGTGATAGCTCCACGGACTGGGATGCGTTGGCCTGTCGACGAGCGGGCCGATCGTCTTCTTCCAGTCATACCAGTCGGCGAGGCGATTGCCTTCCAGATAGTTGCCGCCCGGGAAACGCAGAAACTGCGGATGCATCGCTGCCATCTTCTCCATCAGGTCAATGCGGTTGCCATTCGGACGATTGCGATAGGTCGGAGGAAAAACAGAGACCAGCGTCATCCACAGCGTGCCTGAATGAGCAACCGTCAGCTCCAGATGATTTGCAGCCGACGGCTCAATCGCGCCCGTCTTCAGCGTGAAGGAGTACCTCTTCCAGTCCGCACCCATGGCGGGAATCGTCGTGCTGGCGACGGCTTTGCCGGTTACATTATTGACCAGGCTGACAGTCAGAGCGCCCAGCGCAGACGTGTCTGCCTTGGCAAACAGCGAGCCGGAGTACGTCGTATCGGGGCGCAAAGCATAGCCCCAGAAACCATTGTTGCGCACCCCAGCCGGACTCTCTGGTGAGGCAGTCATCACGGTGAGCTTCAAGCTGTTGGTCAGCGCCGCAGACGGCCCGCTCGTCTTGTCCACGCTCATCGCCGCGCCGGCCGCGGAGTTCTGCACCAGCGTCCAGTCCTGCTGCTCCCAGCCACCATCACGCAACGTCCGGTTGCGCACCATCTCGGCATACAGTCCGCCGTCGTACGAGTAGTTGATCTCCTCCGTCATCAGGCCATAGAGCGTTGGACTCACCGCGTGCAGCGGCTGATTGGCATGAATCGTGAGCTGAGCGGGAGATTGCGCGTTCAGCAGCGAGGCGATGGTCAAAGGAACCAAGGCAAATACGGTTCGAAGGCAGCGATTCATCAGGTGACTCCAGGAGCGGAAAATGTTTCCAGGCCGCAAGTCTAGCTGATCGTCACCGACCATGACAAGCCCAAAGAAAATCGATTTTAGCGGATGCGATCAACCATAAATGCACTGGGAGTCACCGTCCGGAGACGCGTTCAACCTCGACCAGTGTGGAATAAAAGGTGGCAGCCGCACCAATGTCCGTCAGCCGTTCGCTGGTAAGCATGTTGATGCACTGGCTGTCTTCGCGCGATTTTGCCCAGTCCAGCCGCGCAGCTACCACTCCATTGCCCACGCGCTCTGAAACCATCGCCTCAAGCGTGATCGCGCCGCGATCGTTCCAGACGCGCACCCGATCTCCGTTGTGAATGCCGCGCTGCGCTGCATCTTCACTGTGCATCTCCAGCTTGTGCGCAGTCTCGGCCTCCATGCGGCGGTGACCGTCAAGATTCGCGAAGGTGCTGTTCATGTAATGGTCTGCTTTGCGTGGCAGAAACTCCAGCGAAAACCGCGCAGATTCCGGGCTGTGTCGCGACTCCACCGGCGGCACAAAAGCAGGCACCGGATCGTCCCCTTTCTGCGCCAGCGTCTCGGAATAAAACTCGACTTTGCCGCTGGGCGTTTCAAGTGGTCCGTCCGTAAAAGGGAGCGCATCGGGATCCGCATGCAACACCAGTGGCAGGTGGCCAGCTTCGCGAAGCGCCTCAAGCGTGATGCCACCCATGCCGGGATTGCGCGAGAACCCCTCTTCGTCCGGATCGAGCGCCTGTTGCATCATCGCCTCGATATCGTCCGCAAAACATGGCTCTATGAAGCCCATGCGCGCGGCCAGTTCGCGAAAGAGCCAGACATTCGGACGTGCTTCGCCAAGCGGTTCGATGGCCTGCGCAGAGTGCTGGACAAAAGTATGTCCATAAGCGCCCTGAATCTCCTCATGCTCCAGAAACGTCGTTGCAGGAAGCACATAGTCAGCGTAATCCGTCGTGTCCGTCAGAAACTGTTCATGGACAACGGTGAACAGCTCCGGTCGCTGCATACCGCGACGAACGGCATTCTGATTCGGTGCAACGGCTCCGGGATTCGAGTTATACACAAAAAGCGCATGCACGCGCGGGCCTTCGTTGAGATTTTCACCTAATTGGGTAAGCGCATGGCCCAGGCGCGACATATTCACCACGCGCGCGGGTCGGCCCAGCGGCGAGTGCATCATCAGGTCCGGTCGTTCCAGCGCGGCGCGGTTCCACTGAAAGCTGCCGGAAAGCGACAACTGCGCTCCGCCGCCACGTTCGCGCCAGGAACCGACAAGCGCTGGGAGCATCGCAATCGCGCGCACGGCTGTGCCGCCATTCTCCGCGCGCTGCACGCCATAGTTCAGCCGAATCGAAGCCGGGCGCGTCGTTGCATACTCACGCGCAAGCTGCTCAATTTCGCCGGCACGCAAACCCGTCCATCCTGCGACTCGTTCCGGAGTATATTCCAGAACGCGCGCGGCCAGAGCATCGAAGCCGTGTGTTTTCTCTGCAATGTAAGCGCGATCTTCAAGCCCCTCGCGCAGGATGACGTGCATCAAGCCGAGCGCAAGCGCTGCGTCGGTTCCGGGATGAATGGCAATATGCCAATCCGCCAGTCCAGCCGTGCGCGTGCGATACGGATCGATGACGATGAGCCGCGCCCCGTTGCGCCGCGCCTGCTCCACAAATGGCCACAGGTGAATGTTGTTGCCGTGGATATTTGCGCCCCACGCAAGAATCAGTTTTGACTGCGCAAAATCTGCATTGCCGGTGCCCAGCTTGCGGCCATAGACCAGATTCCATGCCTGGCCGCCCGCCTCCGCACAGATCGTGCGGTCAAGCTGCGACGCCCCCAATCGGTGAAAAAAGCGACGGTCCATGGAGCCGTAACCAAGCAGGCCCATCGTGCCCGCGTAGCTATAAGGCAGGATCGACTCCGGCCCAAATTCGGCTGCAATCGCTCCAAGACGACCGGCGATCTCATCCAGCGCCTGATCCCACGAGATACGCTCAAAGGCTGTGAAATCACGTCCGCGGCCACGCGATTCTTTCGCCACGCCAGCCCTCCGCTTGAGAGGCGTGAGCACACGCTCCGGCGAGTAGACGCGGTCCAGATATTTGGCAACCTTGCCGCACAGGAACCCACGCGTCACCGGATGCGAAGCATCACCGGCAACACGCACGGCGCGGCCGGTTGCATCGACGGTCACATGCACGGCGCAGGAGTCCGGACAGTCATGCGAACAGACGCTATGTACCACGCGCAGCGGGCCGGATTGCGGAGTCATCGCTTCGATTGCCATTAGCGCATTGTAGTCTTACTCAGAACGAGATACTGGAGGAATTTCTCATGCGTTGCAGATAGTGGATAACAGTATTTTGTTGCCGGATCAATAATGGACCCACACAAACAAAAAAGTGCCTTGCGGCGATTCGTAAGCTGTTGATTTATTTGGTGGACCTGATCGGGATCGAACCGATGACCTCTTCCATGCCAT
>JAJZHE010000039.1 GCA_021804655.1 Acidobacteriota bacterium
CAACTCTCGTCTCCGGCAATTCAGCTTTGGCAGCGATATCGGCTGAAAGCGATACCATGAAGACATGTCGCAGATCTCGAACACAACTTCCGCGCGTCCACGCTCCGTCGTCTGTCTATCTGGCGGCATGGATAGCTGCGTCACCGCGGCGCTGGCTGTGCGCGATACGGAAGCCTACGGCATCCACTTCAGCTATGGCCAGCGCACCGAAGCGCGCGAACTTGCCGCCGCTCGCGCCGTCGCCGAGCGCCTGGGACTGCGCCAGTTCCTGCCTCTGCGCATCGATCTCTTTCACATCATCGGCGGCTCGGCGCTCACAGACCCTTCCATCGCCGTGCCCGACGCTGACCCTGAACACGCCATCGGTGCGGAGATTCCCGTCACCTACGTTCCATTTCGCAACGCACATTTTCTCTCCGCCGCCGTCAGTTGGGCGGAAGTTCTCGGGGCAACCCGGGTCTACATCGGTGCCGTCGAACAGGATAGCTCCGGTTATCCCGACTGCCGACCGGCTTACTACGAAGCGTTTCAGCGGTTGATTCAAACCGGGACCAGGGACGGCAAGATTCAGGTCGTTACGCCACTCATTCAACTCTCCAAGACGGAAATCATTCGCCTTGGCCTTGAATCCAATGCACCTTTGGAGTTAACGTGGTCCTGCTACAAAGATGCGCACTCGGCTTGTGGCGTATGCGAGAGCTGCGTCCTCCGGCTGAGGGCTTTTGCTGCGGCGCAGGTGCCCGATCCGATACCCTATCAGAAGCCAGGCACGGCAAAGGGCAGCCCTGCTGCGATGATCCAGGCCTGAACGATAACGATGTATAAAGATCGCAATCCGACGCACAAACCAACCGCTGCGGACTGCCAGGAGACGACGATGAAATCCAGATTCCTGCTTTTTCTCATTGCAGTATTTGCACTTGGGGCCACTCTGCTTGCCCAGCAGCCCGAGCCAACTGGCAAGATTCACGGCCACGTCACTGATCCCACCGGCGTGCCGCGCGGCAATGGCACAGCCGTTCTCTCCACCGATGGCGGCAAGACCATCAAGTACAGTTTCCCGGTCAATGACGCGGGCGACTTCACCGGCGCTGGAATTGCTCCTGGCACCTATCAGATTCTGCTTGCCCTGCCCGATACACCCCCCGGCAAATATGTCGATGAGGTTCCCAACGTGAAGATTGAGGCCGGTCAGGACGTTGCTGCCGACTTCGATATGTCGCGCGCCGAGTACATCGCCAAGCTCAGCCCCGACTTGCAGAAACAGGTCGAGGAGTTCAAGAAGAAGAACACCGAGGTCATGAAGTCCAACCAGATGATCAAGGTTCTCAACGTCGATCTGGCCAAGGCGCGCGCCGACATTCATGATGGTGACCAGGCTGCCACCACTGCCGCGCAGGCTCTGGGTGCCTCGGCATCCAAGGCCGATCTCGCCGCCAAAATCACCTCGATCAAGACTGAAAAATATGGCGAAGCTGAGACGCTCATGAAGAAGGACACCGCGCTCAAGCCGGATGCGAGCATCCTGTTTGTCGAACTAGGCAACGCCGAAAATGGCCTGGGCAAATACGACGATGCCATCACTGCATTCAAGAAAGCGATGGATACAGACGCTGCCAGCAAGAAGCCGAATCCTGACTTGCAGGGTGCCGCACAAAGCGGCATTGGAACCGCATTGATTCATCAGAAGAAGTCTGCCGAAGCCGAAGCAGCCTTTGATGCAGCCGCCAAGGCCGCGCCTGCTCAAGCTGGGATTTACTACGCCAACGAAGTCAAGCTCTTTTACGCCATGAACAGCACAGGCGCCATGAGCGATCCCGATGCGCAGGTGGCTGCGGCAGACAAAGCCATTGCAGCCGTTCCACCATCGAACACCCCCGCCTACGCCATTCTGTACTACCTGAAGGCGCAGGCGCTCACCCAGAAGGCGACCTTCGATGCCAAAACGCAGAAGATTGTTCTGCCTCCGGGCACCGTCGATGCTTACCAGCATTACCTCTCGCTTGATCCCAACGGAATGTTCTCCAAGGACGCCACCGACGTGCTGACCTCGGCTGGGGAAAAAGTGCAGACGCATTATCACGCGAAGAAATAGCTTCGCCTCTCACCTTTACAGATGGGCCGCTGCTGGCAGCGGCCCGTTTTCTTTGCGCGTCTTTTACAATCGTCTTTTACATCCGATCCGTGCGCGAGGCAGTACACTTGTCATCCTCAGGGGAAACACCGGCACGTTCCTTTCAGGCATCCAGAGCCACCGCTCCGCTTGTCCGCTTCCAGGATGCGATGGAGCAGATTCATCGTTTTCTTGCCTTCCATGCCGCAGGACAGCCGATCCCATCTCCGGCAGGGGATGCGCACGTTGCCGCAGATCCTGCTCACCAGCCACTGCATGCGTTGCCTTCGTCTTCTTCCTTTGCCGCCGTCCGTGCCTGGTATGGATTTCCCTCCGGCGGCGGGTTTCGTCCGCCGCTCACTCGTCCTGATTTTCTGCCCGATTTCCTCGGAACAGGCCGTGGTTCAATGCCGCTCCGCGCCGGACGACGCGCTTCAGTTTCTCTGCCGCTGGATCAGATCGCCGGGCGTGTACTGGCCACGGAAATCCGTGCCGAGCGCGATCAGCCTCCGTTTCCGCGTGCCACGCGCGATGGCTTTGCCTGCCGCGCCGCCGAGGCCAACTCCCACCAGTTTCTGTTGCTCACGGCCCGCATCCGTGCCGGGCAGCAATTTGCCGGCGTTCTCGGGCCGGGGGAAGCATGTGAGATCATGACCGGCGCTCCCGTTCCATCCGGAGCCGATGCCGTTCTCATGGTCGAGCACTGCGAACAGACATCCAACTGCGTTCGTCTCGTCAGCAACCGCACCGTAGCCGTTGGTGAAAACATCGTGCCACAGGCTGCCGAGGCGCGCATCGGCGACGTACTCGTTCCTCCCGGAGCGCGACTCGATGCCCGGCACGTTGCGCTGGCCGCCCAGCAGGGTTACCGCGATCTGACCGTCTCGCCCCGCCCACTTGTTGCCATTCTCACCACCGGCGACGAACTTGTCCCGCTTACCCAGCAGCCCGGCACTGCCCAGATTCGCAACTCCAACGCGCCCATGCTTGCCGCGCTTGTCACCGCGCTCGGCGGTGAACCCCTCGTGCTCCCATCCGCTCCCGATACCGCCGAAGCGCTGAGTGAGAGCCTGCGGGAGGCGATGGCTGCCGATCTGCTCCTGCTCAGCGGCGGCATCTCGGTTGGGCGGTTCGATCTCGTGGAGACAGCGCTTACACAGGCCGAAGCGCGATTTTTCTTTGGTGGTGTCGCCATCCAGCCGGGCAAGCCCGTTGCTTTTGGCCAGTTGCCCCGCACCGCAGACCGCGCGGGCGGCGATCCGCTGCCTTTTCTCGCTCTTCCCGGTAACCCCATCTCCACCGCGGTCACCTTTCATCTCTTTGCCGCGCCGATTCTGGCCGGTCTTGCTGGCTGCTCGGACGCGCTGCCGCGGTTTGCTCTGGCCCAGTTCACCGGAAGATGGCAAGGCCGTCCGGGACTGACTCGTTTCCTGCCCGCAGCCTGTGATTTTTCCGCATCGCCTCAGGTCCGGCTCGTCCCCTGGCAAGGCTCCGGCGACCTGGCTGCTCTTGCCCGATCCAACTGCTTCATTGCCATCGACGAGCAGGCCGAATCGATCGCAGACGGTGCCATCGTGCCCATCCTGCTCAGTTGAATCCTGCCGAGCTGAATCCTGCCCGCTACCCGGCTTGATCCATTTTTCGGCGCTGCATCCGCATGCCTGCCCACGCGCCAAAGGCCACCAGCACCAGCAGCAGAACCCCAGCCACAGCCCACCCATGCCGATGAATCGCCCCGCCGAGCAGCCCCACAGCTCCCGGGCCAAAGCGCAGCACCAGCGCCGAGAGGAGCAGCCAGCGCACCATCCTCCCGCAGAAGACCGCAAGAACGAACGGGAGAACGCGCATCTCAAAAACGCCGGCGGCAAAGACAAAAGCCTTCCACGGAGTCGGCGGCGGCAACATGCTGGGCACCAGCACGGCGAAAAACTCCTGCTTCTCAAACCGCAGCCGGATCTTTTCAAAGCGTGCGCGATCCATCCGCCGCAACAGGAAAATCTCGCCACCGGCGCGGCCCAGCGCATACGGCACCAGCCCGCCCAGCGCTGAACCCGCAGACGCCGCCAGAACATACACCCAGAAATAGCTGCGATGGCCCCACACATAGCCCGCCAGCACCAGGTCCATTGGCACAGGAATGCTCGACGCATCCATCACCGAAAGCAGAGCCAGTCCACCCGCGCCAAACTTCATCAGCGCAGGCAACAGGACCGCCTTGCCACGCGCTATCCACTGGGCCATTGAAAGCTTCAAATCGTCATCCGTCCGTAGGTAAGCAAACCTTATTGTATGACGGCACGTCTTATCTCTCAGAGTTCCCACTGTGCGCTGGATGCGTCCCGGGATGAGAGAATTGGGATGAGAGAATAAGTTGATGATGCCCATTGCGTCGGCATTTCTGTGCCCGGCTCCGATGCGTGTCCATCGCCAGCTCTTGAATACATGCCACAGAATGACATAAACAATAATTCGACCTCCAGCGACTCTCCGCGCGAGACCGCGACCACTTTGCTTGTCGATGAGGCAACCGTTCAGGCAAATGCGGATGCCCCCGCAACTGAGGCATCGGGCTACTCATCGTCCCGCTATCTCGACTACGACACCCACGAGCTGCTGGAGCGCATCGCGGAGTACGAGGATGAGCGCCGCTGGCAGCGCATCCGCGAAGGCATCTGGATCTCCATCCTGCTGCACATCCTGCTCTTCTCCGCTTTCACCTGGATCCCCAAATACGTTTTTCATCAGCCGCAGGTCATTGATCCCTTCGACGCCATCAAGCAGCGCAAGGACCTGACCTATCTCGATCAGCTTCCCGACGCGCTCAAAGAAGTGCAAAAGGTGCAGCACAAAGCCGCGCCCGTCAAGCCCAGCGAAACCCATGTGGATCGCAAAACGTTGAATGCGCTGCGCGATCTGGAGAAAAAGCAACCGCAGCAGACTCCTCCTCAGCCGCAGCAGCAACAGGCCACCGCGCCCACACCTCCGCCCATTCCTCAACCCTCCACTCCGGCGGTCGAGTCACCCGTCGAGCCTTCTCATCCTGCGCCAGTCCCCGCCAAGCCAAATTTTGCTCAGGCATTCAAGGATCCGCAAGCGCTCATCCAGCAGGCTCTGCGCAACTCCGCCCGCGATGCAGCCGATTCCGGCACCAGTGCCGCAGTCGGGGGGGGGCTGAATCAGCATCCCGGTGCAGCCGGTGGGGCAGAGATTCTCTCCGACACTCAGGGCGTGGACTTCGGGCCGTACATGCAGCGCGTGATCCATGAAACCTATCGCACCTGGGATCCGCTGATTCCGGAAGAGGTCAACCCGCCCATCCTCAAGCGTGGAATCGTCGAAATTGTCTTCACCATTTTGCCCAATGGTCGTCTGGCTCCCCATGCCATGATGCTCACCGGACGCTCGGGCGATGTGGCGCTTGATCGCGCCGCCTGGGGTGCCATTCAGGGCGCGGATTACCCCCCGCTGCCGCGCGAGTTCCACGGCCCCTATCTCCAGTTGCGCTTCCGCTTCCAATACAACGTGCAGTAAACGGCTGCTGGCTGGCCCAAAACCACGATGTGAATCGCCCAGCAAAAATGGCCTCGGATGCGTCTCCGAAGCCATTCTGCAGTGCGTGGAATCGCGCGGGATGAACCCGCATCTTCAGGACGCTCGACTTGCTCGATCTCCCAGCTTGTGCAGTCGCAGAAAATTGGTCGATCCGGACTTGGTGCCCGTCCCGGCCACAATCGCCACAATGTCGCCCTTATGCGCAAAACCATGCTGCTCCAGCTTGGTCTCGGCCAGCTCCACCATCGCCTCTGCGGTGTGCACCTTCTCGCACTGCACTGGCTCCACGCCCCACAGCAGGTTCAGCCGGCTGATCGTCACATCCACTGAACTGAATGCGTAGATCGGCGCCACAGGCTTGTATTTGGAGAGCTTGATGGCCGTCGCCGCTGTCTCCGTGAAGATGGCAATCCCTTTCAGCTCCAGATCCAGCGCCGCATGCGCCGTCGCTTCGCAGATCGTCTCGGCAACCGACAGAGCCTTGTGCCGTGGAATATGCTGCCCATGTACGCCGGCATGGATATGCAGAATGTTTTCCTCCGTCTCCGCCACAATGCGCGCCATCATCTCCACAGCGGCCACCGGATACGCTCCCATCGCCGATTCGCCCGACAGCATCACCGCATCGGTGCCGTCATAGATCGCATTCGCCACATCGGAGACCTCAGCGCGTGTCGGACGCGGGTTGTCGATCATCGACTCCAGCATCTGCGTCGCCGTAATCACCGGCTTGCGATAGTAGGCCGCGCGCCGGATGATGTGCTTCTGGATCGCCGGAACCTTCTCCGGTGGCACTTCCACGCCCAGATCGCCGCGCGCCACCATGATGCCATCTGCCACCTCCAGAATCGCATCCAGATGCTCAATCGCCTGCGGCTTTTCCAGTTTGGCAATGATCCACGTACTGCCGCCGTAAGCGGCCACGCGATTGCGAACCAGATTCACATCTTCCGCCGTGCGCACAAACGAAACCGCAACCGCATCCACGCCGCTTTTCAGCGCAAACTCCAGATCGACGTCGTCTTTTTCCGTCAGAGAAGGCACACGCACCGGAATGCCCGGCAGGTTGATCCCCTTGTTCTCGCCCAGTTTGCCGCCATTCACAATCTCGCACACCACGTCGTCGCCGTTCACCTCGGCTACCCGCAGCTCGATCAGACCATCGGAGAGCAGAATCCGCGAACCCTGTTCCACGTTTTCAGCCAGCGTCTTGAAGGTGGTGCCGACCAGCTCAGCCGTACCCTCCACCTCACGCGCCGTAATCGTGATCCGCTTTCCCGCCACCAGCATCACCGCCTGGTGATCCTTCAGCTTCGAGGTGCGAATCTTCGGTCCTTGCAAATCCGCCAGCAGACATAGCGGACGCTTCTCTTCCGCGCTCACTTTGCGGATCATCTGGATCAGCGCCAGCTTTTCCTCATGGGTGCCGTGCGAAAAGTTCAGCCGCACCACGTTGATCCCGGCACGCACAAGCTGCCGGAAGACCGGCTCGGTATTGGACGATGGCCCCAGTGTGGCCACAATCTTTGCACGACGCTGAAAAGAATTCTCCGCGGATTTCAAACCTGCTATTGACATGCGTCAAAACACTCCATAAACGGTTGGACGGTACGGGAACCAGAAGCGAACTTTACACAGGATTCCTGCTCACTTGAAAAGCGAAGCCTGCAACGGCATCCATGCCTTCAGAAGCGCGCAGAAAATGCTTCTATACGCACTCCACCAGACCGCTTCATTGTACAGGACTGACCACATTGCAATGGCAGCGGGCTGGGAAACGAATCGCTTTTCCTCATGGTTTGCGTCGGAGATCGGTTACAACATCCTCGCAGTTTTCCAGCCGCGCTCGAAACAGGACTCCATTCAGTTCCGCGCCCATCAGAATGCTCAACGACGTCAGGTAAAGCCACACCAGCGTGGCGATGCCCGCGCTCAGCGAGCCGTAGATGATCGAGTAATCCGCCCGCCGCGTCAGATACCATCCAAACGCCAGCGTCTCCGGAAACCAGATTAGCGTGCTGGCCACCGCTCCGGGAGCCACCCACGCCCAATGCTCCCGGCGGCGCGTGCCAAAGTGATACACCGTTCCCAGCACCACCACCGTCGTCAGCATCGCCAGCAGCCATCGCGCCAGCCGCCACACCAGCAGCACCACTGCGCGCAGTTCATGCGTCGCGTTCGCAATCATCCACTGCTCGATCGGATGGCCGAAGATCAGCAGCAGCGTCGCCGCCGAAAGCGGCACCAGCGCCAGTGGTCCCAGCATCAATGCGCGGATGCGCAGTCCCCAGAATCCCCAGTCGTTCCGTGGCAGCCGATACGCACGCCGAAAACCCTCCATCAGCGACAGCATCACCCCCAGCGCGGCATATCCGCTCAGCGCCAGCGCCGAGATCGCCAGCGAAAACGAGTGCAGCCGTCGGCTCTGAAAATACGATTGCAGCAAAGACATTGTGTCCGACGGCAGAAACTGCTCCGCGCCCACGCGAAGCTGATCCAGCAGCGTATTCCCCTCTGGAACCACCGCAAGCGCTGTCGTCAACAGCAGCAACGCTGGAAACAGCATCAGAATCCAGGAATACGCCGCCGCCTTGGCTGTATTCAGCACGTCATGCTGCATCGCCTGCTGCACTGCCTGCCGCATTGCGTGAAAGATCGATTCCCGCAGAAGTTTCATCAGCCGCTGCATCGCTCCTCCGTGCAGAGTTCCAACTCGCGCTTATCGACGCGCCGTCTTATGCCAGGTGCAGAAACAACGCAACCGCGCTTTCGATCACGCGATTACTCGGCTCCAGAAACAGCCGAATCCAGTACCCGCCCAGAAACAGCACCAGGAAGAATCCAAAACGCGCGATCTGGTCATACTTCTGCACCGCGTTGTAGGGCAGTGCGTTGCGCAGCAGATGGCCTCCATCCAGCGGCGGAATCGGCATCAGGTTGAAGAACAGCAGCGCCAGATTGACCTCGATCGTCAGGTAGCCCAGCAGCGCAAGCGCCTGCAGATTCGATGCGCCCTCCAGCAGCACCTGCATATTCATCGCAGCCACCACGGCAATCCTGCCTTCGCTGCCCATCAGCGCAATGCCCGCCAACAGCAGAAACCCCAGGCACACCAGCAGCAGGTTGCTCACCGGGCCAGCCAGAGTCGTCAGCATGTCGTCGCGCTTCACATTGCGAAAGTTGCGCGTAATCACCGGTGTCGGCTTCGCCCACCCCACCAGAAATCCGCCCAGTCCCAGTCCCAGCAGCGGACCGAAGATCATCAGCGCAGGAAAAACCAGCGTTCCCAGCACGTCGATATGTCGGATCGGGTTCAGCGTCACCCGCCCCTGTTGAAACGCTGTCTGATCGCCCAGTTGCAGCGCCGCCCACGCATGCGCACACTCATGCACCGAAAGCGAAAAAAGAAGAATTACAAATTCGAAAACCGCAATCACCAGATCCAGATTCGACACATGCACAAGCGCTCTCCACCTTCAACAAAAACTCAGCTTAGCATGGTCGCTTGCCGTCATTTGCCGGAGGTACAAAGCCTCATGCCGTCACACCTGGCCTTCCGCCGTACCATGCGGACCGACAATCTCTCCCGCCGCCAACTGCGTCCCGGCCAGCACAATCGTATGTGCGCCCACGCGTGCCCGCGCTCCAATCCTGGTCGGAGCAACGATCACATGGTCATAGTCTTCCTTGTCGTGCGTGTGTGTATAAATCCGCGCATACGTGCCAATCACAGCCCCTGCTCCCAGGTGAATCGCCGCGCGGTCGTCCAGCAGAGTGCGCTGACGCACAATCACTCCATCCTCGAAGTGCAGATTATATCCAAACGTCAGTTCCACGCCATGATCGATCCTTACCCCGCGCCCCATCCGCGCAAACAGATGATGCCCCAGCATGCAGCGAAAACGAATGCCCAGCCAGTGGTTCAGCCCGATCGGCGAGCGGTCAAACATCATCCAGAACCACAGCAGCGGTTTGCTGCGTGCAAAACGCTCCGGATCGACATCCGGATAGTGCTCGGCCTCCAGCGTGATGTTGTTCGGATCCAGCGAAAACTGCTGCACATTCAGCGGCAGTTCACTGGTCAGCGTCGCGTTGGCCTTGCCGCCGTGCGGTCGTCCCAGATAAAGCTGATAAAGCTGGTCCCGCACGATCTCCGCGCGCCGTTCCGCCGCCTGGTGCCGCGTAAATTCTTCGTTCAGATGCGCCAGCCAGCGCCGATAAACTTCCTCGGCCTCCGGCATCGGCTCCGGTGTTCGCTGCGTTCGGGTTGCTTCTTCCATCGATGCTGTCATAGTAAGGACAATACACCGCTGCCTCGCTTTTCAGCCAGCATTGCCGCAAGCATTCCCTGCCAGAATATTGAAGCATTTTGACAGCCTCCACCGATCCCGATAGCATGACGAACGCAGCGCTAATGTTTCGAAAGAAGAATTCATTCTCCATCGCATTCATTGCGGAAGGCGGTTACGTGCGCAAAACCATCCACTCCTCGTGCATCCTGAGCCTCGTCGCACTGCTTCTGTGCGTGCTCTCCGTCTGCGGCCAGACCTCGCAGGCTGCCCACTCCGCCCCCATGCTCAATCCCGCGCTCGTCGCGGCGCAGTGGCCCGCTTTCTGGATCGCAAGCCCGTCGTCGCCCGGCACGACGCAGGGAGTCTTTGAATTTCGTCGCGAGATTGAGCTGTCCGCAGTCCCCGGCCATTTACTCATTCACATCTCAGCCGACAATCGTTACATCCTCCACGTCAACGGTCGCTACGTAGCCGAGGGTCCAGCGCGTGGAGACCTCTTTCACTGGCGCTTTGAAACCGTCGATCTCGCGCCGTACCTCCACCCTGGAAAGAACGTGATCGCCGCCCAGGTCTGGAACTTCGCCACACTGTCTCCCGTCGCACAGATGAGCGACAGGACAGGATTTCTGCTTCAGGCAGACAGCCCCGCGGAATCCGACGTGAACACGGGGGCATCCTGGCGCGTGCGCCGTGAAGCCGGTCATTCCGCACTCGGACACAGCGGGGCAAACGGTTATTACGCCGCCGGTCCCGCGGAAAAGATCGACGAGCACATCGTGGACCCGACCTGGGATCAGGATCACAGCGATGCCACGGACTGGGAGGCGCCCGCGCTGCTTGGCCACGCCTCAGCGCGCGAAGCGCGCGATGCTTCCAACAAATGGGAGCTGACGCCGGACGCGCTCCCGCCGATGGAGCATCGCCCGGCGGACGTCGGCCATCCGGTGCGCGTCGAGGGCATCGCCGACGCGGCGGCATTTCCCGCCGGTGCCGTCATCATTCCTGCGCACACACACGTCACCATCCTGCTCGACCATCGCACGCTGGAGACGGCGTATCCCGAACTGGTCACCAGCGGCGGGCGCG
This sequence comes from Acidobacteriota bacterium, assembly GCA_021804655.1. GTDB lineage: Bacteria > Acidobacteriota > Terriglobia > Terriglobales > Acidobacteriaceae > Acidicapsa. The sequence continues at coordinate 11,044 of JAJZHE010000039.1, forward strand.
ACGCCGCGGTGGACATCACTTATGCCGAGGCGCTCTATGACGCGCACGGCAACAAAGGAAACCGCAACGAGATCGCTGGACGCCACATCGAAGGAATCACCGATCAGATCGTCATTGGAGGAAGATCGAGCGAGTCGGCATCGCCGCTCTGGTGGCGCACCTGGCGCTATCTGCAACTCGACATCACCACGCAGGACCAGCCGCTGACCCTCGACTCCATGCGCGCCTGGTTCACGGCCTATCCTTTTCACGCCCGTGCGACGATCGACGCGGATATCCCTCGCCTGCAACAGATTTGGAAGACCGGCTGGCGCACCGCTCGGCTCGACGCGCATGAAACCTATATGGACGCGCCCTACTGGGAGCAGTTGCAGTATGTCGGCGACACGCGCATTCAGGCGCTCATCTCCTACGTCGTCGCCGGTGACCCGCGCCTGGCCCAGCAGGCAATCACAAACATCGACGATTCGCGCGTGCCCGAGGGCATCACCGAAAGCCGGTATCCTTCCTCGCTGCCGCAGTTCATTCCGCCCTTTTCGCTCTACTGGGTCAACATGCTCCACGACTACTGGATGTACGTGGACGATCCCTCTTTGGTGCGCACCACTTTGCCGCATACACGCACGGTTCTGGACTGGTTTGCCGATCGTCGAAGACCCGATGGTTTGCTGGGCAAACTTGGCTGGTGGGAGTTTGCCGACTGGACCGCCAACTACCTCGCCGGCGAACCGCCGCAGCAGTCTGACGGCGGTTCCACGCTGCTCACGCTTCAGTTCATCTCCGCGCTGCGCGACGCCGCGCAGATGGAGCAGTCCTTCGGCAGTGCCGAACGCGCCGCCAGCTATCGCGCGATGAGTATGAAAGCGACGCAGGCTCTCAATCGAGAAAACTGGGACACGGCCCATGGCCTCTACGCCGACACTCCGGCGAAGACCTCCTGGAGTCAGGAGGCAAACGCGCTCGCCGTCCTGCTTGACGTTGCCCCCGTCGAACGCCGCGCGCCCATTCTGCGCCGTGTTCTGGCCTCGCGCGCCGACGCGCCCACCCGCGTCGAAGGCGTCTCCGTTCCGCCACTCTCCCCCATGAGCTTCTACTTCCGCTTTTATCTCAGTCGCGCTCTGGAAGAGGCCGGCATGGGCGACCAGTACCTCTCGCTGTTACGCCCCTGGTATGGAATGCTCGACCTCGGCCTCAGCACATGGGCGGAGACGCCTGAGCCAACGCGCTCCGACTGCCACGCCTGGAGCGCCAGTCCAAACTACGACCTGCTTACACTCGTCGCCGGCATTCATCCAGCGAGTCCAGGTTTTGCTTCCGTCCGCATCGAGCCGCATCTTGCCGGGCTGCATCATCTGGACGCCGCCATGCCCAGCCCCAGAGGAATGATCGAGGTTCACTACCGGCTCAGCGGCGCTGGATGGACAGCGCAAATTAACCTGCCGCCAGGCCTGTCGGGCACCCTGCAATGGAGCGGAAAAACTTTGCCGCTCCACCCCGGCAGCCAGTCGCTGGACTTACCCGCGCGATGAAGCTTTGTCCTCAACATCGTCATCGTTGCAGGCGGCCTGCTCGACCACCTCTTTGCTCATGCGAATGACGGGCAGGCTGGCTCCATTCTGCAGCGGAATCTCCATGCGCTCCACTTCCCGGTAGCCCTCGCGTGCATAAAGCGGTGCGCCGGTCACCGTCGCGCCCATCTCCAGCAAGCGAAAACCTGCGCGCATCGCTTCCTGTTCGACGAAGTGCAGAATCGCAGTCCCCAGACCGCGACGCGCGAACAGAGGATGAACGAAGATCGCGCGAATCTTCGCCGCATCCCGCGTCGGATCAAGCAGCGAGGCATCGCGCCCCGGGCCATCGTCCCCGCAGCACAGAGTCCGCCGCGCCGACCATCCACCGCAGCCGACAATCTCACCTGGCGCGTCTGCACCGGCACACTCCACCACATAGTACGTCCCATCGGCAATCAGTTGCGTATCCAGCCCCAGCGCCGTTCCAACTGCTCCCGCCATTTGCATATCGGTGTAATCGTTGCGGCTCAGCCCGCGCACCGATGCAGCGATGAGGTCGCGCAGTATCGCAGCGTCCTCCACGCGGGCGAGCCGAAATCTCCACAGCGGTATGTTGCTTTTCGTCATCGAATCAGCTTACAGCGGCGCTTTGCATTGGGAGCCACTTCTGAAAAACCTATGAGTGAGACGCAAATCATAAATCCAATACAAAAACTATTGCAAAATTATCGGGCGCGATGCTACAAAGGATGCGCTGATGGAAAACCCTTCCCAATCGCGGCAAATCCTGCGCGTCGGGTAATTTTTCCTCACGCACGAGGTTCATCCCATGCGCGTTCCACGCCTTGCTTGCGCCGTTTTGCTTATGCCCGGTCTCTTGGCCCAGTTTCCTGCTGTGGCGCAGACGGACACACAGAATACGCCCGTTCCCGTCGCGCTTTCCGTCCACTGGAACCATCCCGAAGTCACCTCGCGCTCGTCGTCAACATTTCAAATCGTCGTCAACCCTCCATTGCGCCCCGGCCAGCCGCTTGGCGCTGCTGCATACCGGGCAGTCCAGCAGCTCGGCGCAGAGGATGTCCGTTACGTCCCGTGGCTGCCTTATCCCAGGCTCGGTGTCGCAGAGCTGGAACCGCCCACCAAGCAGAAAACCGCCTGGGATTTTTCTCTTATCGATCCCATGATGGCGGACCTGATGCACGCGACCGCGGGCCACTCCACCATCGTTAATTTCAGCACCATTCCCGCCTGGCTCTTTGTCACTCCCAGGCCCGTCTCCTATCCAACCGATCCCAATCAAGTGGACTGGCACTACACACAGGGTACGGAGTTGCGCGACCCCACCGGCAAAGAACTTGGCGACTACTACGCGCGCCTCGTCAGTTGGTATGTCAACGGTGGATTCACCGACGAGAACGGTCTCCGCCACAACTCCGGCCATCACTACCAGCTTCCCTGGTGGGAGGTGCTCAACGAAGTCGATTTCGAGCACTCCATGACGCCGCAGCAGTACACTGCGCGTTACGACGCCATCGTCAGCGCCATTCACCGCGTCTCACCGCAGACGAAGTTTGTCGGCCTCGCGCTGGCCATGCCCGGCAAGTCCCCGGATTTCTTCGAGTACTTTCTCAATCATCAGCATCACAAACCGGGCATTCCGCTCGACATGATCTCCTATCACTTCTATGCCTCGCCCGTCGCTGGACAGACCCTCGATAGCTGGCAGTACTCCTTCTTTGACCAGGCCGACGGATTCCTCTCCACCGTTCGCTACATCGAGTCGATTCGCAAGCGTCTCTCACCCCAGACAAAAACCGACTGCGATGAACTTGGCGTCATCCTGCCCACGGACAACACTGCCGCGGACACAACCCCGCCGCCCGCCGCCTACTGGAATCTCGCCGGCGCGCTCTACGCCTATCTTTTCATCGAACTCTCCCGCCAGCAGATTGACGTCATCGGCGAGTCTCAGCTCATCGGCTACCCAACGCAGTTTCCCAGCGTCAGCATGATGAACTGGCAGAACGACAAACCCAACGCGCGCTACTGGGTTCTGCGCCTCATTCATGACAACTTCCACTCCGGCGACGCGCTCGTCCAGACCAGTCTCGCAGACACTGCCGCCAACTCTCACGATCTCGTCGCGCAGGGCTTCGTCACCCCCTCCGGCCACAAGCTGCTGCTCATCAACAAGCGCGACCGCGTCGCATCTGTATCGCTCCCCGCCGCTGCGCCGCGCTCCGTGCTCACCGTCGATCCGCAGACGGCCGACGGCCCTGCGCGCTCCATCGCGTCCAAGGGGCAGACACTCACGCTTGCGCCATTTTCCGTCACAGTGGTCTCATGGTAGCCATGTCTGCTTCGCCACTCCTGCGCCGCTACGCATTCCTGCTTCACCTTCGCCCCGGCGCAGAGGCGGAATATGATGCCGCTCACTGCGCCGTCTGGCCAGAGATGCTCGCCCTGCTCAAGCGGGCAGGCATCTGCGAATACTCCATCTATCGCCGGGAGACTCTGCTGGTACTCACGTTGCGCTGCCCAGATTTTGAAGCCACCTGGCGCATCATCGAGAACGATCCCGTCAACCTGCGCTGGCAGGCGGCAATGGCTCCGTTCTTCGTCTCCGCAGAGAATCTCCGTATCGGCGAGCGTTTCCCCATGCTGGAAGAGGTCTTTTACCTTGCCTGATCGCAACGCATCCACCGACAGCCCAATCCCATCGAGGGTGCGCATCGCTCTTTGCGGCCTGGGTCTGGACACGTACTGGCCGCAGTTTCCAGGGCTGCGCGAACGTCTCTGCGGATACGTCGATCAGGTCGCAGCGTGGATCACAAGCGAAGGCGCAGACGTCACTCATCTGGGCATGGTGGACAGATTCGAAACGGCCGTTGCTGCGGCATCCCAGTGTCGGCGCGAAGAGGTCGATGCACTCTTCATCCACGTCACCACTTACGCGCTCTCCGCCACGGTGCTCACGCTGGTGCGACGCGCCGGTGTGCCGGTCGTCGTGCTCAATCTCCAGCCCGACTCCGCCCTCGACTCCATCGCCGTGAATGCAATGGAGGATCGGACAACGATGACCGGCGCATGGCTCGCCTGGTGCTCCGCCTGCCCCATGCCGGAGATCGCCAATCTCTTCGCCCGCGCCGACTGGAGCTTCCGCCAGGTGAATGGATCGCTCACCGACGCTGCCACGCGTCTCACAGTCGGCGAATGGGTCCAGGCTGTGCGCGTACAGGCATCGCTTGCCCGCGCACGCGTCGGATTGATGGGCCATTATTACAGCGGCATGCTGGACATCGCCACCGATATCACGCGCCTGGCCACCGTCTTCGGCGTTCACACGGAATTGCTTGAAGTGGACGAGTTGAGCGCGCTTGCCGCCGAAGTCTCGACTCCTGCCATCTCCGCGCGCGTTGCGGAGTTTCGGTCCGTTCTGGACGTGCGGGACGACTGCGCGCAGGAAGAACTCGCTCTCGCCGCCCGCACTTCGGTCGCGCTCGATCATCTTGTCGCGCGCCATCGGCTCGATGCACTGGCTTACTACTACAAGGGAAGCGGTAATCCCGCCAACTCCGACACCATGCGCTCCATCATCCTCGGCACCAGCCTGCTCACAGCGCGTCACGTCCCTGTTGCCGGGGAATACGAAGTGAAGAATGTCGTCGCCATGAAGATTCTCGATCTCCTCGGCGCCGGTGGCTCCTTCACCGAGTACTACGCAATGGACCTGCGCGACAACATCGTCCTCATGGGCCACGACGGCCCAGGCCATGTCGCCATCGCAGCAGGCCCCGTGCGCGTGCGTCCTCTCGGCGTCTATCACGGCAAGGTCGGCAGCGGACTTTCGGTCGAAATGTCTGTTCGATACGGCCCTGTCACGCTGCTCTCCGTCGCAGAGGACAGCGTACATGGCTACAAGCTGGTGGTCGCCGAGGGCGAAAGCGTCGCCGGGCCGATTCTGCAGATCGGTAACACCAACAGTCGTTATCGCTTCCCGCTCACCGCGCTCGATTTTGTCCAGCGCTGGAACGCGCAAGCTCCGGCTCACCACTGTGCCATCGGCATCGGTCACACAGCAGAGACGTTGAAAAAAGTGGCTTCGCTGATGGGCCTCTGCTTCTCTCAAGTCTGCTGACCATCGCAGATGTGCAAACATGCCCTACTGCGGCGCGGTCTTGTCCAGCGTCTGTGGCGTCACGCTGCTGTCGGATGCGCGCAAGCCCGAGTTCGACGCCTCTGCGCTGTGCAGCTTCCGATACTCATCCATCGCCACGCGCGCGCCCGCCTCATCGTGGCTTCCACGGCGCGCCATAAAAAGTCGATACCACGCAACTTCATCCGTTGGTTTCAGCTTCGTCGCTCGCTCCAGCAAGTCGGCTGCGGGCTGAAATTGCCCTGCCTCAATCTCTACGCCACCCAGCCCCACCAGTGCCTGCTCAAAATCCGGAATTCTCTCGACCAGCTTCTGGTAGTCGGTGCGCGCTTTCTCCAGTTGTCCCGACTCCGCCTCCTGGTTGGCAATCTCATAAAGCGCATTGCCATCCGATGGGTCAAGCGCCAGTTCCGCTGCGAACTCCCTCATCGCCGCCTGCTTGTCTTCGGCCTTCTGCGTATCGCCATAGCGGGCCAGATACATCCTGCCCAGTCGATAATGGATTCCCACACGCTTCGGGTCCTGCTCCAGCACATGGCGATAGGCGACAATCGCGGCGCTGTAATTCTTTGCCGCCTCGTTCGCCTCGCCCTGCGCCAACAGCATCCACACCGAGTTGGGAGCTTTGTCGCGCAGCCGCTCCATCACCTCGTACGCATAGCTCCCGAAGACGCGCCCTGTGTGATAGAGAATCTCCGCATCGTCCGCATACAGCCGGTTCAGCGTCAGCGCAGTCTCCACAGCGTCAGCGTCTTCGTCCAGACCCTGCTCCACGCGCATCAGTTGCAATCCGCACAACCGGTTGAGCTGTCGATCCGCCGTCTGCTGAAAGCACTTTTGCAGCAGCGGCTGCGCTCGGCGATAGTGACCGATCGCTGCCTGCGAAAGCCCCAGCAGGCTGTTCAGTCGCGGCAGCCCGGGCTTCAGCTTCTGCGCCTCTTCAATCTCCGCAATCGCCTGCGCATAGCGCCGCTGCTGAAAGTCCATTGCGCCGAGCGTCGCATGAATCTCGGCCACCTCCGGCTTCAGCTTCGCCAGTTTCTCGTAGTCCGTTCGCGCCGTCTCCGCGTCGCCATGCGCAAGCGCCTGCTGCGCAGCGTCGGCCAGAGCCGCTGCTGCGCCGTCGCTATCATTTTGTGCAATCGTTGAAAGCTGAAAAAGAAAGACCAGCAAAAAGAGAAAAGGCGGACGTAGTTTCATGGCCAGAGTGTAGCTCCTGAAAGAAATCTCCGCCAGGCGATCTTTTGCCCGGCGGAGCAGGAAAGTGCTTCACATGAGATTTCGTCAGAAGGTAATCTTGCCGCTGAGCTGAATGATGCGTCCAGGCGACGACGACGTAATCAAGCCCTGCAGTGGATCGCCAACGCCGCCATCGATCGCCGATCCGCCGCCGGAACCGCCCGTCGCCAGGCCGCCAACGTTGACGTCGTACTGATGATGGTTAAACGTGTTGAAGGTATCCACGTGCAGGTCAAACTGCGATCCCCGGCCCATCACAAACGCCTTGCCAAAGCCGATATCCCAGTCGTTGATGCCCGGCTGGCGCAGGAAGTTGCGCGTGGTATT
>JAJZHE010000186.1 GCA_021804655.1 Acidobacteriota bacterium
GCTGCCGCGCTGAGCGCTGCCATCAGTTGCCACCATCGCGTCCGGCGGTGAAACGTTGAAACTGCCACCAGCAGCACAAGCGGATACATGGGGAGAAGATAGCGCGTCAGCAGCGCACCGCCCAGCAGCGAAAACGCCACTGCATTTGCCGCCAGCACGGCATAGATTCTCCACTGGGCATGGAAACTCACCCGCTGCCGCGTTGCGCCGCGTCTGTTCTTTCCAGGCTCCTGCACCGGCTCCAGCATCATCGCCGCAGCGGTCAGCAGCACCGGCACAAACAGATTCATGTGTCCGGTCAGGTGTAGCACGCGATGCCCCAGCGCAGCCAGAAAACGCACCGGCGTCAGCGTTGCCGTAGCGTTGTAGCGCACAAACTCCGGGTTGCCAAACAGGTATCCGGTCTTCGCGAAGTGATACGCATACCACGCAACCAACGGTGCCACGCATGTCATATACCAACCTGCGCGTTGCCAGCTTTGTCTGCGAATTGCCGCCTCCCGCGTTCGCTGCGCCACAACGACCTCAAATGCGGCCAGGGCCAGCGGCGTTGCCAGCGCCGTCTCCTTGGCCAGCACCGCAATGCTGAAACCGATCGCCGCCAGCCAGGGCCGTGGTTCGTCTTCCACCAGCGCATAGCTCAGCGCCCAGATGGTTGCCGCTGCCGCCATCAGGTCAGCATGAGCCAGCGTGCTCTGCGCAAACCACACCGGGTATAGCCCCGTCAGCACCACGGTCCACAGAGCCACCAGCGACGATCCGTTCAGCCGCATCGCCAACCGCCACACGCCCAGCAGCGCAACCGTGGCCACTACCAGCATCGCCTCGCGCGTCACCACAGGCGCATAGCCGCCCAGCCGCCACCACAGCGCCAGATAGATCGCCGGCAGAGGCGGATGCGCGTTTGTCACAGTCGTCAGTGGAATCAGGCTGCCGGTGCGAAAGAAATCCCACGCCGCGGGAATGTAGTAGCCGGCTTCATCCCAGTAATAGGGCAGGTTCAGCAGGCTCCAGTGCGTCACGTACAACGCGGCAAAGATCACCGGAAAGATTCGCCACAGCGGCATCGGTCCTGCTTCATGCGGCCACAGGACGCGTCGTAGCCAGCTTCGCTGCGGTGCATCTTCTTCTGCTCGGCGGTGCATCCGTCGGCTTGCCTTCATGGGGGGTTAATTCACCGCGCCCTGCGGAAAATCTCCTACTCGCGGCTCCAGATTCAGCTCGCCAAAAGCTTGCTCATACTGCGCCAGATTCTGTCCCAGCACGTTCCACAGCGCCTTTGCCTGTTGCGGACTCAGATAAATCCCCTGCTGATTCTGGATGCTCACCTGCTCCGGATTCTCCGAACTTGCCTGCCCAAAGACCAGGTGAAAATCCCACACGCTCACGCGAATCTGCACGCTGTTGGCATAGGTGTCGCGATAATTCGCGTCATTCACAATCTGCACGCGCGGCGTCTGTCCGGTTCCATTCATCGTTGCTCTCGTTTCTCTCAGTGTTTGACGGTATTGTTGGCGCATGCCGTCTGTGGTGCGGAAGGGGGGACTTGAACCCCCACGCCTTGTGGGCGCCAGATCCTAAGTCTGGTGCGTCTGCCAATTTCGCCACTTCCGCCCGCGCTTTCAGTCAGTGTATACCCGTCCGCGATGCGCGTTGCCTGCACGCCATCGTCTCCGGAAAACACCAAAGGGCGCTTCTGTACCGCGAAGCGCCCCATTGGCATTTGTCCTGCTGCCGAAGACTATGGGAAGTAGTACCGGAACGAGGTGAACAGTGTGTTGTCCGTTCCCTGCGCGCCGCCGTTTGGATTGAGCGGTCCACCCATGCCCGACCAGAGATTACGCGTGAAGTAGCTGTACTGAATGCCTTGCCGCAGTCCACCCATCGGTCCCTTGTAGAAGTAGTACCAATAGCCTGCCGTGAACTCGTTGATGTTCTTCGTATTTCCGCCGCAGTTGGCCGGCGTCGAAGGGCTGAACGGTCCGCCCGGAACCGGCTCTGTGTTGCAGCCCGTCATGTTGGTCAGCGGCGAACCGTAGCCTTCGCTGCCAAAATAACGCCGCCCCACATAATCGCCGCCGTAGTTCAGGTAGATATAGGTGCGGCTGTTGGGAAAGAACTCCAACGTGCTGAGCGCCGACAGCGTGCGCAGAGGAGCGATCTGCCCATCTGGCCGCAGAGTCACGTCGGCAATCGTCGATGAACCATAGCGACCCATTCCCTGGCCCCAGAGTCCCTTCAGGCCAATCGAAATCTTCTGGTTTGCCAGCGGCGCACGGAACCCGCCGCCGATGCCCGCCGTATAGGTCGAGTCGTTATACGCGCCCATCGCAGACTTGGCTGCGCCGTTCGGATACACGCGATCCCGATAGAAGCGGTTGATCTCGAAGACTTCCCAGTGTCCCCAGCCCGGCTCAAACGCCGCCTTGATGATGAAATCCGGAGCCACGTTGAAGGAGTAGTTTGCCGTTGGGTTAAAGAGTCCGCCCGGAGTTCCTGCCGAACCCATCAGCAGATTCGTCGGCAGCCCGTTGCCGGCCAGCAGAATCTGCGGATCTTCGGCAGAGACGCCCATGAAAAACTTCCGTCCGAAGTCCTTGGTCACACGGAAGCCATACTGGCGCGTCCACACGAAGCCCGCTTCGTACTGTGGATCGATCGTCGCCGGCAGAATCTCTGATCCATTCGTCAACCCCTGCGTCGTTTCCGTCGCGAGGGACCACATCTGTCCGCCGGTGAACTTCCAGCCGTTATTCAGTGCTGCCCGCGCCCACAACTGTCGCTGGCGCAGCACATAGCTATTGCTCTGGTTGTTGTTGCTGGTGATGCCAGTGCCCAGCCAGTCCATCTCGTAGTAGCCGGTCATCGTCATATTCTTCGTCTTGCCGGTGGCGGTCAGCGCCAGTCGCGACTGGCGTCCCGTACCGTTGAACTCGCTGATCTGTGCGTCGTCGGAGTTGGCCAGCGGAATCGCGCCAAAGGCCGTATTCAGACCGCCGCCCGTCGCTCCGCTGCGGTAATCCGTTTCGGCTGCGATGAAGGAGCCGGTTGGCGAGATCGTGATTCCCTTCACGTGGATCGCGTCCGGATGCTCGATCTGCTGCTCCATCGTCTTGTGCTCGGTCGCCATCGTCGCGGTCATCTGCTGCTGGCTGGCCTTCAGGTTTGCGACCGTCGCATTCAGCGTATTCACGGTCGAGGCATTCTCAGTCGCAGCCTGCTGCTGGTCGCCCGCGGCAGCCTCAGCCTTTGCCGCAGCCTGCTGCGCAGCTTCCGCTGCATCCTGCGCTCGCTTCAGTTGCGCGTCACGATCCGCAAGCGCACCCTTCAGCGCGTTGATCTCGCCCTCCAGCTCGTCCTTCAACTGCTGGAGTTGCTCGGCGCTGACCGGCGCCGGCTTCTTCGCTTCCACATGTTGCTTCTTCGTCGTCTGCGCCCATGCCATCGGCATCAGCACAAAACCGGCTGTCAGCATCGTTGCTACCGCTGCCTGATTTCGCTTCTTCATTGAGCCTCTCTTTAACGTTCTCTCATCCATCAGTCCGCCGCACACACGCGCCGCTTCGGCGTAGTCCACGGCCACTTGGGGGGAATCCTTAGCTAGACTTCCAGAGTTGTATGAATTTTGCGCAAACAAAGATGACAAAAAAGCCTTGCGCCGTCATTTTTTAACCGCAGTGCAACATGCGTAACGCTGTCGCAATCTTTGTCATCGTCTTGTAACACAAACCGGGCGAAGCGCCGCAGCCTGCGCTGCCTTGCTTCGCCCTCTTTGCGTTTCAATCGCCCGCGTTTTCTACTTCTGTCGTGAGCCTGCGCTCACCAGGTTTGCCAGCAGCCGATAAGCCCCCGGCACCAGTTCAGGAAACTGCCGATACAGCGCGTAGGCCACATAGACGAACTGCCCACGTCCGACGCGTGCCACCACCAGGCCTCCGCGCTGCGGATCCTGCCCCGCGTCCGCAGTCTCGGTCAGTGGCGTGTACGCTGCGTCCCACGTATCCAAAAAGGAATGTCCGCGTTCCTCGACCCATCCGTCGAAGTCCCTTGCCGTGATCTGGTTCGGCGTCGTCAGCAGTGGATTGTCGGCGTGCAGCAGCTTCACCGGTGTCGTCTCTTCGACCACCTTCTCCGGAGACCGGCCCAGGTTGAGTGCAAACGGAGCCGGAAAATTTTCACTTTGATACTGCACAATCAACGTGCCGCCCGCGCGCTCAAAGGCTTCCAGCCGTGCTTCGTTCGCCGCCAGCTCCGGCCTCACCGAATACGCGCGAATGCCGATCATGATCACGTCCCACGCCGACAGGTCCGCCTGCGCAACCTCCTGTGCCGAGAGCAGATGAGGCTCAATCCCAAGCCCGCGCAGTGCCTCCGGCACGGTGTCGCCCGTGCCCATCACATACGCCACACGCAGTCCAAGCGCCGTCTTCACATTCACCCGCCGCGTCGCCATCTCTGCCGCGCGATAAACGTTGTACGGACGCATCCCAGGGTAGCCCACTGCGCGCCAGTCGCTCGTGAACTGCTGCCCGTTCCACTCTGCAACGGCACCGATTGCAATCGAATTCTTCTCCGTCACCGCGGCTGGCGGCGTCACGCGAAAACTCACCGGCTCGGCATCGCCAGCCTGTTTCCGCGCAAACGATGCCTGCACCGGCACGGATGTCCAGCCAGCGGGCAGCTTCAGCCGCACCGTTCCGCTTGCCGCCTGCTCGGCATGCACCATCACGCGCACCGTCAGCGGACGACCATCCGGTGGCAGAATCTGTGCCTGCGGCTCCACGCT
>JAJZHE010000187.1 GCA_021804655.1 Acidobacteriota bacterium
CGTAGTAGTCTCCGAGCAGTCCAGCGACAGCGACAACTGCTCAACTGCCGACACGCGGCGCCTCATAGCAGTCCCCCGCATCGCCGCTGTAGTAGCCAGACGGCTATCTCAGACGGAACAAATCGTATCGCTCGGCCAATCCTGTAGTGGGGTATCTCGCCTCTGGCTGCGAGGGCATAGATATACTTCGGGGACAGGCCAGTAAGCCGACTCAACGCTGCCGCGTCGACCAGGTGCTCAATATGCCGCAGATGATCGAGATGATCCATTGGCGCAGTGTGACGCAGGTGCCATCGCGCGTCCAGCTACATCTCGAAAAAGTTTTTGTTCGAAAATGTTTCTCGCGAATCGAATTTTATCTATATTCACTTCTTATATTTACGAGATTACAGGTTTTCACTCACAAATCGCATCATTGCGCTTGCGTCAAAAGAGAAGACAAAAAACATTGCATCAGAGCGGACGTATCATACGTCTGCTTTCAGCGCAGTACACTGCATTTCACGGGCTGAAGGTCGAGCCAGAGCAGTAATACGAGTCCGACCTTGAGAACTCAACGACAGTTGACGAACCGCTCAGGAGACAATGAATAGGCGTCGATCATCTCCCAGCCCCGTCCAATTTGCCTGCGGCTCCTACCGGGTTCGCCCCAGAAAATCGCCGTGTAGCTGGAGCGTAGTCGATCAACCATTTGCCATCGTCCGAATTTGGCATTCTCGTGATCTCTCGTGCATGCCCACAAGTCCCTCCACCGCATCGCAGAAACTGCATCGCTGAAACCCTGCGGTCGAGAAATCTTTCTACCGCCTCCACATAAAAATCAGCCTGTCCATCCTGCCATCACCGAATCTCTTCGCTTCCGCGAGCAGGCAAATCAGGCTCTCTGTGGAAATCGAGGGTCATCTGACCTCGCGACAGCAGTCTCTGTTGTCATGCGCAGGTGTCGTTGTCATGCAAATGGAGGGGAAAGAGAGGAATTTGAATGACTCAGCGGACAGGAGAGAATCAGTGGAATCAACGCATATCTATTAAAATTATGTACTTACATTAGATTCTGATATTTAGCTTAATTGCTGGCGGAGAGAGAGGGATTCGAACCCTCGATAGAGCTTTTGACCCTATAACGGTTTAGCAAACCGCCGCCTTCAGCCTCTCGGCCATCTCTCCGCGGGGTTATCAACAGATTAGCATGAACACGCGTGGCGTAAGCCGAGAAGAAGGCGGGAAATCAGGCTTGCTGTCTGCTGCGCGCTTGCCTCAATGCCACCACTCCGAGCGCAACTCTTTGCCTGGGACGACATTGCTCGGAAGCCCCGGAGTCGGCGACCACAACGGTAGTTCAGTCACAGACCAGACAGCCTCAATCGGCTGTCGCCAGTCATGCAGCGCCAGGTCGAAGAGTCCCCAGTGGATCGGCATCAGCAATCCCGACCCGCCCAGCGCCTGGAAGCTGCGCACCGCGCCCTCCGGACCCATGTGGATATCGGCCCACAGCGGATCGGAGGCGCCAATCTCCAGCATCGTCAAGTCAAACGGTCCAAAGTGAGCGCCTATCTCAGCAAATCCCGACCACTCGCCTGAATCTGCGCCGTAGTAGACGTTGTGTTGCGGGCCTGCTATGGCAAACGACGCCCACAGCGTCTCAAACCGGTTCCAGAGTCCACGCCCGGAGAAATGCCGCGACGGCAGCGCCGTCACCCGCACCGTACCCACGCTCACTTCATCCATCCAGTCCATCTCACGAATCTGTTCGCGGGCCACGCCAAACCGCCGCAGCAGATGGCCAACTTCAAGCGGTGTGATCCACTGCGCCCGCGCAGCCGCCGGCAGAGTAGCGAGCGTCCGCACCGTTGCCGCTCCCAGATGGTCGTAGTGATCGTGCGAAATCAGCACGGCATCGAGCTGGGGAAGGTCGCGAAGGGCGAGCGGCGGTGCAAAAAAACGCTTTGGACCGGCCCAGTTGATCGGCGACGCGCACTGCTCCCACACCGGATCGGTCAGGATGCGTATGCCGTCGATCTCCACCAGCGCAGTCGAGTGGCCCATCCATGTCACGCGCAGGCCCGTCGACGGAGCCGTACGATAGACCGCCGCATCGGTACGAAACGGTCCCAGCGGCTGGCGCGGCGAGCGCTTTCCGCGTCGAAAGAAAAACTCGGGAAGCACTTTAAAAATCGTTCGAGGGTCACCAACCGTAGTCGGTACAGGATTCTCAAAGCGGCGACCTAGCCGTCGTGCGCGCTCAAGTGACATACATGTTTAGATGAGTTGCGATGAGAGCGGATTCAGGATTGGTGCAGTGTGCCGCAGCGCAGTGGGGCCACCGCGCCCCGAAGGAGGCACAGCTTCCAGACGGAATGTTTGTTCAAATAAATCGATATATTCATGGGCTTAACGCTATTCAGGTGTGCTTTCCGTCGTGTATAGTCTCGGTGATTCATGCAAGATGATCCATGCCATTCGATTTGTAAGTGGATGACGGAGTGTTTTCAGCCACAAGCGGAAAACGATGACTCGGATCAATTGGATTTTCGATATAGAACGGCGTATTCAGGAGAGGCCATGAAATTCGCTACGCTTGCTCTCGTTCTTGCCGCCGCCATCCCGACGATGGCGCAGACGGCAAACACCTTTCAACCCGCATCCACGAACGTATGGGGCGCTGAATATCCGCGCATCGATGCCAGCGGTCGTGCAGAATTTCGCATCAAGGCTCCGGATGCATCGAAAGTTCAGATCAATTTCTGGGGCAATCCCAAGCTGGACATGACCAAGGGTGCGGACGGCGAATGGACGCTGACGACAAAACCGCTGGTGCCGGGATTTCACTATTACACGGTAATTGTCGATGGCTTCGAGGCAAGCGATCCTGGGAGCCACACCTTCTTTGGCGGAGGCAAGGACGCGAGCGGCATCGAGATTCCTGAGCCTGGATCGACGTACTATCTGCCGACCCATGTGCGTCATGGCGCCGTGCGGGAGCTTTGGTACTTCTCAAAAGTGACCGGAACCTGGCGCCACGCGATGATCTATTTCCCGCCCGGATATGCGGCGAATACCAGGACTCGTTATCCGGTGCTCTATCTGCAACATGGCGCAGGCGAAGACGAGACAGGATGGATCAAGCAAGGCCATGCGAACTTCATCATGGACAACCTGCTGGCGGCGGGAAAGACGAAGCCGTTCCTCATCGTGATGGCCTACGGATATGCGCGGCGCGCGGGGTACGTGGAGCCTGTTCTGACCGGGCGACCTTTTGGCTCGCCGGAGGCGATGAAGGCGATGCAGGAGATGTTCTCGGCCTTTGAGGATGATCTGACGCAGGTGCTCATTCCGTATGTGGACACTCACTTCAGAACGCTGAGCGACCGCGATCATCGTGCGATGGCGGGACTCTCGATGGGTGGAATGCAGACCTTCGATATCACCTTTCATCATCTGGACATGTTTTCCTACATCGGTGGATTCAGCGGCGCGGCTGGAATCATTGGCGGCGGGAAGTTCGATCCTAAGACGGCATACAACGGTGCGATGGCGGATCCGGTTGCATTTGCCAGGCGCGTGCACCTGCTCTGGATTGGCGTTGGAACGGATGAGCCTCGGATGATGTATACCGGGCTGGAAAATCTGCATCATGAACTGGAAGCGGCGCATGTGCTGCATGTCTTCTATGAGTCGCCCGGAACATCCCACGAGTGGCAGACGTGGCGCCGGGACTTGAACGATTTTGCGCCACGGCTCTTTCGCTGAGCGGGGAAGCTGCAAGCGCATCGACCGTGCGGCATCGACAGCGAACCGGGTCGATGTTGATGCCCAGAATGATGAAACAGGATGACGAAAAAAGTTGAGCGCCGTGGGATCGTCGGCCTTCAACAGACGAAAAATACACGAGGATGGTCGGTGATGAAATCGAGAAGCATTTTCCTGCCTGCACTGCTTGTTCAGCTTGTCTGTGCCGTGGGCGCGCTGCAAATGATGGCGCAACCCACTCCCGGAATGCGAATGATGCAACCCATCGATCCGCAGGGGCAGCCGTTTGTGAGCACGATTTTTACCGACAATATGGTGTTGCAGCGCGGCAAGCCGGATGCAATCTGGGGATGGTCGCAGCCGGGAGAAAAGATCCGGATTACGTTTGGCGGACACTCGGCCACAGCCGTGACGGGCGCAGACCATCGCTGGCAGGTATCGATCGAGCCACCTGCAATGGGTGGTCCTTACACCCTGCAAATCTCCGGCAGCAACCAGTCGGTGGAGCTGAAAAACATCCTTGTGGGCGATGTATGGCTGTGCAGCGGTCAATCGAACATGCAACTGCCGCTGCGCGCCATCAACAACAGTGATGCGCTCATCCAGGCAGCCAATGATCCCCTGATACGCTTTTTTACGGTGATGCCGCACACCGCGTATCACCGGGTCAATCTGGTGCAGGGCACATGGCAGGCTGTGACGCCAGAGGATGCAACCTGGCTCTCGGCCGTGGCCTACCTGTTTGCGCACAAGGTGCAACAGGAAACGCATGTTCCCATCGGCTTGATTGTGGACGCCGTGGGTGGCACGCCGGCCGAGTCCTGGACCAGCGCCGCAGCGCTTGCAACAATTCATGATTTCGATGTGCCGCTGGCCGAACTGGCCAGGCTCCAGGCGGCCAACGCACCCGAGTATGGCAACTACATCATGCACTGGTATGACAAGTACGATATCGGGCAGCGGGAAAACTGGGAGTCGCCGACGCTGGAC
>JAJZHE010000188.1 GCA_021804655.1 Acidobacteriota bacterium
CGGCATTGCATGCAGCGGACGCGCGTTCGCGCCGTGACCGCTCCCGTTGGTCGCGGGGTGGAGATGCTGAGAACGAGGGGAAAGCAAAAGCAGATTCCCTGCGGGAATGACAACAAGAAGAGCAAAAGCAAGAGCAAAGGCAAAGCAAGAGCAAAAGCAAGAGCAAGAGCAAGGGTAAGGGCAAACTGGAGGGGAAAAAGGAAAGGCGCGGCGATGGATGCCGCGCCTCTTGTGTTTGTGGATGAGTTCTGCCTGGTCTCAGTCGTAGTATTCGAGGCCGAGGTGGGTGATGAGGTCCTGGCCCATGATGTGGCGCAGGGTGTTTTTGAGTTTCATCGACTGGATGAAGAGATCGTGCTCGGGGTAGAGGTCGGGCGCGGTCTGCGGGGACTTCCAGTAGAAGCTGAGCCACTCCTGGACGCCGATGGAGGCGAGTTGCGGGGTGCGCTGAGCGAGATCGAGGAAGAGCACCAGGTCGAGCGCGATGGGCGCGGCGAGGATGGAGTCGCGGCAGAGGAAATCGACTTTGATCTGCATGGGATAGCCGAGCCAGCCGAAGATGTCGATGTTGTCCCAGCCCTCTTTGTTGTCGCCGCGCGGAGGGTAATAGTTGATGCGGACCTTGTGGTAGATGTCCTTGTAGAGATCGGGGTAGAGATCGGGCTGGAGGATGTAGTCGAGGACGCCGAGCTTGGACTCTTCCTTGGTCTTGAAGGATTCGGGATCGTCGAGGACTTCGCCGTCGCGGTTGCCGAGGATGTTGGTGGAGTACCAGCCGGAGACGCCGAGCATGCGGGCTTTGAAGGCGGGCGCGAGGACGGTCTTCATGAAGGTCTGTCCGGTTTTGAAGTCCTTGCCGGTGATGGGCGCGTTGTTTTTGCGCGACAGCTCGATGGCGGCGGGGAAATCGACGGTGAGGTTGGGTGCGCCGTTGGCGAAGGGAATGCCTTCGCTGAGCGCTGCCCAGGCGTAGATCTGCGAAGGCGCGATGGAGGGATCGTTGTCCGCGAGGCCTTTTTCAAAGGCGGCGATGGACTGGTGGACGGAGGTTGGCTCCAGGAAGATTTCCGTGGAGCCGCACCAGATGACGACGACGCGATCGACGGTTTTGCGGAAGGCGCGCATCTCGGCGCGGAGCTGCTCGACGAGGTCCATCTTGTTTTTGCCGGTCTTCACGTGCGTGCCGTGGAGGCGCTTGACGTAGTGCTGGTCAAAGACGGCGGGCATGGGCTTGATGGTTTCGAGGTAGGGCTTGAGCGCGGCGAGGGTCTCGTTGTCGAGCACTTTGGCGTGCGCGGCGGCCTCGTAGACGTTGTCCTCGAAGATGTCCCAGCCGGTGAAGACCATGTCATTGAGCGCGGCGAGAGGAACGAAGTCGCGGATGAGCGGAGCGTTGCCGTCGGTGCGCTTGCCGAGGCGGATGGTGCCCATCTGTGTGAGCGAGCCGATGGGCTTGGCGAGGCCGCGACGAACGGCTTCAACGCCGGCGATGAAGGTGGTGGCGACGGCTCCGAGGCCGACGACCATGACGCCAAGTTTGCCGCTGGCTGGAGCGATGGCGGTCTTTGGGCCGCCTGAATTTGCAGAAGACATAATGAGTGTTCCCTTCCCTTTCGGATCGGATGCGGAGTGCCGAGGCAGATTCCGCTGAGGTTGACCGCGCGCGCTGATGGTTCCGGATCAGCACTTGAGCACGCGGGGGTTGCGTATGCGTCAGGCCGCTGGGGCGCTTTTTGCGCGCCTCCAGTGCGTCCAGACAAACCAGAAAATGGCGGCGAGAATCGCCAGTTCCACGGCAAGGTGAAAACGGTGAAACGCCACTTGAAAAGAAGGGTCGGAGTTCCAGCGATCGCCGAGCTGCATGCCCACGTAGGCGAGGGCGAAGCACCAGGGCCAGGAGCCGACGAAGGTATAGAGATGAAAGCGGCGCTGGGGCATGCGCGCGATGCCGGCGGGAAATGCGATGAAGGTGCGGACGACGGGCAGCATGCGTCCGAGGAGGACGGTGATCGATCCCCAGCGCTGGAAGTAATCGGTCATGCGGTCGAGATCGTGATGGCTGAGGAAGACGAATCGTCCGTAGCGCAGGACGAGCGGGCGGCCACCGATGGCGCCGATCCAGTAGGCGATGAGCGAGCCGAGATTGCAGCCGATGGCGCCGGCTGTGGCGACCAGCAGGAGTCCAGTGAGCGAGTTGCCCTGGCCAAAGCGTGCGGTGGCGACGAGATAGCCGGCAAAGGGCAGGATGACCTCGGACGGGAGCGGAATGCAGGCCGACTCGACCGCCATGAGCAGAGCGACGCCGGTGTAGCCAGTGACGGAGATCGTCGCAACGACGAGATGCACCAGACTGGCAAGAATCTGTTCAGACACAATACACTCAGTATAAAGGTTCGACCACGACCGGGAAGTTTTTTGCTTGTGTCGGGGTGAGACGATCGATTGCCTGTGAACCGGATGCCGAGAGGATAAAACTGTGCCGGAGAATCCGCCTGTACCGCTGACGTTGGATGGCGCGAGCATGCTGCACCAGATGTATCGCATGAACTGGAAGGCCTGGCGCGGACGAAGCGAGGCGGAGCGCGCGCGCATTTGCGCTGCTGCAGAGCGCGACCTGAAGAGGCTGATGGAAGCGCAGCAGAAAGGCGATGGGACGGCGCTCTATTCACAGCTTGGACACAAGGGCGACCTGATGCTGGTGCACATGCGGCATTCGGTGGAGGAGCTGAACCGGGTGGAGCTGGCGCTGGCGCAGATGGAGTTGCACGACTATCTGGAGCTGACGCATTCGTATCTGTCGATTGTGGAGCTGGGACTGTACGAATCGTCGGCGAAGACCTATGGCGCGCTGGCGGCGCGGGATGTGGCGCCGCATTCGCCGGAGTGGAATGCGTCGATTGCCGAGACGCTGGAGCGACAGGCGCAGGCGATGGCGGCGCGGCTGTATCCGGCGATTCCGGAGACGAAGTACATCTGCTTTTATCCGATGGATCGCAAGCGCGGCGAAGAGGTGAACTGGTATACGGAGCCGATGGCCGACCGGCAGCGGATGATGCACGAGCATGGGATGATTGGGCGGCGCTATGCAGACGAGGTGCGGCAGATTATCTCCGGGTCGATTGGACTGGATGACTGGGAGTGGGGCGTGGACCTGTTTGCGCAGGAACCGGGAGTCTTCAAGAAGCTGATCTATGAGATGCGCTATGACGAGGTGAGCGCGAAGTATGCGCTTTTTGGGGCGTTCTATGTGGGCGTGCATCTGCCGGTGGAGAAGCTGAGCGCATGGCTGGCCGGAACGCTGTGAAGACTGCCGCGCAGTCGACGAAAAAGTCGACGAAGACCGGCGGCGCGAAGGCTGGCATCGCAAGGACGAGTGGCCCGCGCGGCAAGCGGGCTGAGCTTGCGGCTGAACGCGCGGCGGAGATTCTGCGGCTGTTGCATGAGCAGTATGGCGATGCGCGATGCGCGCTGGATCACAACTCCGCGTGGGAGCTGCTGGTGGCGACGATCTTGTCGGCGCAGTGCACGGATGTGCGCGTGAACATGGTGACGCCGAAGCTGTTCGCCACGTATCCAACGCCGGAGGCGATGGCGGCGGCACCGATTGAAGCACTGGAGACGCTGATCCGCACGACGGGCTTCTATCACAACAAGGCGAAGTCGATTCAGGGCGCGGGACGGGTGATCGACCAGCACTTTGGGGGACGGGTTCCGCAGACGATGGACGAGCTGCTGCGCGTGCCGGGCGCGGCGCGCAAGACGGCGAATGTGGTGCTGGGCGTGGCCTTTGGCAAGGCCGAGGGCGTGGTGGTGGATACGCATGTCTTTCGCATTACGCGCAGGCTGGGACTGGCGCGGGGCGAGACACCGCAGAAGGTGGAGCAGGAGCTGATGCAGGTGATTCCACGCGAGCGCTGGATTGGTTTTTCACATGAGTTGATTCACCACGGGCGCGCGGTGTGCGAAGCACGCAAGCCGAAGTGTTCGCAGTGCATGCTGGAACCGCTGTGCACAGCGAAAGACAAGACCTGGCGCTCCTAAAGCATTGCATGCAGCAGACGCGCGTTCGCGCCGTGACCGCTCCCGGTGGTCGCGGGGTGGAATCTGCTGAAGACGACGGGGAAAGCAAAAGCAGATTCCCTTCGGGGCATTGCATGCAGCGGACGCGCGTTCGCGCCGTGACGCTCCCGGTGGTCGCGGGGTGGAATCTGCTGAAAACGAAGGGAAAGCACAAGCAAAAACAAAAGCAGATTCCCTTCGGGGCATTGCATGCAGCGGACGCGCGTTCGCGCCGTGACCGCTCCCGGTGGTCGCGGGGTGGAATCTGCTGAGAGCGACGGGAAAGCAAAAGCAGATTCCCTGCGGGGCATTGCATGCAGCGGACGCGCGTTCGCGCCGTGACCGCTCCCGGTGGTCGCGGGGTGGAATCTGCTGAGGGCGACGGGAAAGCACAAGCAAAAACAAAAGCAGATTCCCTTCGGGAATGACAACAAGAAAAGCAAAAACAACAACAAAGGCAAAGGCAAGAGCAAAGGCAAAAACAACAACAAAGGCAAAAGCAAGAGCAAGAGCAAGAGCAAAGGCAAGAGCAAAGGCAAGAGCGAAGACAACGGCAGAAGTAACATCTGATTCCCTGTGTGGGGATTATTGCTGGGGGAAGAGGGATTGAACGGCGGCGAGGAGTGAGGGAATGTCGGCGGTTGT
>JAJZHE010000189.1 GCA_021804655.1 Acidobacteriota bacterium
TCACCGTGCGGTTGCGATTGTCCGTCAGCGTATCGACGATCAACGCAACGCCGCCCGGCCCGTAGCCTTCAAACGAAATTTCTTCATACGATGCGCCCTCCAGCTCGCCTGTCCCGCGCTGGATCGCACGCTTGATGTTGTCCGCAGGCATGTTCTCGGCCTTGGCCGCCAGAATCGCTGCGCGCAACCTCGGGTTACCGTCAGGGTCTCCACCGCCGCTCTTGGCCGCTACAGAAATCTCCTTGATCAGACGCGTGAATATCTTGCCGCGCTTGGCATCCAGCGCGCCCTTTTTGTGCTTGATTGTGGCCCATTTGGAATGGCCGGACATAGCTACCTCAGATCACACAGTCGTTCCGCAGCCGCCATCGCTGCCTTCGGAAGTATAGCATTTCCAGGCGCTCGACAGGTCCGCTTTCCCGCCGCCGGTGCGTGGCTCCAGCAGCGATCTCGTCGATATTTTTTCCTGTCGAACATTGTCTTCACATGAGCTATTCTTCTTCGGTAACACTGGAACTACTTTCTGAGGTTTCTATGCCGTCCTCTCGCCGTCCCTCCTCACACTCTTCGTGTGCGCGCTTCCCTGTCGCGCTCGTGTTTGCCGCAATGTCGGGCCTGGTTTGCTATCCAGTGTCGGCCTCTGCCGCAACGCCAACTTCCGTTGCCGCTGCCCAACCTATCGTGCTCAATCATGTGACGTCGGCTCAAGCTTTGCCGGACGGCATGGAGATGCGCTCCGGTGCGGCCGTCATCCGCATCACCGCGCTACGCGACGACCTGCTGCGCATGCGCGTCGGCGCAAACGGAACACTGCCGGAGGACGCATCGTGGGCTGTGCTGGCCCCGTCGCGAGCAGCCACCGTCACCGTGCAGCCGGAGTCGTCTGCGCGGGTGGTCGGCTTCCGCACGGCGAAGCTCCACCTGGCCGTCGATCGCGCCACCATGGCCATCACAGTCACCGACAACGACGGCCACATCATCGTGCAGACCGAAGCCACGCACCCCATCGAGTACCACGGCACGAGTTTCCGCTTCTATGCACGCTCGCCGGAAGATGAGCACTACTTCGGCCTGGGCGACAAGCCCGGCCCGCTCGACCGCCGCAATGAAGCCTTCACCAACTGGAATACAGACTCCTTCGGCTGGCAGGAATCGACCGACCCAATCTACAAGTCAATCCCCTACTTCATGACCTTTCGCAACGGCATCACTGGCGGCCTGTTTCTGGACAACACATGGCGCACCAGCTTCGACTTCGACAAGGAACTGCGCGACACCTACTCCTTCGGCGCGGAAGACGGTCCGTTCGACCTTTACATCCTTTACGGTCCCTCGCCGAAGGCAGTCGTCGAACAGTGGGCGTGGATGACCGGCACCACACCGCTGCCGCCGATGTGGACGCTCGGCTTCCAGCAGTCCCGTTACAGCTACTACCCGGAGAGCGTTGTCCGTGGCATCGCCGCCAAACTGCGCTCTGAGCACATCCCCGCCGATGCCATCTATCTTGACATTGACTATCAGTTGAAAAACCGTCCGTTTACCGTTGATTCTGAGCGATTTCCTCATTTTACGCAGATGCTTCACGATCTGCTTGCCGAGCACATTCGGACGGTGCTCATCACCGATCTGCATCTCGCACGCCTGCCCGGAGTCGGCTACAAACCCTACGACGAAGGGACTGCCGGAGACCACTTCGTCCACAATCCCGACGGCAGCGTGTATAGCGGAGTCGTCTGGCCTGGTCCCGCTGTCTTTCCCGACTTCACGCAAAAGGCCAGCCGCGACTGGTGGGGGACGCTTTATTCAGACTTTGTCAAGGATGGCGCTGCCGGTTTCTGGAACGATATGAATGAGCCTTCCGTCTTTGGTGTTCCGTCCAAAACCATGCCCGACGACGTCCAGCACCGTATCGACGAGCCTGGCTTCAAGAGCCGCAAGGCCACGCATCTGGAGATTCACAACGTCTTTGGCATGGAGAACTCGCGCGGCACCTTCGACGGCCTGCGTAAGCTCGCTCCCGACACGCGTCCTTTTGTGCTGACGCGCGCCAGTTATGCCGGGGGCCAGCGCTACGCCGCCACCTGGACCGGAGACAACTCCAGCACCTGGAATCATCTGCGGCAGACCGTTCCGCAAATTGTGAATCTTGGCCTCAGCGGTTTTGCGCTCTCTGGCGCAGACGTCGGCGGATTTGCCGGCTCACCTCAACCGGAGTTGCTGACGCGCTGGCTGGAGATTGCCGCCTTCCAGCCCATCGACCGCGACCATACTTCGATGGGGACCAACCCGCAGGAGCCGTGGGCTGACGGCACCACGCAGGATCTCGACCTGCGCCGCCACTTCATTGAGACTCGCTATCGGCTGATGCCTTACATCTACTCCACCGCCGAAGAGATGAGCCGCACGGGCCTGCCCATCATGCGTCCGTTATTTCTGGAATTTCCCGACGCCAGCCACGACCGACACCCGCTCGACTTCAACAACGGCAGCGAGTTTCTGCTGGGGCCTGACCTGCTGATCGCACCGAGTCCATATCCGGACATGCTGGACAACTATCAGGCCGTGCTGCCGCCGGTCGGCTGGTACGACTTCTGGACCGGCGCGCCCGTCGTCGCCGACGACCAGCAGAAGATGCGCGTCGGCAACGACAATATCCCGGACGAAGACCTTCAGGTCACGCTGCATCCGACCATCGACAAACTTCCCGTCTTCGTCCGCAGCGGATCGATTGTGCCCATGCAGCCGCTGGTGCAAAGCACGATGGAAAAGCCCTCTGGTCCGCTCACGCTGCGCGTTTACCCGCCCAACAGCCCGGTTCGCTCGCTACGCGCACAGCAACCCTGTGAGGGCAGCCTCTATCTCGATGATGGCATCAGCTACGCCTATCAGAAGGGCGATTTCCTGCGCCTCGGCTTTACCTGTCAGCGAACGCCCGAGGGCCTCATCATTCACATTGGCGGCCACGTAGGCGCGTTCAAGCCCTGGTGGACGCAATATCGGGTGGAAATCTATGGCGCGACTGGCCCTGTGCGCTCGGCCTCCATCGCCAGTGGCCCTGTGACCGCAGCCTACGACAGCGACCACCACCGCTTGACCGCCGTTGTTCCCGATGACGGGCAAGCCATCGACCTGAAACTGGTGCGGTAAAGCCCGATGAGGCAGGCGGTGTCCATCTGCCTGCCTCACCGGATTCCTGTTACCCTGAATCTATGAAATTCGGCGTCCTCGTCTTTCCCGGCTCCAACTGCGACCACGACACCTGGCACGTTCTCGCCGAGATCACCCACCAGCCCGTCACCTTCCTCTGGCACGATTCGGAAGACCTGCAAAATGTGGATGCTGTCCTCGTCCCCGGCGGCTTTGCCTACGGCGACTATCTGCGCACCGGAGCCATTGCCCGTTTTTCGCCCGTGATGCAGTCCGTGCGCAAATTTGCCGACGCGGGCGGTCTGGTGCTCGGCATCTGCAACGGATTCCAGATCCTCACCGAATCCGGCCTGCTGCCTGGCGCTCTGATGCGCAACGCCGGCCTCAAGTACATCTGCAAACAGGTTCACCTGCGCACCACGACCACCGATTCGCCGTTCACCAGCCAGCTCCAGTCCGGTCAGGTACTGCAGATTCCCATCGGCCACATGGAGGGCAACTACTACTGTGACGCGGAGACTCTGCGCGAGCTGCAAGCAGAGGATCGCATCGCTTTTCGCTACTGCGCGCCGGACGGCAAAATCACGCCGGACGCCAACCCCAACGGTTCGCTCGACAACATCGCCGGCGTGCTGAACAAAGGCCGCAACGTGCTGGGCATGATGCCTCACCCGGACCGCTCCAGCGAGTCGATCCTTGGCTCGGCGGACGGACTGGCCATCTTTCAGTCCATGATTTCTGCGCTTGCAGCGCACTAACCCGGCATCGCACTCCCCCGGCATGATCGATCTTCATCACCACTTGATTTACGGCGTCGATGACGGCTCACCCGATCTGGAAACTTCGGTCGCGATGGCGCGCGAAGCCGCGTCCGAAGGGGTGACGCACATCGTCTGCACGCCGCACGCCAACGACGTTCACCCCTACCAGGCAAGCCTGAACCGGGAACGCATGGACGAGATTCAGGCGGCAATCGGCGACTCAGTCAAACTGCTGCTTGCCTGCGACTTCCATTTGAACGCTGAAAACATTCACGATGCGCTTGACCACCCGCTGCGTTACTCCATCGACGGCAAGGGTTATTTGCTCGTCGAGTTCTCTGAACTGGCCATTCCGCCCCAACTGGACAGTGCGCTCAACCGCCTGCGCGGCGCTGGATACACCTGCATCCTCACTCATCCAGAGCGCAATCCTGTCATCGTGCGCACACCGGAGCGCATGGCGGAGTGGATGCGTAACGGGGCATTGGTTCAGGTCACAGCATCCTCGCTTTACGGTCGCTTTGGCCGCGCTGCCGAAGCTTTTTCCAATCAGCTTCTCGACCGGAACTGGATTCACTTTCTGGCCACCGATGCGCACAACCTGACCTCGCGGCCACCTCATCTGCGCAAGGCGTATGACTACGTCGCCAATCGCGTCGGAACTGAAGCCGCCGAGCGACTATGCACCCAGAATCCGCACGCCGCCATCGCCGGCGCGAAACTCCCCCGGCAGCCAGAACCCCTCGGCCTGCACTCCGGCGAACCGATCAACTTTGCCGC
>JAJZHE010000190.1 GCA_021804655.1 Acidobacteriota bacterium
TCGCCTATTAAAGCGGTACGTGAGCTGGGTTCAGAACGTCGCGAGACAGTTCGGTCCCTATCTGCTGTGGGCGTAGGAAATTTGAGGAGGGCTGTCCTTAGTACGAGAGGACCGGGATGGACGAACCGCTTGTGTTCCAGTTGTCCTGCCAAGGGCACGGCTGGGTAGCGAAGTTCGGTTGTGATAACCGCTGAATGCATATAAGCGGGAAGCACGCTCCAAGATGAGATTTCCCTGAAGGGCCCAGGAAGACCACCTGGTTGATAGGCTGGATGTGGAAGCGCAGCAATGTGTGTAGCTAACCAGTACTAATCGCCCGTTCGGCTTGTCCATAGAATTAACTCTGCGCAGAACGCTTGAGATTCTCTATGGCCTCTTTACTGCCTTGTATTTCCCATATCATCTCGAATTTGGCGCCAGTTTGCTGTTAGAGCTGCCTCGAAGTCAGGAAGAAACAATCCTCTTCTTCGTTGTAAGTTTCTGTTGCTGCGGAAAAACATCCGCCAAGCGCCATCAAGTTTGCCGGTGACCATACCGCGAGGGATCACCCGTTCCCATCTCGAACACGGAAGTTAAGCCTCGTTGGGCCGATGGTACTGCACGGGTAACTGTGTGGGAGATTAGGTGATCGCCGGCATTATGATCAAGAAAAAGCCAGTCTTTATGACTGGCTTTTTCTGTTTTTGTTGCAAGCTTTTATTCTGTTCTTCGCGAAGCTGCAGTTTCGCGAAGCGCACTGCGTCGCTCAACTGGGCGCTCCATGCCTTGAGCGGCCTGTGCCATGCGGAGATGCTGCTCCATCAGGTTCCTCGCATCGTCAGGCTTACGTCCGCGAACAGCGCGGTAGATTTCGCGGTGCATGGCTGCGGATTCGCGCAGATCGATCGAGCGCTCGACGGTCTTTCGCCGTTTATCGTACATCGTGGATGTGATGGTCTCCATAACGGCGGCGAGGATGGGATTTCCTGAGGCCTGTGCGATGATGCGATGGAAGAGTACATCGTGAATCAGGTATTCGATGGGCGCATCAACGGCTGCGAACATTTCAGCAACTTCTTCCGCAAGAGCCGCATGATGTTCATCCTTGCTGCGTTCTGCTGCCAGAGCTGCGAGGTTGGATTCCAAAATGATGCGCGCTTCGAACATTTGCCAGGATTGAAATCCGTGTAACGCACCCATGAAGCTGAGAGAAGCTTTCCCGATATCGGGCGGTCCGTCGGCGACGAAAGTTCCGACCCCGTGGCGGATCTTCATCACGCCCATGGCTGCGAGATAGCCAATGCCGGTGCGCAGGCTTGCGCGACTTACGTTCAGGGTCTGGGCCAGTTCACGTTCGGGGGGCAGTTTGTCGCCTGGCTGGAGCGTTCCTTTTTCAATCAGCGAACGAACATGGTTAACCACTTGCATGGTGCGATGCGATTCGGGTGAGATGGTTGGAGGGGTAGGCATAGAATCCAAATCTGTTCGCACGAGGTTATGTGATATTTGGCGAACACGAAAAGTGTAGCATTGACGGACCGTTTCATTTCCTTCAAATTCTTTGTGGATGGGGCGACAAAGACATCTTATGCTGTGTATACTTGTGGTCTGACCTCGTTAATGGTCTGACCACGTGCTTGATTCGTCTGGTCATCTCGATGGAATTGAAAGGTGTTATGCGTCATGCTGCTTCACGAAGATCGGCTTTTTCCTGCTGAACCTGCGCTTCGCTCGATGGCTCGATCGCTGTATGATTCAGTGCGCAATCTGCCGATTGTAAGTCCTCATGGGCACACGCAGGCCGCATGGTTTGCGCGCAACGAGCCGTTTCCGAATCCAGCAATGCTTTTTGTGCAGCCAGATCACTATGTCTATCGGATGCTGTACAGTCAGGGTGTTTCGATGGAGTCGCTGGAGATTGGCGAGCAAACGATGAAGAATCCCCGCGGCGTTTGGCGGCTGTTTGCGGCGAACTATCATCTGTTTCGCGGAACGCCGACACGGATGTGGCTTGACTTTGCGTTTCAGGAGTTATTTGGTTTTGAAGAGCGGCTGTGCGAGCGGAATGCGGATGCGTATTTTGATCGCATCTCGGAGTGTCTGACGACGGAGGCTTTTCTTCCGCGTGCGCTCTACGAGCGTTTTGGCATTGAGGTGCTTGCGACAACCGATTCTCCGCTCGACTCGCTGGAGGATCATGCAGCGATCCGGGATTCGGGTTGGAGCGGGCGGATTGTGCCGACGTTTCGGCCCGACTCTGTAGTGGATCCCGAGTTTGATGGCTTTGCGGCGCGGATTCGCGAGTTGGGTGAAAAAACGAATGAGGATACCGGTGCCTGGAAGGGATATCTGGCGGCATTGCGGAAAAGTCGGCTGCGCTTTCGCGCGTTGGGATGTAAGGCAACGGATCACGGACATCCGACGGCGCAGACGGCTGATCTGAGCGAGCGGGAAGCAGAGGCGCTGTATATTTCAATTGTGATGGGCAAAGCCAATGCTGCACAGCAGGAGATGTTTCGCGCGCAGATGTTGACGGAGATGGCGAAGATGAGCCTGGAAGACGGATTGGTGATGCAGATTCATCCGGGCAGCGTGCGCAATCATAATCGTCTTGTCTATGAGCGCTTCGGTCGAGATACAGGAGCGGACATTCCGCGCGCGACGAACTATGTGGATGCCTTGAGGCCATTACTGGATCGTGTCGGCAACGAACCGGATCTGACCATCATTTTGTTTACGCTGGATGAGTCGGCTTATAGCCGTGAACTGGCGCCGCTGGCAGGGCATTATCCATGCCTGCGTCTCGGCCCGCCGTGGTGGTTTTACGACAGTCCAGAGGGGATGATGCGCTTTCGCGAACTGGTGACGGAGACCGCCGGGTTCTACAATACGGTTGGCTTCAACGACGACACGCGCGCGTTTCTCTCGATCCCTGCACGGCACGACGTGGCGCGTCGCGTTGATTGCAGCTATCTGGCGCGGTTGGTGGCCGACCACAGGCTGGATGAAGATGAGGCATTTGAGCTGGCGCAGGAACTGACTTGCGGGCTGGTGAAAAAAGCCTATCGGTTGTGAGGAGCGCGAAGATGGATGAGGTCGGCGAAGAGTCGCAGGAGACAGAGGTGCAGACAGCGCGCATGGGACGCGTGCGCTGGACGATCTGCGCCATGCTTTTTGCTGCAACCTCGATCAACTATATGGACCGCCAGGTGATCTCGATTCTGAAGCCGACGCTGGAGCACAGCATCGGGATGACGGAGATCGGCTACGGCTATATTGTGGACGCGTTCCAGGTGGCGTATGCGATCGGGCTGCTGGCCGCAGGGCGCTTTGTGGACAAGGTTGGAACGCGCATCGGGTACATGGCCATCATGGCGTTGTGGAGCGTCTCCGCGATGGGGCATGCGCTGGCAAATTCAGTGATCGAATTCGGCATTGCGCGATTTTCGCTTGGTCTGGGCGAGTCGGGAAATTTTCCTGCTGCGATCAAGACGGTTGCGGAATGGTTCCCGCAGCATGAGCGTTCGCTGGCTACTGGAATCTTCAACTCGGGCGCGAACCTGGGCGCTGTGCTGGCTCCGCTGATTGTGCCGTGGGTGACGATTCGCTACGGATGGCACGCTGCGTTTCTGGTGACTGGATGTTTCAGCGCGTTGTGGATTCTGTGGTGGTTCCTGAACTATCGCAAGCCAACCGACCATCCGACGCTGACCGGCCAAGAGTTGCGCCACATCTATCGTGAGGCGGCAGCACAGATGGGGTCGTCTGTGCCATGGATGCGGTTGCTGGGGTATCGGCAGACGTGGGGATACTCTCTGGCAAAGTTTCTCACCGATCCTATCTGGTGGTTTTATCTTTTTTGGCTGCCATCGTATTTCAGTGCAAGATTTCATCTGGACCTGTCGCATCTGGGGCTTCCGCTGATTATTGTTTATAACGCATCGGCGGTGGGCAGCATCGGCGGTGGATGGTTGCCGCAACCGTTCCAGCGTTTTGGCCTGCGGGCGGCGCATGCGCGCCTGGCGGCTATGCTGATGTGCGCCTGCGCGGTGTTACCGGTGCTTGCGATGAGTCGCGTTCACTCCGAGTGGATGGCGATTGCACTGCTGAGCGTGGGCGCGGCGGCGCATCAGGGGTGGTCGGCGAATCTTTATACGACGGCTTCGGATATGTTTCCTCGCAGCGCGGTGGGTTCGATGACGGGGATTGGCGGCATGGCAGGCGCAGTCGGTGGCGCGCTGCTGGCCTACTATGCCGGGCATATCCTGCAGCGCACGCACAGCTACTCCAGTTTGTTCCTGATTGCCGGCGGAGCGTATCTTTCCGCGTGGATTGTCTTGCAGATTTTTGCTCCTGGACTGCGTGAAGTGGAGATGATGGCATGAGCCTTTACTGTGCACATGGCGGAGCCGAGCTTGACCTGAACAGCGAGCAGCTTCAAGCCTTGCTAGTGGTGAGTCTGGAGAAACTGGGCGTACGTCAGCGTGTGTTGCTGGTGCCGCCGGACCAGACACGGGCGCACTCACGCGCTGGCGAACTGACGCGTTATGCCTGGCAGCATTATGGCGAGCGCGTGGATGCTGTGATGCCGGCGCTGGGGACGCATACTGCGATGAGCGCGCAGCAGATTCAGCAGATGTATGGCGCGATGCCGCTGGATCTTTTTCGCGCGCATGACTGGCGCAACGACATTGAAACACTGGGCGAG
>JAJZHE010000040.1 GCA_021804655.1 Acidobacteriota bacterium
TCACCGGTCCACTGGTACCCTTCAGTCCAGCCTTCATGTGCTCGGCATGGTTGAAGACCAGCGCCGTCGCCGCTGCGCGCTCGCTCGCGGTCGCCGTGCGCAGCGGTCGAAACTCGGGATGATTCCCGGCAAAGCTGCTCACCTCGCGTGCGATCGTCGCCACCCCGCCACGCGTCTCCAGATGCGCATGGCACTGCGTGCAGCCCGCGTCTCTGGTCGCCGCCAGGTGAGTCGCGCCGACATGCTCCTGATGGCAGGATGAGCATTGTGGATGCTTCGCGCTCTCAGCCGGATGATGCGGCTCCGCCAGATGGCAGCTCAGGCAGGCGGAGTCGGGCACATGCCGCCGCATCGCGAGCGCAGGAGTCCAGCGCGTGGCGGCGAGCACCGGGACGTGGCACAACTCGCAGCGCTCGCCAAAGACCGCATGGCTGCTGGACATTGGCCCGGCAGAGAGCAGCGTGCCGCCACGCATCAGCGTGGTGGCTCCAAACCACAGCCCGGCAACCACCAGCGCCGCAGCCGCCAAACCCCACTGCCAGGCGCGCACGGGCGACATACGCTTGAAGTAGTTCAAGTCATGGCGCCGGGCAACGATCTTCGTAGTTCTCTTGCGAATGCTCATAGGTTCAGTACCGCAGCGCTCCAATCGCATGCACGATGGCCAGCAGAATCAGCGCGGCCGAGATGGGCAGATGCACCATCAGCCATCCGTGCAGCCACTGGTGCAGCACCCTCTGCCGATCGAGTTGCCGCTTCTCTTCGCAAATCTCTTCAATCGCCGTGAGCGGTGTCCACGCCGCAGGCAGAAACGCCCGCCGCAGCTCCTCAAAGCGACCATGCACCCAGTCCTGATTGGTAAATCGGCTGCCGCGGCCTCCCTGCCGATGCAGATATGGCAGGACGCCGTTGTCAAAGAACTGCCGGAAGTTTTCGATTTCGTTTTCCATCGTGGGCAGGTCCATCAGCGTATCCACCACCGTGGCACCCGGTCCGGTGGCCGGCGCCATGCGCTGCGTCACGTCCGCGGCATGTCCTTCGGCCTCGGCGACCAACTGCCGGCGAATGACCGGAATCTGGTCGTAGATCGTCTCAAACGGCACCTCGCGAAAGATGCGCGTCGGCAGCGTGTGTTGCAACCACGCGCCAGCGATGCCGCTTGCCACGACGACGACCGTCAGCCCCATCAGCACTGCCGTCAGCCCGCCGCGCGCATGAAATGCGGCGTGATAGAGCACCATCGGCAAGGCCAGAAATCCCAGCCACAGGTGCGCGCGCATCCAAATCCTGGCTCTTCCGATGCGCCAGATGGGAAAGCGCTTGCGCAGGCTGAGCAGCGCCGCAAAAATCATGAGACCGAGAGCCATCGAGCCAAAGATCAGGCCGATGGGCGTGCCGCCGCCAGGAGCGGTCGTCTTCAACGCATACGGAATGTAGACCGCTGCGCCCAGCACAATCGCCGCCGCCGTCCCGATCATCCACGGTTTGTGTGTGCCGTCAATGCGCATCGCGTCTGCCTCGCCGACTCATCATGCCCTGCGCTCCTGTCCGGCCTTCAACGGTTTTTGCCAACGAACGCAGCCTCCTTGTCCAGATCCACGCCCAACACCTGCGCAAAAAACTCATTGGGCTTCACTCGGTGCGCAGCATCATGGGGACAGGCATAGACACAGCTTGGCTCCGGCAGATCGTGGCACAGATCGCAACTGGTTGCCTTCCGCACCTTCCCTGAGCTGGCATCCTCCTTGTCGCCCTGCACGTCCCGCAGCGCCACCGCATGGCCGTGCGTATCGAACTCCTGCACCGTGATATTGCCGTAGGGGCAGTTCTGCGCACAGAGTCCGCAGCCCACGCACCAGTCTTCGATGATCACTTCCAGCGAGTTGCGCCGTCGGATGGAACCGACCGGGCAGCCGATCATGCAGCGCGGATCGCGGCACTGTCGGCAGGAGGTGGCCACCAGGTAGTTTTCAAATCGCACTCCGTCGCGCAGCAGGCGAGTGACGCCGTCATGGGCGCTCGCACATGCCTTCACGCACTGGTCGCAGCGTGTACATTTCTCCAGGTCCAGCACCAGCAGGCTCTGGGCATCCATCAAGCCCTGCTCCAGGAACTGGCCGAGCGGCGTATGCTGCTCCCGGACGCTGGCCCGTGTCCGCTGCATCTGATTCTCGCGCCGTCGCTGCTCCACGGTGCTCTCAATATGCTGTCGCACCTGGGGAAAGCGTTCCAGCATCTGGTGAAATTCCGGAGCCTGAATGCGCACCAACTCCACGTGATCGAGCGCGACGCAGGTGGCCGTGCGCACGCCTTCGCCGAGCAGACCCATCTCGCCGAGGTAACCGCCGCGCGACAGGTACGCCAGCACGAGATCCTCGCCATTGAGCTTCTGCGAGACCTTCACAAATCCAATGCGCACCAGGTAAAAGGCATCGGCCGGCGCACCCTCTTCGCAGATGACCTCGCCCGGAGCAAAGCGCACCAGGTCCACACGGTCACGCAGCAGCTCCACAAAATCCTCGCTGATCGAAGAGAAGATCGGCACACTGCGCAGATGCGTCCCCAACGCGCGCGCGCGATAATTCTTCTCCAGCGTCGCACGGAAGGTCTTGTTCTTCTGCATCACGTCGAGCACGTTGCGCAGCATCTCCAGCATCACGCA
Organism: Acidobacteriota bacterium; assembly: GCA_021804655.1. GTDB lineage: Bacteria > Acidobacteriota > Terriglobia > Terriglobales > Acidobacteriaceae > Acidicapsa. Next base: position 2,663 of record JAJZHE010000040.1, read on the forward strand.
ATCTGTCCTGGCGCGCACAGTTGCCGATCGCGGATAGAAACTCATGCAGGTCATCTCGCCAAACAGATCCCCGGCATGCAGCGTGGCGATCGGATTGTCGTACGGCAGATCGACCGGCGCGTCGATGGGAATGTAGGTTGGCGTGGCCCGTTCTTCTTCTCGCGGCTGCCGGTTCTTCGGAATCAGCATCGACCGCATCCGCGCAAACAACCCCGTTCCGGCTGCCTGAGTGGCCACGTGTTCGCGCGGGGCGCGGATGAAGACCTCCGCATCGCCTTCCAGAATGTAGAAGGCCGTGGAGCCGTTTTCACCTTCCCGCACAATCGTCTCACCGGCTCGATAGCGACGCTTGACCACCGATCCCTTGTTGAGATCCAGAAACGTTCCGGAGACGCCCTGGAAGACCGGCAGGGCCAGCAGTTCTTCGGTCTCCACATCGAAGATTCCCGGCGTACCTTCCGGATGCAGCCGTCCCTGACCGAGCACCCGCTTGTTGGTCAGCGCGCCGGTGGGACAACTGACCATACACTCGCCGCAGCTCACGCAACTGGAGTTGCCCATGGGCTGGTTGGCATCAAAGCTGATCGTCGCAAAGTAGCCCTTGCCCTGACGCGCAATCACGTTGTTGTGCCGAATCTCGGAGCATCCGCGCACGCAGCGGTCACAGAGGATGCAGGCGGAAAAATCGACATGAATCGACGGCGAGGAATCATCGGCAGCCAGCACCGGCACAGCGCGCCGGGCAAATCGCGTCGAGGTCACTCCGGCATGCGCCGCCTGTGTCTCCAGCTCGCAGTCGCCCGTCTGCTGCTGGCGCAGGCACGGCGACGGATGATCGCTCAGCATTAGCTCATAGAGCGTCTTGCGCACAGCCTGAATCGGCTCGGTCTCCGTCTTGACCACCATGCCCGGCTCAGCCTTGAAGATGCAGGCGGCCTGCAGCGCGCGCTCGCCGGTATCCACGACGCAGATCCGGCAGACGGCTACCGGCGTCTGGTTCTGCTGGTGACACAGCGTCGGAATGGTAATCCCGGCCATCCGCGCTGCATCAAAGACCGTCGTTCCATGAGGCACCTGCACCTCATGCCCGTCGATGGTCACTGTCATCTGCTCGTCGTGATCGCTCACCGGGCCGCACCTCCAAAGCAGATTCCAGCGCGACAGAAGCGCTCTTCCAGGTGCTCCCGCATCAGCTCGGGAAAGTGCTTCATCACGCTTTGAATCGGCGCCGGCGCAATCTGTCCCAGTCCGCAGATCGACGTCATGCGCAGCACTGCCGACAGGTCTTTCAGCATCTGCTGATCTCCATCCCGCACCGTTCCGTTGGTCCACGCTTCCAGCAGGTCCACCAGCTTCTGCGTGCCAATCCGGCACGGCGAACACTTTCCACAGCTTTCGTTGCGATAGAAGCGCACCGCCGTCAACGCCATATCCAGCATGCACGCATCCTCGCTGCAAACCACGACCGCACCCGAACCGAGCATCGAACCCAGGGCCTTCACCTTGTCCCAGTCCAGCGGCGTATCCAGCAGCTCTGCGGGCAGGTAGCCGGACGACGGCCCGGAGGGAGCAAAACCCACAAGCCGCTTGCCCTCCGGTGGGCCGCCGGCATACTCCTCGACCAGTTGCCGATAGCTGATGCCCATGGGCACCTCGAAGACTCCCGGATTCTTTACGTGGCCCGTGACGCCCACAAATTTTACCCCCGGCGCGCCCTGACCATAGCTCTTGTACCAGTCTGGTCCCTTGCCCAGAATCGTGATCGCATGCAGAAACGTCTCCACATTGTTCAGCGCCGTCGGCGACTTCCACAACCCCGCATTGACTGTGCGCGGCGGCTTGTTCCTCGGCTCCGAGCGCTTGCCTTCGATGGCCTCCATCAGCGCCGTTTCTTCCCCGCAGATGTAGCCGCCGGGGGAGACAAAGACCTCCATTTCGTAGGAAAATCCGCTGCCTAAGATATTTTGGCCCAGCAGGCCCATCGCCCGCGCCCGCTCTATCTCTCGGCGCAGGATCTCGGCCTGCAATTCATACTCATGCCGGATGTAGAGATACCCATACTGCGCGCCTACGACGCGCGCGCAGACCATCATCCCCTCAATCACCATGTGTGGCAGATATTGCAGGATGAAGCGATCCTTGATCGTGCCCGGTTCGCTTTCGTCGGCATTGCAGACCACGTATTTCCGCTCGCCACGACTCTTGCGACAGCCGTCCCACTTGATATGCGTGGGAAATCCCGCGCCGCCCATGCCGCGCAACTCGCCTTCCTTGAGCCGCGCCATCACCCCGTCCACATCGCCGCTTTGCATCAGCTCGCGAAAGACGCGATAGTGCTCCTGCTCGCCGGCATAGGGATTGCAGTGGAGCGCAATCCCTTGTTCTTCCGGGCTTCTGGGTGGTTCGCTGTGCTCCTGCGCCGTCTCCTCGCTGCTTTCGCGGACGGCAATCTCGCGCTCGACGAGTCGCGCAGCTTCCTCGGTTGTCAGGTTCTGGTAGTACCGATCGTTGATCGTCACGACGGGGGCATGATCGCAGCGGCCCACGCAACTGATGTCGCGCACACGCACCACCCCGGCCTGGTGAGCAAATCGCCGCTCCAGCTCTGCCTTCATCCCATGCGAACCGAACAGGTGGCAGGTCATGTCATCGCAGACCCGCACATCCACCGTCGCCGGAGGCTTCAGCCGGAAATATGGATAGAAGCTTGCAACCGTATGCACATCGCGCACGGCCACACCGCGGCGCTCGGCAATCCGCTCGATCTCCGACGCAGGAATATATCCCTGCCGAGATTGCACGTGATGCATATCTTCAAAAACACCAGTTGGCTCACCCTCGGCGGGCGAAATTGTTCGCACCTGCGACTCTTGCATCGGCGTTTGCTACCTGTCTTTTGCAGCGTGGGGACTCTGGAACACTGTACATCGGAATACCCGGAGGTGGGGGAGGAATAATTTTGGTTTACATTTTTCGCCGTACGAATTATAACCACAGCGAACACCTCACTCCTGTGCCGTCGTAAGGAAACTCCCCGTGGGTTCTGATTTGCGTCGTTTTTTGTCTTTGCCGTCCCTGCTCACGCTGGCGGCTCTTGCCTTCGCGTTGCCGCTTGCGGCGCAAACCCCTCTCGGCGGCAAGGTCCAGGCTCCGGCTCATGCAGCCGCACTTCACCCGGACGACGGTCGCTACGTCGGACCCAGCTCCTGCTCAGCCGTTGCCTGCCACGGTGGCATCGAACCCGGCTCTGCGACGCGAGTTCTGCAGAACGAGTATTCCACCTGGGTCACACGTGACAAGCACGCGCACGCCTACACCGCGCTCACGGAGCCGCTGGGCGAACAGATTGCGCACACGCTTCAGCTTGGCCCCGCGGAAAAAGCTCAGCGCTGCCTGGTCTGTCACGCGCTCGATGTTCCCGCGGCGCAGCAGGCGCGCGCGTTTGAGATCGCCGACGGCGTCTCCTGCGAGAGCTGCCACGGACCGGCTTCCCGGTGGATTGGACCTCACATCCAGGCCAACGCCGAACATGCGCAGATGGTGGCCCTCGGCCTGTATGACAATCGCAACCTGGTGTTGCGCACGGAGCGCTGCCTGACCTGCCACCTGGGCGCGCCGGGCCTCAGCGTCGATCACGAACTGATCGCCGCCGGCCACCCGGACCTGCGCTTCGAACTCGACAGCTTCACCGCCGTGGAGCCACCCCACTGGGTCGAGAAAAATGCCGACGGTCATCCACTCAACGATCCGCTCTTCGGCACCCGCGCCTGGGCCATTGGTCAGGCCGTCGAGTTGCGCGCCTCCATGCAGCGGCTCGCCCGCTCGGCCCACTCCGGTCCCTGGCCGGAGTTCAGCGAGATGGACTGCATCAGTTGCCATCACTCGCTGACCGGGCCGCTGAGTTGGCGCCAGACCAGCGGCTATCCCGGCCATCGAGCCGGTGATCCACCCTATAATCTCTCGCGCTACGTGCTCTTCCAGCAGATCGCCGACGAAGTGGACCCGTCCACCAACGCAGAACTCAACCAGGCCGCCAGCCGCGTGGCCCGGCTGGTCACCAGCATGAGCGCGGATCGCGCCGCCGTTGCAACCGCTGCCGACCACGCCGCCGATCTGGCGGCAAAGCTCTCCACGGAACTGCAAAACGCAACCTATGACCGCGCCCGCACCGAGCGCCTGCTGCGCGCGATCACCGCCCAAGCCAATACCATTTCGCTCGATGGCGAACGCACCGCCGAGCAGGCGACGATGACCATCGACTCGCTCTACATCGCCGATGCCAACGCCGGAGGCAGGAATCCGGAGACGCGAGCGGCCATTGACGGACTCTACAAGCTCGTGAGCAATCCCTCGGCCTATAGCGCGCCGCAGTTTGCCGCCCAGCTCCAGCGCGTGCATCAGACGCTGCGCTGAGCTGGTCCCTCATATCTGATTGCCCTGGGGATTGCTCTGGGCTGATTGCGGTGAACTGATTGCTTTGAGGGACCAGCTTTTTCAGATTCCGTCTGTCTTGGCCGGTCCCGTCAGTTGGTCGGATTCTGTGGAAACTTCTGATAGGGCAGCCGCACGCCGCGAAGAATAATGTTGTCGGCACGAATCGACGCCGGAGCCGCGAAACCAGCCGCTCCGCCCGCCGCCGCGTAGTCATCCTGATCCACTCCATCGCCGGAGACTCCCAGCCCGCCGATCAGTTGCCCATTCAGGTAGAGCGGCAACGAGCCGGGGAAAAAGACCACGCCATTCTGGTTTGCATTGACGGCCTGCGAACCCTGCGTACACGGATGGGCCAGATCGTTCAAGAAAAGCTGATAGAACGGTCCCGGGCTGGTCCCGTTAATGCCACTGGGAAAAAGCGGCTGGGCCGCAAATCCGATGGTCCGGTTCGTTACTGCGGTTCCCGGCGGCACGCCCGGAAGATCGACCCCGGCATTCTGTCCGCTGAAGTCAATCACATTGCGTGACTTCGCCACGGCCACATCGACGGAGAACATTGTTGCATCCGGCATTCGGTACAAAGCCAGCAGCGACCCGTCCAGATCGGCCACGGCAATCACAAACCTGGCTCGTGAGCCGACTGGCAGCCGAATTGCCGCGCGCGTTATGTTGGCCGTGGCAATCACCTGCTGCACAATCTGCTGCACCTGGCCGATCGTCAGTCCGTTGGCAAACTGCGATCCTTGCTCGGCAATCAGATCACCCTCCGGAGCCTGTCCGCTGCCGGCGATCGGACCCAGCGTAAAACTGCCTGCTCCGGAGCCTGCGCTCACCCCGCTCGGCGGCGTCGTGTACTTGACAAACGGCAGAGTGAACCCGCCCACGACCACCGCGCCGGGATACGGCACCGTCGGCGCAAAACCGTTTCCAATCGTCCCCGCCACCCCAGCATATTCGACAATCGCGTTGTAGTTCGCCGTCCCGGGCGCGGCTACTACGCCGATGCCGCCGGCGACGCGATTGTTTTTGAAGATGGGCACTCCGCCCGGATTCACCGCCGTCTGGTCGGAGTCCAGTACATCCACCTTTCCCGTCTGAATGCCCAGTCCCGGTCCCGGACCATGGAGCAGCCCGGTCACAGGCAGCGATTGACCGGGAAGATAATGCACGTTAAAGCTGCATCCGCGGTTTGTGTTCTCGATGCCGTACAGAGGCCCGGAGGCTGTATTCGCGATCCCCGGCGCAAAATGCGTGGCGCTGATGTAGCGTACTGTCCGGCTGCTGAGCGGGGCCTGGTCGTTGGAGAAATACGCCGCCGTGCGCGCCAGCGCCGCAGCCTGCTCGTCGGCTGGGACCGTTTTGCCAAAATTCGACACCGCCGTCGTCGGCGCTCCCGTCGATTGATACACGGCCAGAATCACGCCGCGCCGGTCGCTGATCGCAATCACCAGCGGCACATTGACGCTTGCCGCGGCGGCCTGCGCAATCGACTGCACTTCGGCCTGCGTCAGCACATTGTTGGCGGTGCTGGGTGTGTACGGCGGCACCGCTGCCGGATTCGGTCCTCCTCCGGCGCAGCCGATCAGGCAGGCTGCCAGTCCCCATACACCGGCAGCGCTCAGAGCACTGGGCACACTCATCCATCGCAATCGCATCGTGATTGAAAACTTCCTGACCGGAGCTGCCCCGGGAAACTTCGCTGGAAAAAGCATCTACAGCCTACCGCAAGTTACAACGGCAGTGATATAAAAATGAGCAATGCGCACATCCATCAGGCGTCTGTACTCCGGCATCGTGCTTGCCGCTGTCGCTTCCGGCGCAGTTCTGTTCCTTCGCCATACCCCGGCGTTTCAGGATACCGACCACTTCACCTACGACTTCACCATCGACCACGGCGGCCTTGTACCCTCTTCGCCGCAGATTCTCTTCGTCGATTTTGACGAGCCGACCTTCGACCACATCCGCCAGTACCCCATCCCCCGCTCCACCATCGCTGACGTCATCCAGCGGGTCGCCGCCGGTCAACCACGTGTGATTGGGCTGGATGTGTTTCTGTCGGAACCGCGCACGGCGGCCGAGGACCAGCAGATGCAGCAGGCACTGACACAGGCCGGCGTCGTCGTGTTGGCCAGTCAGGCAGCCACGGCCAGCCTGCCTTCGGTACATCCGCTGCCGCTCTTCTGCCAGCCGGAAGACCCTCGCGCCGACTCCGGCTACTGCAAGGATGGCTCCCCCGGCGCGCTGGGCTACGCGCTTGTGGATCTGCCGATTGAACCGGATGGCTTCGTCCGCGACTTTAATCTCTTCTCGTCGGGCGATCCTCCGTCGGTCAGCTTTCCCGTCTTTCTCGCGCAGCAGTACACCGGCAAATCCATTGAACCCAAGAACGAGAACGCAGCCCGCTTCCTGGGCAAGGATGTGCCTTACCACTCCCGCGAGTTGTCCACGGCACTGATCGGCGCCTGGGGGCCACATCCAGCCACGCACATCTCGGCCTGGGATCTGCTGACCGGCAAGCTTGCTCCGTCCATCTTTCATGACAAGCTGGTCCTCATCGGCCAGTCCAATGATGCCGCGCGCGATACCTTTCTCACGCCGCTCTTCCGCCTGGCCGGCAAGGACGGACTGCGCGAGCGCATGGGCGGAACCGACATTCTCGCCGCTGCCATCCGCTCGCTGATCGAAGGCAAAACAGCGCGCATGGCCCCGCAGTGGATGCAGATTGCCTTTGTCCTGCTGGCTGCGTGCGCTGCCACTTACTTCCTGCTTGCCTTTGAGCTGGGCCATGGGGTTGCCCGCCTGCTCGGACTGATGCTGGTGAGCTTTGCCGTTCCCACCGTCGTCTATGCCCGCACAGGCTTCTGGCTGCCCTACCTGGCTCCGGAGCTGGCCATGCTTCTCACGGTTCCGCTTGCTCTCGGCCTGCAATTCGCGCAGGAGAAGCTGGCCTCACGCGAGGCTCGCGCCCAGCGCGAACAGCTCATGGGCCTTTTCTCTCGCTACGTCGATCCAGCCGTCGCCGAAACCATCTGGAACCGGCGCGACGAGCTTTCCCTTGGCGGCGAAGAGCACATCGCCACCGTCATGTTCACTGATATCCGCGGATTCACAGCCCTCAGCGCAGGCCAGCCGCCGGCTCAGGTGCTGGCCTGGCTCAATCGCTATCTGACCGCGATGGATGAGGTGATCCGCGCCCATGGCGGCTTCCTCAACAAATTCATCGGGGACGGCCTCATGATTATCTTCGGCCTTCCCCTCAGCGCAGGCTCGCCCCAGCAGGATGCTCGCCGTGCGCTCGACTGCGCCATGGCCATGATTGAGCGCGTGGAAACACTCAACCAGGAAAATCATGGAGATCCATCTCAGCCCGTCCTGCGTATTGGTGTAGGGATACATTCTGGAAGCCTCATGGCTGGCAGCATCGGCTCGGTTTCCCGTCAGGAGTACTCCGTGATCGGTGCCACCGTCAATCTCGCCTCGCGCCTGGAAAGCCTCAACAAGCCTTTCAAAACCGAGATTCTCTTCTCTGAGGAGACCCGCGAGTTGCTTGTTGGCGCTGATTACACCATCGAGCCGCTCGGCCCGGCCAAGGTCGCCGGTCTGGAAGAGCCTGTTCCTGTCTTCACTGTTCGCCCGACCAAAGCTGCCATGAAGGAGACTGTAGCCTCATGACCAGCATCAGCCAATCCCTGGCCACACGGCACGTCCAGGCGCGCTTTTACGCATTCACGTCCGTTCACTCCCACTCCAACCCGCACTCCCAGGAGTGTTTTGCCCCATCCGGAGACTGACCATGAAACACATCACCATTGCAACCCTTCTGCTCGTTGCCCTGTTCGCTGCCTGCGCCGTGCAGGCACAGACACCGACACCGCATCCAGTCCGCGTCCGCGCCAAGCTCAGCGGCTTTGACCTCTCGAACAAATCCGGCAAGAGCGCCAACCAGATCGGAGGAGCCTCACGCGATCTGGGTACACCGCATCTTTACGCTCCGGGCAGCGCCAAGGCATACTCGCTTACGCCCACGTTCTACTGGTCTGCTCCGGACGGCGCAGCGAAGGTCACCTTCCGCATCAGCACGATCAACGGCATTGAGGTCTATGAAACGACCACCGCGGCGACCCATCTCACCTATCCCGCCGATGCCCCGGCGCTCAAGCCCGGCATGACGTATCGCTGGACCATCCTGCCGGAGAACGACATGCTCGGTGGCGCTCCGGCTCCGGTCACTTTCATGGTTGTCGATGGCGACGAGCGCGCGGCTATCCAGTCCGCGCTTGCCACTGCCACGGATCCTGCTTCTGTCTTTGTCCAGCATCGGATCTGGTATGACGCCGTCGTCGCGTATAACAATGTGCTCGACAAAGACCCCGGCAATCAGGCCGCGCTGCTCGGTCGCGCCACCCTCTACAACTCCGTCAGCGCGACCGAATCGCTGGCGGATGCCGACTGGAAGCTTGTTCACTAAGCGATCGTCTTCTGTCGCTTGCCCAACCCTGACCCGGCGGAGATGGCATCCTGCCTCCGCCGCCCAACTCGGTATCATCCAGTCCCACCCGGTTCCGCATGACGAACGCTGACAAACACCCGGCACTCGCACTCACCTTCTGGGGTGTGCGCGGCTCCATTCCCACTCCCGTTGCCGCCAATCTTGGCCACGGGGGCAACACCGCCTGTCTCTCCATCGATCGCGGCGACGCCATTCTCATTCTCGACGCCGGCAGCGGCATTCGTACGCTCGGCCGCGATCTGCTTGCGCGCCCTGCCCTGCCGGAGATCCATCTGCTGTTCACGCACTTTCACTGGGACCACATTCAGGGATTGCCCTTCTTCGAGCCGCTCTTCCATCCGGAAGCCCGCATTGTGCTCTATTCGTTCCATCCACCCGAGCAGTTGCGGGCGGTGCTCGCCGGCCAGATGGTTGCTCCCTACTTTCCCGTCGACTTCCAGCAGGTTGCCGGTCACCTCGAGTTCCACCAGTTCGAGCACTCCACACGCACGATCGCCGGACTCGCCGTACAAAGCTTTGACCTCAACCACCCGCAGCGCTCCCAGGGCTACCGCATCAGCGACGGTCGCCACTCCATCGTGATCGCGACGGACCATGAACACGGCGCCCCGGATGCGGACGCCCGGCTCAACGCCATCGCTCAGAAAGCAGACCTGCTCGTCTATGACGCCCAGTACACACCGCAGGAGTATGAGCAACGTCACGGCTGGGGCCACAGCACCTGGCGCGATGCTGTCACCGTTGCTCGCGAGGCCGGCATTCCGCGGGTCGTACTCTTCCACCACGACCCAGCCCACGACGACGATGCACTCGAGGCCATCCTCGCCGAAGCTCAGGATGTATTTCCCGGCACCCAGTCTGCCCGCGAAGGCATGACCTTCTGCGTGACGCCGCCTGCGCACTGAACCGGTGCGCAGCCCACGCACGGGCCATCCGTGGTGTTTGCGGGAGCATTCGAGATTCTGACCCATAGAACGGCGCCGGGGTGTTTGAATAGAAGTCATGCCGCACACGGGAGCTTATCTGTTGCTGGTCTTTGCCATTGCGGTGGCGGGGATGCTGGTGATGCTGCTGGAGCTGACGCGGCTGGGCTATCTGTTGCGGTCGTCGATTCCGGACAGGCCGCGGCGGCGGATGTTTCTGGCTTCGGTGGCGTTTTTTCTGACCTTTGCGGGAGTGCGGCTGCTGGTGCATCTGGTGATGGTGGGTTCGGGACCGTTTGCGTGGGTGATGGTGCGCGGGCGACACATTCACCACCTGGTGTGGGGAATTCTGATTCTGCTGCTGGTGGGCTATGGATGGCTGATGGACCTGGGCCGCGCGCACACGCCAACGGGAATCCTGATGAGCCGGATTCTGTCAATTTCCTATGGCGTGGGCGCGGCGCTGACGCTGGATGAGTTTGCGCTGTGGCTGAACCTGGACCCCGATGCCTACTGGCTGAGACAGGGACGGCTGAGCATCGATGCGGTGGTGTTGTTTGGATCGCTGTTGATGATGGGCGCATGGGGCGCGCCGTTTTTTCAGGGCTTGCAGCGGCTGTGGCGACGCGGCGGCAGTTCCATGCGGCGACGCATCGGGCAGCCTAGCCGACGAGGGAAGTGGATTCGTCGGAGTAAAGCTGCGCGATCTGCTGCGCATAACGCGCGATGACGACGCGCCGCTTCAACTTGAGGCTCGGAGTGAGTTCGCCGGTTTCAAGCGACCACTCGTCGGGAACAAGATGGAAGCGCTTGATCGACTCGAATCTGGCCAGGGAGTGGTTGACCTCCGCGACGAGATGCTCGTAACGCGCGAGGACGCGCGGATGAGTGACCAGCCGGGAGCGATCAGAAACATCGATTCCCTGCCCCGCGGCCCAGGCGCTGAGCGCGGCCAGGTTGGGGCTGAGCAGTGCGACGAGGAACTTTTGTTTGTCGCCGATGAGCGCGGCGTTGGCGACGAGCGCGTCGGCTTTGAGTTTGGTTTCGATGGGCTGCGGCGCGATGAGCTTGCCGCCGGAGGTTTTGAGCAACTCTTTTTTGCGGTCAGTGATGGAGATGAAGCCGTCGGCGTCGATGGCGGCAATGTCTCCGGTGGCGAACCATCCGTCGGCGTCGAGACACTCGCGCGTGGCCTCGGGCTTGTTCCAGTACCCCTTGAAGACGGACGCGCCACGGACGAAGAGTTCGCCATCGGCAGCCAGGCGGCACTCTACATTGTCGAGCGGTAGCCCGACGGTGCCGATGCGGCTGGCGCCCTGATAGTTGACGGAGATGACGGGCGAGGTTTCGGTGAGGCCGTAGCCCTCGAGGATGGCGATGCCGACGGAGGCAAACCAGAGACCTGTTTCCAGGCCCAAGGGAGCGCCGCCCGAGATAAAGTTGTTGACGCATCCGCCAAAAGCAGCTCGGACTTTGCTGTAGACCAGGCGGTCGGCAAGTCGCCAACTGAGCGCCGAAGGCCGCTGGCCTGCGAGCACGGTGTCGCGATGGCGCGAGCCGACGCCCAAGGCCCAGCGAAAGATGCGCGCCTTGATGGGCGAAGCAGAGGATTTCTGTTCGACGCCGGCGCGGATTTTCTCATAGACGCGCGGCACTCCGATGAACTCGGTGGGGCGAAAACGGAGCATCATGTTGGGCAGTTTATCCATCTGAGAGCAGTAGGCGACCTGGCAGTTGCAGACGATGAGCAGGTAGTCGAACATGCGCTCGAAGATATGCGGTAACGGCAGATAACTGATGCAGCGCGGAGTCTGCGCTGTGTGAATGCGCGGCATGGAGCCGAGGACATTGGCAACGATGTTGCCGTGGGTGAGCATGGCTCCTTTGGATTCGCCGGTGGTGCCGCTGGTGTAGACCAGGGTGGCGAGATCGTCGGGTTGGGTGCGGGCGAGTTCGGCGTCCAATGCCGGGTCGCGCGGCAGACTGGCCGCGTCGGCAACGAGCGCAGAGAAGCGCTCCCAGTTGGCGGAAAGTTCGTTGGGCTGGGCGTCGAAGTCGTCGAAGAGCACGATGCGCTCGATGGCGGTGGAGTGCTGATGCGCGCTGATGGCGCGGGCATGCGCGAGGCTGGAGGTGAAGAGGATGCGGCTGCCGGAGTCGGCGAGCTGAGCGCAAGCCTGTTCGGCGGTGAGCGTGGGATAAACGGGCACGACGACGGCGCCGATGGCGAGGATGGCGAAGTCGGCGACGGCCCACTCCCAGCGGTTTTCGCTGAGGATAGCGACGCGGTCGCCGCGCTGGATGCCGCGGGATTGAAGCGCGCGTGCGAGAGCGCGAACGCGCTGATCTACCTGAGCCGAAGACAGGCTCTGCCACGCGCCCGATGCGTCGAGCCACGTCATCACCCGCTCCTGGCGCGATCCGGCGAGGCCGAGAAAAATATCGTTGATGGTGCGTATATTCGTTCGCCTGGCCTGCATCGCGCTCTGGTCTTCTGTGGTCATTGCATGACTCCGATTCTTTGCGGTCCTTGTGCTGTCCGTATGCGATTCCGGGTGCGAACCTGTATGCCAGGCTGGCCGACCCAACGATTCGGCCGGCTTGCTTTTCAATCAGCAAGTTTAGCAGCAGCGATTGCTCCGATGTACACCCGACATTTCGGGAGCATCCGGGGCTGCAAGCGTATTCGGGTCTGCAAGCGTATCCGGGCTGAAAGCAAATCCGGGCTGCAAGCGAATTCTTTGTGGCTCGCTTTGCAGGGTGCTTCTGCGATAGACTCCCGCAATGGCGACCACTGCTTCACAGCCCGAGAGCGCGCCGCACATCCTTTCCATGCGCGAGGTGCTGCGCATCCGCGTGATGCGCCGCTTGTGGTACGCGCAGATTGTCTCGAACTTTGGCGATTTCCTTGCACTTTTCGCGGTCATCGGCGTGCTTACGTTTCAGCTTCACGGCACGGCGCAACAGATTACCGGCGTCCAGATCGCCTATCAGCTGCCGATCGCGGTGCTGGGCATTCTGGCGGGCGTCTTTGTGGATCGCTGGCCGCTCAAACGCACGCTGATATCGAGCGACCTGATGCGCGGGGTGCTGGTGCTGCTTTTGATCGTCTCCACGCGGACCTGGCATTTCTATGTGATTTTAGCGGCGATCAGCGTGGTTTCCAGTTTCTTCGGCCCGGCGCAGGGAGTGGTCATCCGCGAGGCTGTTCCGCTCCACGGGCTGCGCTCCTCGAATGCGCTCATGCAACAAGTGATGTTCATCATGCGCATTCTTGGCCCGGCAGCGGCGGGATTGCTGGTCGGCTCGTTTGGTCCGCGCTCCTGTTACATTCTGGACGCGGTCAGCTTCTTTGCCTCGGCCAGCTTCATCGGCTCGGTGGCCATTGCGCGTTCGGTCCAGGTGCATCGTCACACGGCCAGCGAAGATCGCAACATGGTTGAGCGCACGCTGGGCGAGATGCGCGAGGGCGTCGCCTTCATCTTTCATCACGCCGGGCTGCTGTTTGTGATTCTGGCCATGGCGTCGGGGATGTTTGTACTGGGCTGCTTCGGTCCGCTGATCGCCGTCTATGTGCGCGATACCGTCCACGCGAGCACGATGGTCTACGGCGTGGCCAGCGCGATGATCGGCCTGGGCATTCTGATCGGCATCAATCTGCTGAACACGGTTGGCGCGCGACTGGCAAATAACGTTCTGGTCTACTTTGGCCTGGGTGGAATTGCGGTCGGCCTTGCGGTGCTCACCGTCTTCACGCGCGTCTCGACGACGATCGTCGGGGATTTTGTGATTGGCTTCAGCGTCTCGGCGATCATCATTCCCGCGCAGACGATGATCCAGATGGAGACGCCGCCGGAGCTGATGGGCCGCGTCGGCAGCAGCGTGATGTCGATCATCTTCACGGCGCAGATTCTGGGCCTGTTTCTCTCTGGAGCGCTGGCTCAGGTGACGGGAGTGCGCGAGGTCTTCGCGCTGTGCGCCGCGATGCTGGTTGTCTTTGCGCTGATCGGCAGACTGTTCATGGAACCGCGACCGGTGGCCTGATCGGCGCAAACAAGCCGCCGAATCGAAGCCTGCAAAATAGAACAAGACAATTTGTTTCATTTCAGTTACAACTTCAGACAGGTGACCGCTCCGATTACAACTTCAACCGAGAAAACCGACGCCAGTTTCGGCGTGCAGCTTTCGCAGACGCTTGGGCTGTTCAGCGCGACGGCGATTGTGGCCGGATCGATGATTGGCTCCGGTATCTTTCTGGTGGCGGCGGAGATTGCGCGCATCACGCAGTCGGCGGGGCTGTTTCTAGCGGCGTGGGCGGTGACGGCGGTGATGACGATCATCGGCGCGCTGTGTTACGGCGAGCTGGCGGCGATGATGCCGGCAGCGGGCGGCCAGTATGTGTATCTGCGCGAGGCGCTGGGGCCTCTGTGGGGATTTCTGTATGGGTGGACGCTGTTTCTGGTGATCCAGACAGGGACGATTGCTGCCGTGTGTGTGGGATTTGGCAAGTTTCTGGGTGTGTTTTTCCCGATGATTTCAAGCGAGCACTGGCTGTGGCACATAGCGCATGTGCCGGTGGTTCGAATGGGTCCGGTTGCGCTGGGCAATATGGAGATTGGCGTGAACACGGCCAATCTGGCGGGACTGGCGCTGGTGATCCTGCTGGCGGTGGTGAACGTCTTTGGCGTGCGGCTCGGTGCGCTGGTGCAGAATATTTTCACCACGGCGAAGGCGCTTTCACTGGCGGCGATGGTGGCGCTGGGTCTGACCGTGGGGCGACATGCGCAGGCGATCGAGGCCAATTTTCAAGGCGGCCTGAGCGGACTGTGGCAAGGCGTGGGGTGGACCCATCTTCATTCGCTGACGACGGGCACGGGCGGGACGACGATGGTCTCGGCTGTGGTGGTGTTGGCCGTGGTGCAGGTGGGTTCGCTGTTTTCGGCGGATGCGTGGAACAACGTTACGTTTACGGCGGGAGAGGTGAAGAATCCGCAGCGCAACCTGCCGCTTTCACTGCTGCTGGGTACGGGATCGGTGCTGACGATCTACTTCCTGATCTCGCTGGCGTATCTGATGGCGCTGCCGCTGAAGGGCGATCCGCATGGAGCGACGGTGATGGCGCGCGGCATACAGTTTGCCACCGACGACCGCGTGGGGACGGCGGTGCTGGAGACGATCTTTCCTGGACTGGGAACGGGGTTGATGGCGGCGGCGATATTGATCTCCGGGTTTGGCTGCGCCAATGGGATGACGC
>JAJZHE010000191.1 GCA_021804655.1 Acidobacteriota bacterium
GGGGCGGGAGTTTTACAATTTGGTACAGAAAGTGGAGCGTGGGAAGATTTCGTATTTTGCGTCTGTGTGGCGAGGTTGCAGTGGGGGCGGGATGGCGGTGGAAACCGCAATATATGGGACGATACCAAGTTATAGGACTATATTCTGTGCCTCTTTGACCTGCTCGCTTTCTCATCCTTTGGGACGCAGGGGAACTGTGGCCGGAGTTGCCCTCAAATACGACTCATTGTGTCCGCTTCTTTTGCTGGATTCGCGGGAGCAGTGATGCAACACGGTCGGCGTGTCGGGCATCGTACGGTGTGTTCAGTACAAACCTCGCACTGCTATATTTGTACGCGTAGGGTAACCGGATTTCCACACGTACGACGGCGCTATCGGATCCGGGCATCCCAGGGATTGTTTCGTTCTTCCTTGTAAGACTTCAAAGCTCCAAAGCCGCGTGTCGGCTGTGAGATTCAGGCAAAGACCGAGGCCAGGTGAGAATTGCGCCTGGCGGGGACCAACGGAAGCAGGGAAAGATTCATGGCACAGATTTTCGATCGCAGCTCGAATGCGTTGATCCGGATGAGCCTGGTATTGACGGGCGTTCTGGTGATTGCGCTGGGGGTTACGCTGAACCAGTTGCAGCGCTCGCCGTGGGTGACGCGGCAGGGCCAGAGGCCGGACCAGCCGGTGCCGTTCAGCCACAAGCATCATGTGCAGGGACTGGGCTTGCAGTGCCAGTACTGCCACACGTCGGTGGAGAAGTCGAGCTATGCGGGGATTCCGCCGACGAAGACGTGCATGAACTGCCATGCGCAGATATGGACGAACGCGGGCCTGCTGGAGCCGGTGCGGCATAGCTGGGCGACGGGTGAGTCGATTCGCTGGACCAAGGTGCACGATCTGCCGGATTTTGTGTACTTCAACCATTCGGTGCATGTGAACAAGGGGATCGGCTGCGCGAGCTGTCATGGACGCGTGGACCTGATGCCGCTGATGTATGAGCAGAACACGCTGCAGATGGAATGGTGCCTGAACTGCCATCGGAACCCGGGGAAGAACCTGCGTCCGACGAGCGAGATCTACAACATGGCGTGGAAGGCTCCGAGCGAGGAGAAGCCGGTGTGGTGCTCGGTCGCGAACGCGCAGGTGGGCGTGCCGACGGCGCAGAGCGTGCATTGCGTGACGGAGAACCCTGGCAGCACGACGACGTCGGCGTCGCTGGAGATGCCGCAGGGCAGCAGCGCGATGGCAGGCGGCGGGATGGTCGTGCCGGCCTCGTATACGAAGTTCACCAGCCAGAAGGCTCTGGGCGATTTTCTGATTGACCAGTACCACATTCGTCCGCCGCGTCAGTTGGCAAGCTGCGAGACGTGTCACCGCTGAGATTTGGGCGGGGCAGGAAGAAAAGCAAGGGCAGATTCCCTTCGGGAAGGCCAACAAGAAAAGCAACGGCAAGGGCAGAAGCAAAGGCAAAAGCAGAAGTAAGGGCAGAAGCAAGGGCAGAAGTAAGGGCCAGGGTTGGTTGCAAGCGATTTGGCTGCACGAAGTGATAGGGAACCAGACGGAACGCTCGACGGGAAGATGGAAACAGGGGCAGGCGCGATGGAGACAGGCAACGAGCAGGGACAGGCGGCCGGACAGGTGGCCATGCAGGCAGCGGAGCAGGCGGCTGGCCTGACGCTGGCCGAAGTGCGGCGCACGCTGGCGGGCGTCAAGGGCAAGAAGTACTGGCGCTCGATCGACGAGCTGGCGGGATCGCCGGAGTTTGAGCAGGCGGTGCTGAAGGAGTTTCCGGACGCGGCCCAGGAGTGGGTGGATCCGGTTTCGCGGCGCGGCTTCCTGAAGCTGATGGGCGCATCGATGGCGATGGCCGGGCTGGCGGGTTGCACGAAGCAGCCGGATGAACCGATCTATCCGTATGTCAAGGCTCCGGAAGACCTGATTCTGGGCAAGTCGATGTACTTTGCGACGGCGTATCCGTTTGCCGCGGGGAGTGTGCCGCTGCTGGTGAAGTCGGATGCCTTCCGCCCGATCAAGGTGGACGGGAACCCGGACCACAGCTACAACAAAGGCGCCTCGGATGCGTATACGCAGGGGACGCTGCTGGACCTGTATGACCCGGACCGCGCGCAGAAGACGACCTATCGCGGGGAGAATCGCGAGTGGACCGAGTTCATGGAGACGTGGCGGACGAAGCTGATTGCCGCCAAGGCCAATGGGGGCGACGGGCTGGTGTTGCTGAGCGCGACGGTGACCTCGCCGACCTTGGCGCGGCAGTGGAAGGAAGCGCAGGCGCTCTATCCCAAGGCCCGGCTGGTGCAGTATGACCCGGTGAACCGGGATGCGGCGCGGACGGTGCTGGGCGGCAAAGACGTGCAGTATTCGCTTACGGACGCCGATGTGATTTTGTCGCTGGATGCGGATTTTCTGTCGGGATCGAGCTTTCCCGGTTTTCACAAGCTGACGCGGGAGTACAGCGAGCGGCGCAAGCTGGCGCAGGGCGCGCAGGGCGCGACGATGAACCGGCTGTATACCGTGGAATCGACGACGACGACGACGGGGCTGAAGGCGGAACATCGCCTGGCGCTGCGAACGACGGAGGTTCCGGCCTTTGCCGCGGCGCTGGCCGCGGAACTGGGTGTGCCGACGGCGGCGCCGAGCTATGGCTGGACGGCGGAGCAGACGAAGTATCTGAAGGCTGTGGCCGCAGACCTGAAGGCGCATGCGGGCCGCAGCGTGGTGATCGCCGGAGAGCAGCAGGATCCGGCGGTGCTTTCGCTGGCGCTGCGCATCAATGAAGCGCTGGGCAACAATGGGAAGACGGTCCTGTTTACCGACGCGGTGCATCCGCTGCCGACGGTGCAGTTGGCGGAGCTGAAATCGCTGGTGAACGATCTGTGGTCGGGCAAGGTGGACTGGCTGGTGATGTTGAACGCCAATCCGGTCTACGACGCGCCGGCGGATTTGAACTTCAAGCAGGCGATGAGCCGTGCGAAGGTGACGGCGCATCTGGGCAAACACGCCGACGAGACGGGCAGCCAGACGGACTGGCAGATTCCGGCTTCGCATTACCTGGAGAGCTGGAGCGACGCGCGCAGCTATGACGGGACGGTGAGCGTGGTGCAGCCGCTGATCGATCCGCTGTATGAGTCGCACACGGCGCATGAGGTGGTGCAGGCGATGCTGGAGGAGCCGACGAAGTCGGCCTATGACGCGGTGCGTGAGACCTGGCAGCCGGTGTTGTCGAAGTCTGGCGACTTTGAGATGAACTGGCGCAAGACGCTGCATGCGGGCTGGCTGGACGGCTCGGCGCTGCCGACCTCGGCGACGGCGACGGTGGCGGCGTTGAACGCTCCGGCTCCGGCAGGCAAGGACGTGATCGAGGTGCAGTTCCGGCCCGATCCGACGATCTATGACGGACGCTTTGCCAATGTGGGCTGGCTGCAGGAGCTGCCCAAGCCGGTGACCAGCCTGAGCTGGGACAACGCGGCGCTGATGAGCGCAGGGACGATGGAGCGGGCCGGGCTGGCCGAGCAGGATATCGTCGAGATTCGGGTGAATGGCCGCGCGGTGAAGGCGCCGGTGCTGGTGCTTCCGGGCCAGCCGGAGAACACGATTACGGCGTATCTTGGCTCTGGCCGGGAGATGGCCGGACGCGTGGGATCGGGCACGGGCTTCAACGCCGGGCTGGTGCGCACGAGCGAGGCGATGACGGTGGCGACGGGCGCGAGCCTGAAGAAGATGGACGGTCGCTGGGGCTTTGCGGTGACCAAGAGCCACTACCAGGATCATCGCGGGAAGTTTGCCGGCGGCGAAGGGACGGGCAACAATTCGCTGGAAGCCGACGAAGCGCTGACACGCGGGATTATCCGCGAGGCGACGCTGAGCGAGTACAAGTCGAATCCTGGATTTGCCAACGAAGGCGAGACGCACCCGAAGGTGGAGCGCGACCTGACGCTGTTCCCGAACTGGGACTACTCGACGGGCAATGCGTGGGGGATGTCGATCGACCTGAATAGCTGCACCGGCTGCAACGCCTGCATTGTGAGCTGCTACGCGGAGAACAACATCGCGGTGGTGGGCAAGCAGGAGGTGCGGATCGGGCGCAATATGCAGTGGCTGCGGATCGACGCGTACTTTGAGGGCGATCTGTCGGCTCCCAAGGCGCACTTCCAGCCGATGGCCTGCCAGCACTGCGAGAACGCACCGTGCGAACAGGTTTGTCCGGTGGGGGCGACGGTGCATACGCCGGAGGGGTTGAACACGATGGTGTACAACCGGTGCGTGGGCACGCGCTACTGCTCGAACAACTGCCCGTACAAGGTGCGTCGGTTCAACTTCCTGCTCTTCAGCGACTATGAGACGGAGAGCCTGAAGCTGATGCGCAACCCGGACGTGACGGTGCGCTCGCGCGGAGTGATGGAGAAGTGCAGCTACTGCGTGCAGCGGATTCAAGAGGCGAAGATCACGGCGGACAAGGAGAATCGTCCGGTGCGGGACGGGGAGATTGTGACGGCCTGCGAGCAGGCTTGCCCGGCTTCGGCGATCACCTTTGGCAACCTGAACGACAAGGGCAGCCGGGTGCGCGCGCTGCATGAGAATGAACGAAG
>JAJZHE010000041.1 GCA_021804655.1 Acidobacteriota bacterium
AAGAGCAAAAGCAAAAACAAGAGCAACGACAACGGCAGAAGTAACATCTGATTCCCGGTGTGGGGATTATTGCTGGGGGAAGAGGGATTGAACGGCGGCGAGGAGTGAGGGAATGTCGGCGGTTGTTGCCTGGGCGGCGGGCGGCCAGTTGTGCTGGCGCAGTGTGGCGGAGGTGATGGGTCCGATGGAGACGGCGGGGACGGCGACGAGCGGGAACGGGATGGCGGCGTCGGTGGCCAGCGCGGCGAGGTGAGTGACGCTGGAGGAACTGGTGAAGGTGGCGGCGTCGATTCCCTGCTCCGCGGCCTGCGTGAGCAGTGGAATGGAAGTCTCGGGAATGACGTTGCGATAGGCTTCAGCGAGAGCGAGATCGGCACCGGCGGCGAGAAGCGCATCCGGGACGATGTCGCGTGCGATGGAGGCTCGGACGAGCACAACGCGCTGGCCATGTACGTGGGGGGCAAGCGCGGCGGCGAGGGATTCGCCGACGGCTTGATCGGGAAGCAGAGCGACGGTGAAACCGGCTTGTTGGGCAGCGGCAGCGGTGGAGCGACCGATGGCGGCGATGGCAAGCGACGGAAACAGATGGGGCAGACCGAGTTCCAGCGCGCGCGCGACGAAAGCGCGGACGGAGTTGGCGCTGGTGAAGACCATCCAGTGGAAGCTGGCGAGCGAGTGGAGCGCGGCGTCCAGCGAGGCGAAGTTTTCCGGCGGAGCGATGGCCAGGACGGGAACTTCGACGGGGATGGCTCCGAGAGTGCGCAGGCCGTGGCTCAGTTCGGTGGCCTGATGGGGCGCGCGGGTGACGAGGATGCGACGGCCCTGAATCGAGCGGCTCACGGGTGCGCAGCCGCGGATGAAGCGGGTTGCGCGAGCAAGTCGGCGGCACCATCAGCGAGCAGTTGGTCGGCGACGACGCGACCCAGCGCGACAGGGTCTGTGCCGGAGGATTGAGCGCGGAGCAGCGGATGGCCGGAGGGATGGGCGACGACGGCGAGCATCTGCCAACCGGAGGCGGCGGAGTTGCCGAGCGAAGCGGTGGGACGGCAGTGAACACCGACGGGAACCTGACATCCGCCGCCGAGAGCGGCCAGCGCGGTGCGCTCGGCGGTGACGGCGAAACGCGTGGCGGGATCATCGAGGAAGGCAAGAGCGGCAAGCGTGACGGGGTCATCGACGCGGGCTTCCAGGCCGAGCGCGCCCTGGCCGGCAGAGGGACAGATGAGTTCCGGGGCGATGCGCTCGCGGAGCCAGTCGGTTTTTTCCAGGCGGTCAAGGCCGGCGGCGGCGAGCAGGATGGCATCCACCTGACCCTCGGCGAGTTTGCGCAGGCGCGTATCGACGTTGCCGCGGAATTCGACGGTTTCAAGATCGGGGCGGTGAGCGAGCAATTGTGCGCGGCGGCGCAGGCTGCTGGTGCCGATGCGCGCGCCTGCGGGCAGATCGGCAAGCGAGCGATGATGCACGGAGACGAGCACGTCGCGGGGATCGACGCGCGCGGGTGTGGCGGCGAGGACGAAGCCTTCGGGCAGTGTGGTGGGAAGGTCCTTGAGGCTGTGAACGGCGAGATCGATGCGTCCTGCGGCAAGCGCCTGCTCAATTTCCAGCGTGAACATGCCTTTGGTGCCGACCTCGGCGAAGGTGACCTCCTGCAGACGGTCGCCGGTGGTACGGATAACTTCCAGTTCGACGGCGTGACCGGCGGCGCGCAGCAGGGCTGCGATGTGATGCGCCTGCCAGAGGGCGAGTTGGGAGCCGCGCGTGCCGATGCGGATCATGAATGGCCTCGCGAGAGGGCGACGAGATCGGGAGATTCGATGGGAGTGGGAGTTGGCTCACTGGCAGGATTTTCCGGCAGTGACCACTCGGCGCGGATGGCGGCGATGCGGTCGCTGTCGCCGGTGCGGGCGGCGTGTTTGAGCGCCTGAAGCGTGGGATGGAGCAGCTTGTTGATCATGGAGCGGCAGAGCGCTTCAATGGCGGAAGACTGCTCGGGCGTGAGCGCGGCGAGACGGGCGTGCATGCGGCGCATCTCGGCAAGGCGCAGTTCTTCAGCACGCTGCTGGAGCGCGACGATGACGGGAGCGATGTCCACGGTGCGCTGGCGCTGCTGGAAGCGCTCGACCTCGGCGGCGATGACGGCTTCTGCGTCGGCGGCTTCGCGGGTGCGCTCGGCGAGGTGGGCGGCAGCGACGGACTGGAGATCGTCGATGTCGTAGAGGAAGATGCCTTCGAGGCGATTGACGGCGGGTTCAACATCGCGCGGCACGGCGATATCGATGAAAAACATGGGGCGGTTGCGGCGCTTTTGAAGGAAGCCATGCGCGTGTTCGCGGGTGAAGATGGGATGGGGTGCGCCGGTGGAGGTGATGACGATGTCGGCCTGGCTGGCGGCCTGGTGCAGCGACTCCCACGCGACGACCTGTGGGCGGACGGAGACGGTGAAGTGAGCGGCCATGGCGTCGGCGCGTTCGCGGGTGCGGTTAGTGAGCAGGATGGTGCTGGCGCCATGAGCGACGAGATGGCGCGCGGCGAGTTCGCTCATCTTGCCGGCGCCGACGAGGAAGATGGTTTTGCCGTTGAGCGAGCCGAAGATTTTGCGCGCGAGATCGACGGCGACCGAGGCGATGGAGACGGTGGTGCTGCCGATCTCCGTCTCCGAGCGGACTTTTTTTGCGGCGGCGAAGGCGGATTGCAGCAGCGGCTCAAGCTCGGTGGAGATGGCGCCGATTTCGCGCCCGGCGTTGTAAGCATCCTTGACCTGACCGAGAATCTGCGACTCGCCGATGACCATGGAATCGAGGCTGGCGGCGACGCGGAAGAGATGACGAACGGCGGCGACATCATGAAACTGGTAGATGTGAGGCGCGAGTTCGACGGGATCGATGGCGAAGTGCTCGGCGAGGAAGTGATCGATGCGCGCATCGGGCGAGTCGGCGGCGGCGAGAATCTCGACGCGGTTGCAGGTGGAGAGGATCATGGATTCACGGATGCCGGTAACGGCGGCAAGCTGGCGCGTCGTTTCTGCGAGGCGATCGCGGGGAATGGCCACGCGCTCGCGCAGTTCGATGGGGGCCGTTTTGTGGTTGATGCCGAGCAGGATGAGATTCATGGCACGGGGAACCTGTGAACCTGGCTGAACTGATTGGCGGCCCAGACGAGCATCATGACGAGGAAGACGGCGCTGGAGAGAAATGCCGCTTTGCGTCCACGCCATCCGTTGCTGCGGCGGATGTAAAGAAGGACGACGTAGAGCATCCACATGGCAAAGGAAAGCAGGACTTTGGGATCGAAGAAATAGGCCGGACCGACGCTTTCCTGAGCGAGCAGCGAGCCGACAAAGAGGCCCAGCGTCATGCAGGGAAAGCCGAAGAGCAGCGTGGAGTGGGCGATGCGTTCAAGCGTATCGAGCGGCGGAAGCCAGTCGCGCATCAGGCTGCCGGATGAAACGGATGGAGATTTGCCGCGCGCGGAGAAGTGCTGCTTGATGTGGCGCTCCTGAGCGAGGTAAAGAAAACTGGCGACCATGCTGAAGGCCAGGCAGGCGTAGGCCGCGAGCAGGAAACCGATGTGAACGACCAGCCAGCCGGTGCGTACGCCGGGCGAGGGAAAGGTGTAACGCGTGGTGCCCAGAGCAGGCACAAAGACCAGCAGAAATGTGGCGGGAAGCGCGAAGATGCCGAAAGAGACAGTGCCGTAGATGGCGCGAATCAGCAGGAAGATGGCGGCGATGAGCAATCCGAGGAGCGATTCGATTTCGCCGTAACCGACGGGCAGCCAGCGGTGCGCGAGTCCGAGCATCTCTGTGGCGGAGACGAAGTGAAAGATGAAGGCAAGGACGGCTGTGGGCATGCAGATGCGTCGCCAGCGCGGATAGGAGTAAAGAACAGTGGGCAGTGCCGCAAGGCTCGCAATTGCGTAGAGGACCGTCGCGACTCTGAGCCAAACCAGATACATGCCTGTCAAGAGAGTAGTTTGCCCCTTGGACAGTATACTGTGACCTCTGTCACACGCGATGCAAAAGGGTTTGCGATGGTGATCGCGCGGGGCCGGAGTCGGTTGAAGCGGGATTGGAAACGTGACAGAAAATGGGACAACGTTGAAGGCTCCTGAGACGGGGCGAGCAAGCGAATCGGCAGCACTGACGCCGGCGATGCAGCAGTATATGGCCGCCAAGCGCGAGCATCCGGATGCCTTGCTGTTTTTTCGCATGGGCGATTTTTATGAGCTGTTCTATGAAGACGCGATCACGGCCAGCCGGGAGTTGCAGATTACGCTGACGGCGCGCGACCGGGAGCGCGCGGTGCCGATGTGCGGCGTGCCGTATCACGCGGCGGAGACATATCTGACGCGGCTGTTGCGCAAGGGATTCAAGGTGGCGATTTGCGAGCAGATGGAGGATCCGAAGCTTGCTAAGAAGATCGTGCGGCGCGAGGTGACGCGCGTCTTCACGCCGGGAACGGCGGTGGACGCGACGCTGGAGCAGGGACGGAACAACTATCTGGCCGCGCTGCGGGTGACGGCAGAGGCTGCGGCGCTGGCGCTGCTGGATCTTTCGACGGGCGAGTTTGTGGCGATGGAGCAGCGAGGCGCAGGCGCGCTGGCGGCGATGCTGGACGAGATGCAGAAGGCGCAGCCAAGCGAGGTGCTGCTGGACGCCGAGATGCCGGAGTCGTCCGAGGTGGATGCGGCGCTGGAGGCAGGCGTTGCGCGCACGCGGCTGGACGGCTGGGTGTGGTCTGCGCAGCATGCGATCGGAGCGCTGGAACGGCAGCTTGGCGTGCAGTCGCTGGAGGGTTTTGGGCTGGCGGAGCATGCGGCGGCGACGGCGGCGGCGGGCGCGATTGTGCACTATGTGCAGGCGACGCAGAAGATGGACGCGGCGCCGCTGGATACGCTGCGATTTGTGGAGCGTGCAGGCGGGTTGCAGATGGACCAGGTGACGGTGCGCAACCTGGAGCTGGTGGAGACGCTGGTGAGCGGACAGGACCAGAGGACGACGCTGTGGCGAACGCTGGACCAGTGCGTGACGGCGATGGGCAAGCGGCTGCTGCGGACGACGATTCTGCGTCCGCTGTCGGAGGCGTCGGCGATTGAAGCGCGCTACGAAGCGGTGGCCGAGTCGATGGAGGATCTGATCCGTCGCGAGATGCTGCGTGAGGCGATGCGCGGGATTCTGGACCTGGAACGGCTGCTGGCGCGTGTGGCGCTGGACAGCGCGGGACCGCGTGATCTGGTGGCGATTGCGGCCAGCGCGCGCCATCTGCCAGAGGTACGGCGACAGATGGCGGGATGGCAGGCAGCGCTGTGGCAGCGGCTGACCGAGCAGCTTGATCCGCTGGAGGAGATGGTGGCCGCGGTGCAGGCGACGCTGGTGGCCGAGCCACCGTTGACGCTGGCCGATGGAGGCGTGATTGCTGAAGGTGTGCATGAGGAACTGGACCGGCTGCGCGGGCTGAGCCGCGATGCACGACAGTCGATTGCGGCGATTGAAGAGCGGGAACGGGAACGGACGGGAATTGGCTCGCTGAAGGTGCGCTACAACTCGATTTTTGGCTACTACATCGAGATCAGCAAAAGCAATCTGACGCTGGCGCCGACGGATTATGAGCGCAAGCAGACGCTGGTGAATGCGGAGCGCTTTACGACGCCGGAGCTGAAGGCGTATGAGCGCGATGTACTGAGCGCGCAGGAGCGTTCGATCGAGCTGGAGAAGATGCTCTTTGCCGCGCTGCGGCAGAATCTGCTGGCAAACGCGTCGAGGATTCGCACAAGTGCAGCAGTGGTGGCGGAAGCGGACCTGCTGACGTGCTTTGCGCAGAATGCAAGCGAGCGTGGATATGTGCGTCCGCAGTTGAGCGATGAGATTGTGCTGGAAGCGAAGGCGAGTCGGCATCCGGTGATCGAGCACGCGATGCGCTCGGGTGGAGTGGAGCGGTTCATCCCGAACGATCTGTATCTGCACGCGGAAGGGCCGAGCCTGCTGCTGATGACGGGGCCGAACATGGGCGGCAAGAGCACGTATCTGCGACAGGCGGCGATGCTGGTGCTGATGGCGCAGATGGGCAGCTTTGTGCCGGCGAGCGCGATGCGCTACGGGCTGGTGGATCGGATTTTTACGCGCATCGGGGCGAGCGACAACGTGGCGCGCGGACGCTCGACGTTCATGGTGGAGATGACGGAGACGGCGACGATTCTGAATACGGCGACGCGACGTTCGCTGATTCTGATGGACGAGATGGGGCGCGGCACGGCGACCTTTGACGGACTTTCGCTGGCGTGGGCGGCGGTGGAGTTTCTGCATGCGGAGATTGGCGCGCGGACGCTCTTTGCCACGCACTATCACGAGCTGACGATGCTGGCCGAGACGCTGGAGCGGGCAAGAAATCTGCGCGTGGCGGTGAAGGAAACGGCGGGTCGGATTACCTTTCTGCATGCGATTGAACCGGGCGCGGCGTCGAAGAGTTATGGCATTGAAGTGGCGCGGCTGGCGGGGTTGCCGCGCGCTGTGCTGGAGCGGGCGCGACACGTGCTGCGACAGCACGAGAAGCAGGAGCGGCGCAGCGTGCAGGTGGAGGAGAATGCGCCGATGCAGATGACGATGTTCACGCCGCTTTCGCAACGGATCGTGGATCGGATTCGCGCGACGGAGATCAATGCGCTGACGCCGCTGCAGGCGCTGAACCTGCTGGAGGAACTGAAGCAGGAGTTGAACGAAGCCGGTGGAGCGGAGGTGAGCAAGTGAAGGCGACGATGAGCCTGCGCGCGGCGGTGGGCAGCCTGATGGTGGTGGGCGTGGAATCGGCGGAGCTGAGCGCGATGGAGGCAGCGTGGCTGCGCGTGGTGCGTCCGACGGGGATCATTCTCTTTCGCCGCAACATTTGCGATGCGGCGCAGACGCGGGAGCTTTTGTGCGCGGCGACGGCGCTGTGCGCGGACGATGCGATGCGCTGCGTAGACCTGGAGGGCGGGACAGTGGATCGGCTGCGCGACGCACTGGCTCCGATGCCCGCGGCGCAGGCGGTGGCGCAGCGGAAGAACGCAGCACTGGCGCGCGAACACGGGACGCTGGTGGGCCGCGCGGTGCGCGCGTATGGAATGAATACGACACTGGCGCCGGTGCTTGATCTGCAACTGCCGGAGTCGCGGGAGATTCTGGGAACGCGGGCGGCGGCGAGCGACCCGAAACAGGTGACAGCGTATGCGCGCGCATTTCTGAAGGGACTGAAGAGCGAGCGCGTGACGGGATGTGGCAAGCATTTTCCGGGGCTGGGCGGAGGGACGCTGGACTCGCACAAACAGATGCCGGCGATTGAGCGCAGTTTTGAGCAGATGATGCGCGAAGACATGGAGCCGTATCGCGCGCTTGGAAGGCTGCTGCCGATGGCGATGGTGGGTCATGCGGCGTATCCGCAGACAGAGGGTGGCGCGACGCCGGCGAGCCAGTCGCAGTTCTGGATGGAGACGGTGTTGCGCGGACGGCTACGCTATCGCGGGCTGATTTTTTCCGACGATATGGAGATGGGCGGCGTGCTGCATGCGCGACCGATCGAAGAAGCCGCGGTGACGGCGCTGGCGGCGGGGATGGATGTGATCGAGGTCTGCCACAGCGCAGAGCTGATCTTGCGTGGATTTGAGGCGATTCTGCGGGAAGCGGAGCAGTCGCAGACCTTTCGCGGGCTGGTGATGCGGCGGGCGCGACGCGTGGCTGCCTGGCGCAGAAAACAGTTTGGCGGTGGAGTGAGCGCCGCACCGGCTGCCGAGGAAATCGCCGCACTGCGCGAAGCGATTCTGCGCTTTGGCGCGCGCGTATCGGCACTGGAATCGGCACTGGAGTCGGCGCAGGAGTCCGCATGATGACGACCGCTCGAAGCGCAACTCGACGGCAGGCAGCAAGTGTGGGAAAACCTGCGGCCATGATTGTGGCCGGAGTCATGAGTGGAACCTCAGCGGATGGGATCGATGTGGCGCTGGTGAAGATGAGCGCGCGCGGCGGCGACGAAGGTGTGCGCGTGAAGCTGGTGGCGCATGAGGGCTTTCCATTTTCGCCTGCGATGCGGCGAGCGATTCTGGAGGCGATGAACGCGGAGCGCACGACGACGGCGCAACTGGCGCGACTGAACTGGCGGCTGGGCATTGCGTATGCCGAAGCGGTGGAGAAGACGATGCGCGCGCATCCGTGCGCGGTGAAGCTGATTGGATGCCATGGGCAGACGCTGTATCACCAGGGACGTGCGGAGCGATTTCTGGAGCGCAGCTTTGCGTGTACGTGGCAGGCAGGCGAAGCGGCGGTGATGGCGCAACGGCTGGGGATTCCGGTGGTGTCGAATTTTCGTCCGGCGGACATGATGGCGGGCGGCCAGGGCGCGCCGCTGGTGCCGCTGGCGGATTATCTCTGCTTCCAAAGCGCGCAGCGCGCGCGTGTGTTGCAGAACATTGGCGGCATCGCGAATCTGACGGCGATTCCGGCTGGGGCGCAGCCGAGCGCGGTGATGGCCTTCGACACGGGTCCGGGCAATATGGTGATTGACGCGCTGATGCAGCGGTTGCTGGGACGCGCGTTTGACGCGGATGGGGGCGTGGCCGCGCGCGGCGTGGTGTTGGACGAAGTGATGCGCGCGTCGAAGCGGGCGCTATTCTTCAATCGGCGACCGCCGAAGAGCGCTGGACGCGAGGAATTTGGACGGGAGTTTGCGGAGAGATTTCTTGCGCAGTGCCGCAAGTACAGCGACCGCGATACGGATGCTGTCGCGACAGCGACGGCGCTGACAGCGTGGTCGATTGCGGAGGCATATCGGCGATTTGCGCAGCCGCAGATGGGCACGGCGGTGGTGGATTATGTGGTCTCCGGCGGCGGCGCGCGAAATGCAACCTTGATGCACATGCTGCGGGAACGGCTGGAGCCGATGGGCTGCCAAGTGACGACAAGCGATGCGATGGGATATCCGGCAGAGGCAAAAGAGGCGATGGCGTTTGCGCTGCTGGCCTGGCAGACGTGGCATCGGAGACCGGGCAATCTGCCGACGGCGACGGGAGCCGGGCGCGCGGTGATGCTGGGTCAGGTGACGTATGTGTAAGCGGCTGTGGGCCGTTGTCGGCACCCCGCTGGCGGCAACGCTGCTGACGGCGCTGAGCGGGTGTCATGCGGCGCGGCGCGATCCTGGAACGCTGGTGTTTCTGATTGAAAGCAGTCCGAACAGTCTGGACCCGCGCGTGGGCACGGATGCGCAGTCGGAACGGATCGATCCGCTGCTCTTTGACGGACTGGTCGAGCGCGATGCGCACTTCAACTTCGAGCCGGCGCTGGCGACGAGCTGGGAGCAGCCGGACGCGCTGACGCTGATCTTTCACCTGCGGCATGGTGCGCGTTTTTCCGATGGACGCATGCTGACCTCGGCGGATGTGGTGTGGACGCTGGAGTCGATGCGCAACGGAACCGTGTTGACGCCAAAGGCGGCGAGCTACAACTCGGTGGCAGGCGTGGATGCACCGGATGCGTGGACGGTGAGGATTCGTCTGAAGACGCCGGATAACTTTCTGCTGGGAAATCTTTCGTCCTCGGCGATGGGGATTGTGCCGGTGGGGAGCGGGGCGGATTTCTGGCGGCATCCGGTGGGGACGGGCGCGTTTCGGCTGGTGAGCCAGGAGATGGACAAGGATGTGGCGCTGGAGCGGAATCCGTTTGCCGGGCCGGTGGCGGGCGATGGGGTGAAGCGTGTGCGATTTGAGGTGGCTCCGGATGCGACGACGCGCGCGCTGGAGCTGCGCAAGGGCGCGGCGGATGTGGCGAGCAATTCCCTGCCCTCGGATATGTTGCCGGTGCTGAAACAAGATCGGTCGCTCCTGGTGGAGGAGACGGGCGGAACGGAGGTGCAGTATCTGGCCTTCAACCTGCGCGATGCCGCGCTGAGCAGGCGCGAGGTGCGCGCGGCGATTGCGCATGCGGTGGATCGGCGGCTGATTGTGAAGACGCTGCTGGGTGGACATGCGCAGTTGGCCGAGAGCCTGCTGCCGCCGACGCACTGGGCGTATACCGATGAGGTGAAACGGTACGACTATGATCCGGCGCGGGCGCGGGCGCTGCTGGATGCGGCGGGATTTTCGCCGGGGCGCGATGGCGTGCGACTGCGGCTGACGATGAAGACGAGCACGGATGAAGGCACGCGTCTGCTGGCGGTGGCGCTGCAACAGCAACTGGCCGAGGTGGGCATTGCGCTGGAGATTCGCAGCATGGAGACGGCGACGTTTCTGGCCGATATTACGCGCGGTGCGTTCCAGATGTATTCGCTGCGGTGGATTGGCGGCAACGAGCAGCCGGATATTTTTTCGTATGCGTTTTCGACGGCGCGGATGCCGCCGCATGGGGCCAATCGCGAGCACTATTCCGATGCGGAAGTGGACCGGCTGCTGGACGAGGCAAGCCGCGTGACGGAACAGGCGCAGCGGCGCGCGGATTATGTGCAGGTGCAAAGGAAACTGGCGGAGGACCTGCCGGTGGAGAATCTGTGGTATCTGGATTCGATTCTGGTGCATAACCGGCGGGTGACCGGGGTGAAACCAAGCCCTTCGGGCGACTATCTGTTTGTTCGAGACGCCAGAATATCCACTGCGGAATGAAGCGAATCAACTTTTTCCGGACCTGATGCGTCAAGTGATTAGCCTGCCGCAGATTTTCGACAAATGGGTGCATGGAAAACGGCGGCGGCGAACGAAGCCGAAGGATAGCAACGAATCTGGAGCGAACGGTATGTCCAGTCTGAAATTCAATTCTTCTCGATGGATTTTGAGCACGGCTCTGGTGAGCGTTCTGTGCTCCGTGTCCGCGGTCTCCGGTGCGCGTCCGCGCCCAGCGGCGCAGGCAGCGGCCCCAACCAATCCCGGGCATGTGGTGGGAGAGGTGAGCACGATCAGCGGCGGCACGATGAGCGTGAAGACCGATGCCGGGGTCGTGTATGCGGTGACGGTTCCCGATGGCGTGAAGCTGGTGCGCGTGGCTCCGGGCGACAAGGACCTGAGCAAAGCGCAGCCAATTGCGGTGGGGGATGTGGGCGTGGGGGATCGCGTGCTGGTGCGGCTGGCGGCAGGGACCGCTTCTCCGTTTACCGCGGTCTCGGTCATCGACATTCCCCATGCGGCGATTGTGGCCAAGCAGCGCGCAGAGCAGATGGAGTGGCAGACGCATGGCGTGGGCGGGCTGGTGAAGAGTGTGGACACAGCCAGCGGCGTGATCGTGATTACCTCTGGCGCGGCGGCAAAGGAAGTGACGCTGAAGACAACGCCGACGACATCGCTGCGACGATATGCTCCGGATTCGGTGGACTATGCGCATGCAACGGCGGCTCCGATTACGGCGATTCACGCCGGGGACCAACTGCGCGCGCTGCTGGACGGAAGCGGGACGGAGAAGACCGCGCTTGAAGTGGTTTCAGGGAGCTTTCGCAACATTGCCGGGAAGATCAGCGGGGTGAATGAGAAAGATGGATCGATCACGCTGCGCGATCTGATGACGAAGAAGAATGTGACGGTTCATATTCTGCCGACGACGCAGATGAAGAAGCTGAGCGACGAAACGGCCAAGCAGATTGCAGCGATGACGAAACCGGCGGGTGGACCGCCGGGAGCAAAAGCTGGGGGAGCACCGGCTGGGGCGGCACCGACTGGGGCTGGCGGCCAGGGAGCATGGCAGCGCGGCGGGGGAGCGGGCATGGCGGCGGGCAATTCGTCCGGGCACATGTGGCCAGGAGCGCATGGGGCGGCTGGAGCCGTCGGCGCCATGAATCCGCAGCAGATGATCCGTCAGGCGACGGTGATCCAGACGCACGACCTGCACAAGGGCGAGGCGATCATGCTGGTGGCGACAGCGGGGGACAACGATGTCTCGGCGATTACGCTGCTGGCGGGCGTGGAGCCGCTGCTGGAGTCTTCGGCATCGGCGCAGAATGCGTTGATGGCGGGCTGGAGTATGGGTTCCGGCGGAGATGCAGCATCATCGTCGGCACAGTGAAGGCAGACAGGATACGGCAACAAGATTGAAGTGATGACGAACGGTGCGGCAAGGCACCGGATATGAGAGGACTGTGTGAATTCCAAGCTGAGATATTTTCTGCTTCCATTGATGATCTTCGTGGTGATGGCTTGCGTGGCGGGTGCCCAGGCAACCGGCAAAGCCGACGGCGGAGCGACCTTTCACGGGCAGATCGCGGACCCGACCGGAGCGCTGATTCCGGGAGCGACCATCTCAGTGAATGACGCCAAGGGCAAGGAGATTGCGCGGGCAACGGCGGATGCGGGTGGCAACTATGAACTGCACGGCGTGCCACCGGGAACGTATGTTGTGATGGCGACGGCGGATGGCTTTGCACCGTTTGCTTCGCAGCCGATTACGGTGGCGGCGGGCCAGTCGAAGAAGATCGATATCGCGATGGCGATCCAAACCGCGCAACAGAGCGTGGTGGTGACTGACGATTCGCCGACGGTGAGCACGGAGGCGGCAGGCAATGCCAACAGCGTGATCATCACGGGGAAAGACATCGATGCGCTTTCGGACGATCCGACGGAGCTGCAAAACGAACTTTCCGCGCTGGCGGGGCCTTCGGCCGGGCCGAATGGCGGGCAGATTTACATTGACGGATTTGCCGGCGGACAGCTTCCGCCGAAGTCATCCATTCGCGAGATTCGCGTGAACCAGAATCCGTTCTCGGCGGAGTACGATCGGCTGGGTTATGGACGCATCGAGATTCTGACCAAGCCCGGCACCGACCAGCTTCACGGGCAGTTTTTCATCCAGGGAAACCCGAGCCAGTTCAACACGGCGGATCCTTTGATTACGACGCCGATTCCGTCGTACTACAGCTACCAGTACAACGGCACGCTGAGCGGATCGATCAAGAAGAACTCGTCGTTTTTCGTCTCTGCCGAGCATCGCAACATCAACAACCTGAGCGCGTATGACGCGCCGTGCTCGGCGACCGGCGATTGCTCGGTGGGCGTGAGCGGAACGATCAACAATCCGCATGTGCGCACAAATGTGACGGCCAGGCTGGATCAGCAGTTCGGCGCGAAGAATACGCTGACGGCGCGGTATCAGTTCTATCACAACAATATCCAGGGTAGCCTGAGCGCGACGCAGCTTCCGACGCTGGCATTCGCCACATCTGCAAACTTCAATCAGATTCAGCTTGGCGATACGGAGGTGATCAACGATCACTTTGTGAACGAGACGCGCTTTGAGTACAACCGATCGATCTCGACACAGACGCCGGTGAGCACGGCGCCGGACCTGATCATTCAGCAGGGCGCATTCTCAGCCGGCGGCTCGTCGCAGCAGTCCAGCCACGATCACTTTGACCAACTGGAGTTGCAGAATATCTCGACGCTTTCGCTGGGCGCGCATGCGGTGAAGTTCGGATTTCGCGCGCGGGATTTCCGCGATGCGAATTTCTCGAATGCCGGTTTCAATGGAAGCTTTTACTTTGCGCAAAACTCTGATTTCACCAACGCGGAAACAACGCCCGCGGCTGCTGCACCGATCCAATTGACCTACTCCACAGGCAATCAGAATGCGCTGGCCAATGTCTTTGATGGCGCGTTGTGGGCCTCTGACGACTGGCGCGTGAGCAACCGGCTGACGGTCTCCGGCGGATTGCGCTGGGAGGCTCAGAATCATGTTTCGGATCACAACGACTGGTCTCCGCGTTTTTCGCTGGCATGGGCGCTGGATGGGAAGCACGGCAAGCCGTCGAAAACGGTGCTGCGTGCCGGATATGGCATATTTTATGACCGATTCACGATTGAGAGTCTGTTGCGCATCAACCGCTCGCTGGAAGAGCTG
This sequence comes from Acidobacteriota bacterium, assembly GCA_021804655.1. Lineage (GTDB taxonomy): Bacteria > Acidobacteriota > Terriglobia > Terriglobales > Acidobacteriaceae > Acidicapsa. The sequence continues at coordinate 13,832 of JAJZHE010000041.1, forward strand.
CGGTACGTGGTGCAGAACAACAGCGCCACGACGCAGGCCGAGCTGGGTAACTGCTTCTCGCAAAGCCTGTCCACTTTCAATTCGACGGCTTGCGACATCGGGCAGCCGACGACGCGCACCATCGACCAGGTGACGCCGAACTATCACTCGCCGTATGCGCAACAGTTCGCAGGAAGCCTGGAGCGACAGATCACCAAAGGAATGACAGGGACGCTCACCTATCTGCATACGACGGGCGATCATCAACTGGTGGAGATCAACGCGAATGCGCCGTACTTTCCGACATATCAGCCATCGCAGGGCAATATCTACCAGTATCTGAGCGAAGGATTTTTCAAGGAAGATCAGATGATTTTGAATGCGCGGGCGCAGGTCAATCCGCGGCTTGGATTCTTTGGCTTCTATACGCTGAGCATTGCGGATTCGGACGGTTCTGCGACGGATACGGTGACGACCAATGGCGTCTCACCCGCGTCCAACTCGCTGAATCTGCATCAGGATTATGGTCGCGCCTATTTCGTTGCGCGCAACACCGTCTTTGTGATTGCGAACTATCTGGGGCCGTGGGGGATTCGCTTCAATCCATTCCTGCTGGCGCGCTCCGGTCATCCATTCAACATCACGCTGCCCAACGATCCCTATGGCGACACCTTCCTGGTCCATCGCCCCGGACTGGCGCCGACCTCGGACTGCACAGTAAACTCGACGCGCTACAAGCAGACCACCTATGGGTGCCTGGACACGGAGCCAACGCTCTCGCCCGGTGAAGCGCTGATCCAGAACAACGCGGGGAACGGGCCATCGGCTGTCGCCTTCAACCTGCGCATCAGCAAGGAATTTGCCGTGGGACCGAAGCCGACCAGCGCCGCGCACTTCGGATTTCCCGGCGGCGGCCGCCGTGGAGGTGGCGGACCAGGCGGCGGCTTTGGCGGTGGCGGTTTCTCCGGACCTGGCGGACCGGGGATCTTCGGTGGGCCGCAGGTGGACAGGAAATATCACCTGAACTTCAGCATTCAGGCGCTGAATCTCTTCAACAATCACGACTATGGCAGGCCGAACGGAACGGTGATTGCGCCGGGAAATCTGGGCAATCAGCCGGATCTTTTCGGGCACTCCCAAAGCATGGCGACCGGATTGTACTCGAATGGCTCTGCGGTCCGGCGCATCTATGCGCAGGCGATCTTCACCTTCTGACCGGAAGTGCGCGGCAAAAGAAAATCCCTGCGTCGCGAAGAGTGCGGCGCAGGGATTTCTCATTGCGGGAGGAACGAGCCAGCTCCGTGCGTCAGTCAGCGGCTTTGCGCGCAGAAGCGGATTTCGGTGTAGCAGTTTTCGGCGCAGCAGTTTTCCTTGATGAAGTCTTCGCGCGAGCGCGAGCGGTCTTTTTCGCGGGCTGTTTTTTTACCGCTGGCGAATCGGGATTGAGGAAACCAGACCAGCGCAGCTCCTTGATCTCGACCGGCGATTTTTTCGCCTTTTCAATGGCCAGCGCTGCGACCTCGCGGACGATCCACTCGAAGTTCTTTTCACCAACGGAGTGGAGGTCGGCGTCGGGCGCCGGGTTCATGAAATCGATGGCATAGGGGATGCCGTTTTCCACGGCAAATTCGACGGTGTTGAGATCGTAGCCGAGAGCGCGACAGAGCTTGAGCGCATCCTGCTCGACGCGCTTCAACAGCTCTTTGTCGTATCGGGGCGGATGCTGGATGTAGCGCTCGGCGTGTGGGCGACGCGGGTCGTAGGGCATGATGTGAACCTTGCGCTGGCCGACGACGTAGCAGCGGAAGTACTCGTTGAAATCGACGGCCTTCTGATACATCATGCACAGGTCGCGAGACTGGTCATAGGCTTCAAAGAACTCGGCGCGCGAGTGAATGTGATAGACATCGCGCCAGCCGCCACCGTCAACGGGCTTCATGAATCCATGCTCGCCGACGTACTCGAAGACGGCATCCCAGTTGAGCGGATATTCGAGGTTGCGCATGGAGCGATCCGTGGTTCCCTCGGGATGGCGCTTGTGGGGCAGGATGACGGTGGGCGGGACGGCGACGCCGAGCTTTGCGGCCAGTGAGTAGTTGAAGAATTTGTCGTCGGCGGACCACCAGAACGGATTGTTGATGATGGCCGTGCCGTGCAGGGCAGCGTGCTTGAGAAATGCTCGATAGAAGGGGATGTCGTGGGAGATGCGATCGACGAGAACGGCGTAGCGCGGCTGCTGGTTGAGATGGACTGCGCCGGTCTCGACAAATTCAGCGACAATGCCGTCGATGCGCAGGGAGTTGATGCGCTCGACAAGCGCGCCCGGAAAGCTGTTTTCCATGCCGAAAAGGACACCGATCTTTTTCATGCTGCATACCCTCCGGAGAAATTCGCGCACTGGGCGTCAGAATCCCGCACCCGATCAGTGTACGGCACCGAAGATAGGACGGAAATGGGCGGTTGGCGATCATTTGCGCGGATGAACCGGAGCGGGAAACCACGCAGAAGCGACTGCCGTGACCAGAAGAATGGAAGCAAGCGTGGCGAGTGAAGCCGTGACGGGAATCTGAATCCAGTGGTTGAGCAGCATTTTGCAGCCGACAAAAGCGAGCAGCACGGCGAGGCCGAGGTGAAGGAAACGCAGCCGATCGAGCAAATCCGCGAGAACGAAGTAGAGCGAACGCAGACCCAGGACGGCGGCGATATTCGAGGTGTAGACGACGAAGGGATTGTGAGAGAGAGCGAGGACGGCGGGGATGGAATCGACGGCGAAGAGCAGGTCTGTGAGTTCGACGGCGAGGATGACCCAGAGCAGTGAGGGAGAACGCTGCTGAAGGCGGCGCAGCCACGAAGGCGAAATCGCTTCGCGCGCGGGATCTTCGCGGAGCAGTCGCAGCGCGGCGACCAGCAACAGCGCACCGAAGAGGAACTCGATCCAGGAGAGACGGGCCAGTAGCGTGATGCCGATGGCGATGCACAGCGCGCGCAGGACTACGGCTCCGCCGACGCCCCAAAGCAGGACGCTGCGCTGGTCACGAGGTCCGAGGCCGAAGCTGCGGAAGAGCAGCAGAAAGACAAAGAGATTGTCGATGCTGAGCGAGGTTTCAACAACGTAGCCGCTGATAAATTCCAACGCGGGCTGACGCCCCTGACGCGCGTTGAGCCAGAAGGCGAAGGCCAGCGCGAGCAGCGCGATCGTGATACTGGAAACCAGAGACAGCGCGGTCTTGCGGCGATCGGAAGTGCCGACGGGCAGCAGCGCATCGCCAAGCACCAGCAGCAGAACGACAACGTGGAAGCCGATCCACCAGGAAAGCGGCGCGCCGGCGATGGTGTGCGCAAGCATTCGTATCGATGGTAACGCAGTGCGAAGGCATTGCATGCAGCAGACGCGCGCTTTGCGCGCCACGGACGGTGGCGGATGGCGCTGGCTGAGAACGCCGAGGAGAAGCGCGGGGAGATTTTTTGCGGGAAGGACAACAGGAAGGGCAAAAGCAAAAGCAGATTCCCTGCGGGAATGACAACAAGAACGGCAAAGACAACAGCAAGAACAAAGGCAAGGGCAAAGACAACAGCAAGAACAAAGGCAAGGGCAAAGGCAACAGCAAGAACAAAGGCAAGGGCAAAGGCAAAAGAAGAAGCAGATTCCCTGCGGGAATGACAACAAGAAGGGCAAGGGCAAAAGCAAGGGCAACG
>JAJZHE010000192.1 GCA_021804655.1 Acidobacteriota bacterium
GCACCAGAATGCCCGCGTCCTGCTGGAGATGGCCGACTTCGCCGCAAAGAACGCCTCGCCGGAACATCCCGTCGATCCGCTTCTGCTGGAGTCGATCCGCACCGACGCCATGCAGATTCGCCTCTGCGTCCTCATGGCTCTCATGCAGTACGGTCTCCACTCCGTCTCCGCCGGCGCGCGCATCAACGCCTGGCGCGCGGCTGAGACCTACGTCATGATGTCGGCCCGCCTCACGCGCATCCTCCAGGAGCATGCCGCGCTTCAGCTTCCCACCTTCGTCGCCGCCATGTAAGCCGTCCTCCATTCCACATGAAACAGCCCCGGCCATCGCCGGGGCTGTTTGTTTTTCCCATTGCTTTCGCGCTTACGCCACAGGATTCTCCGCCAGAAACGCGTTAATCCGAGCGTACTCTTCGTCGTGCAAACGGAAGCCGAGCGCCGGCGCCAGGCCTTTCACCTGCTCCGGGCTGCGTCCGCCCACAATCGCCGCCGTAATCGCCGGATTGTGCAGCGTCCAGGCCACGGCCACCACGCCCGGCTCCACTCCGTGCGGTTTGCCAATCTCCCGCAGCAGCTCCACCAGGCGCAGGTTGCGGCTCAGCCGCGGCTCGTTGAACTCGACTGCCTTGCGCCGCCAGTCGTCGGCGGGCATCTGCGCCACGCGCTCAGCCGTCATCCGTCCCGTCAGCAGCCCGCTCACCATCGGCGAGTAGTTGATGACGCCGATCCCCTGCTCCAGGCAATACGGCAGAATCGACTCGCCCACCGCCGGGCGCAGCATCGAATACGGTGGCTGCAAGCTCGTCACCGGCGCAACCGCCTGCGCGCGCTTCAACTGCTCCACGTTGAAGTTGGAGACGCCGATCCAGCGAATTTTGCCCGCCTTCTGTTGCCGCGCCAGCTCCGCCCAGCCCTCTTCAATCTCCGCCTCCGGATTCGGCCAGTGAATCTGGTAGAGGTCGATCGCCTCCACGCCCAGCCGCCGCAGCGACTGGTCCAGTTCCTCGGCCACGCTCGCCGCCTTCAGCGAGCGATAAATCTTCCGATCCGCATCCCAGCGCATCGAGCACTTGGTAAAGATCAGCGGCTTCTCGCTCAGCCCTTTTACCGCTCGGCCCACAATCGTCTCCGAGTGGCCCAACCCATACACCGCCGCCGTGTCGATCCAGTTGATCCCCGTGTCCAGCGCCGCATGAATCGCGGCTACGGACGCCTCATCGTCCTGCGGTCCCCAGGCAAACTCCCAGTTCCCGCCGCCAATCGCCCAGGCGCCAAAGCCAATCGAGGTCAACTCCAGGTCCGAGTTGCCCAGCCGTTTCTTCGCAAAAGTGTCCTTCGTGGTCATACCAGTTCGATGCTCCTTGTCCCAATTTGTTGCAGATTCCGCAGAAGATTCTCCCGGAAAATCCATCTCCGCGCGCTACCCTTCAATCAGAAAGCGCCCTTCGCGCATAATCTGCTCTTCGCCCGCCTCGGATTCCACCCAGATATTGAATCCCAGTCCCACCACGTCAATGTGTGTGCCGCTGGTCCACTTCGCACCGGTGTGCTCCCCATACGGATTGCCAAACGCAATGTGTATGCCGGGAAACTTCTCATCTTGCAAAATATTGCCGATCACCCGCTCCACGCCCACATTGGTTCCAATGGCAAACTCGCCCACGCGATTCGAGTTCTCATCGGTGGCGATATACGCGCGAAAATCCGCCTCCAGAGCCTTGTTCGCGCTCGCGCAGCTCACCACCCGGTTCCCGGCAATCTCGATCGTCAGCGGCGCATCCGTCAGCAGCCCATAGCGGGCGCACAGCCAGTCGCCCACCACCCCATCCACCACAAACCGGCCATTCACCTCGCCCGGTGCGGTAAAGCATTCCCCGCCCGGCAGATTGCCCCACTTCTCCCGACTGATGATCCCGCTCGTCTTCAGCCACTTGTACTCCGGGTTCAGCTCCGCGGTAATCGCCGTCCCCGCAGCCGTCGTCGCGCGAATCCGCTTTGCCCGCGTCACGCGCTCCATCACTCGCTGCGACAGCCGGTCCACGCGCGCATAATCGGCCCGCATCCCCTGGCACATGATCTCCGGCGTAATGTTCACCATATGCGCATGACGCATGCGCCGCCGGTTCACCACATCGGTCATCTGCATCCGGCTCTTCAGCTCGTTCCGCTGCGCCGTCACGGCAAAGATCGATACGTCCGAGCTTTCCATATCCGCGAGCACCTCCGCCGGCATCCCGTCCAGCGGACGCGGCGCGAGATCCTCCAGCAGAAAGCCATTCCAGCGGCAACCCACGCGTTGCAGCTCCGCCGCCAGCGATGCGGCAATCTCCTCCGAGACGCGATCGTAGATCAGCGTCACCTTCTCGTCGGACTCCACGCGCAGACACGTCTCCACGGCCTGCCGCGCGCCCGGCGCAAACGCCTCGGAAAATTTCATCGTCAACAGACGCGCCATGCCCTCGCTCATGCTTTGTCCAATTCCCTCAAATCCTGCAATCCCGCCGAATCTCCCACTCCACACGGCCTCTCTCGATGGTAATTGCCCCATCACGAAAAAACGAAGCTTTGCACAACCCGATTTCGCGCTACAATTCGCTTGTCCTCCAAGCGCGGTCCAGTTCCGAATTCCATCTCAAGCCCACCTCAGGAGACTCCACGTGACCGAACCAGGTTCAGCACCGATCCCGGCACCCACCCCCGAACTCTCGCCGCTCGCCTGCGTCACAGGCGTCTTTCACCGCCCCACCCGCGTCTTTGAGTCCATCGCGCGTCGTCCCTCCTGGTGGATGCCGTTTCTCTTCTCCGTCGTCGTGATGTGTTGCTTCTACTTCGCCGTCACAGCCAAAGTCGGCTGGAATCAGGTCTACGAAAATAGCCTGCGCCTTGCGCCGAAACAGGCGCAGCAACTCGAACATCTCACCCCGGAGCAGCGCGCCAACTCCGAGAAGATCGCCGCCTCCGTCACCCAGGGCATCTGGCTCGGCATGCCGCTGCTCGCGCTGCTCTTCGCCGCCATCGAGGCCGCCGTCCTGCTGGGCACCATCAACTTCGTCTTCGGCGGTCGCGCCAACTTCTGGCAGGTCTACGCCGTCACCTGGTACGCCGGCCTGCCCAGCCTCATCAAGTTTCTCCTCGCCATCCTCGCCCTCTTCGTCGGCCTTGATCCGGAGAGCTTCCAGATCAACAACCCCGCCGGCACCAACCTCGGCTACTACCTCAGCCCCACCGACACGCCCAAAGCATTCCTGACCCTCGCCACCTCGGTCGATGCCGTCATGCTCTGGACGATCGTGCTGATGGGCATCGGCCTCGCCATCGTCGCACGCACCAAACGCAGCAGCGGCCTGCTCGCCGTCTTCGGCTGGTGGATCGTCCTCGTGCTCATCGGCGTCGCCTCTAGCGCCGCATTCTCCTGAGCCAAAAGGCACCGTTCTTCTTGTTGCTTTTGTCTTTGCCCTTGCTGTTGCCCTTGCGTTTGCTGTTGCTCTTGCTTCTTTGGTTGTCATTCCCGAAGGGAATCTGCTTCTTCTTTTGTCGTTGCTTCTGCCCTTGCTTTTCTTGTTGTCCTTCCCGCACCGAATCTGCTGTTCGCCTCAGCAACCACCACAGCCCATCCCGCGGAACGCTCTTCAACTGGAACAGGAGACACGACATGTCTGACCCAGCAGACTTCGCGCAGCCAGCCAACTCGCCCGCAGCACCCACGCCACCGACTCCTTTGCTTACCCCGCTTGCCTGTCTCGCGGGAGTTTTCTTTCGCCCCACGCGCGTCTTCGACTCCCTGGCACGCCGCCCCACCTGGTGGGTGCCGTTTCTGCTCACCATGGCGGTCTTTTTTCTCTTTTACTTCGGCTCGCTCGCTCACTTCGACACGCATCAAGCCTTTCAAAAAGCCCTTCAACATCCGAATCCGCAGGCCTGGCAGTTCACCAGCATGCCGCCAGCGCAGCGCGCAAAGCTAGAAACGACCATCCAGCGTATCGTTCGCTATTCCTGGATCGGCGGGCCGCTGCTCATCCTGCTCTATCGCGCCATCGAAGCCGCGCTCCTGCTCAGCATCTTCCGGCTGGCCTTTCACGCTGACATCAACTTCCGCCAGATGAATGCCGTCGTCTGGCACTCAAACCTGCCCGGCCTGATTTCCTTTCTTCCCCTGGCCGTGAAACCGTTTTTCGGTCACGCTCTGGACTCGGTCCAGTTCAAGAACCTTGGCTACGCCGATCTCGGTTATTACTTCAATCCAGCCACCACTCCCAAAGCGCTCTACGCCGTCGTCAGTTCCATCAATCTCTTTACCGTATGGTCGATACTCCTACTCGCCATCGGTCTTGTCCTCGTTGCACATACAAAACGCATCCACGGCGTGATTGCAGCGCTTCTCTGGTGGATTGCCCGCTGGATTGTGATCCTGATGCTCTTCATTCTGGTCAGCATGGTGGCGGTCGCGTTCTAGAGAGATTTTCTTATAGGTGTGCATATTTGAGTGGAAGTCTGAACCATGCTGTGGCGTCGTTTGCGGTGATGGAGGGGAGCAGGTCTGCGATCGCCCGATCGAGTGCATCGACGGTTCTGGCGGC
>JAJZHE010000042.1 GCA_021804655.1 Acidobacteriota bacterium
CAAGATTTTACTTGCCCGGATGAAGATAGACTCAGGTCAGACGAAACAGGGGTGCTCCGCGCAAGCGGGGCTGAGAAAAAACCCTTCGCACCCGAACCGGATAATGCCGGCGTGGGAAGTTTCCGGAAGAACGAACGGCCGCTGTTGCAAAAGCACTGGCCCGTTCCAAGGCACGACCCGAAGTGCAAGGCGCCTCTTGTTTCCTCAAGTGTGATTGTGAGGAAGCGATGATTGGCAGCAAAGCAAACTGCACCACGACGAAAAAAAATACCCGATGCCACGCTGGAGCATGCGCCGCGTGCGTAATGGCGAGCCTCGCTCTGCTTGCGTGGTCAAGCGGAGCACTCGCCCAGACGGCTGCGCCCGCCGGAAACGAAACGCCGACAGCGAATGCCCCGAAGAAACAGGCAAAGAAACCGGTTCAGGCAGCAGCAAAAATTGCGCCCGTGACCACAACGGTCCTGGTCCAGGCGCAAGCCGGAGACACCTACCTGCCGGAGCAGGTCCAGGTGGGCACGCTCGACGGCAGCCCGCTGCTGACGACACCCGTTTCGGCCACCGTGGTCACGCGAGAACTGATGAAGGACCAGTTCAACCGCGTACTCTCGGACGTGGTGAAAAACGATGCTTCGATTGGCGAAGACTACGCGCCGGTCGGCTACTACGGGGACTTTGAGATTCGCGGCTTCACCATCGACCTGGCCACAGGGCTGGAGATCAACGGATTGACGATCGCCGGCGAACAGGATGTTCCGCTGGAGAACAAAGAACGCGTGGAGTTTTTGAAAGGCATTGCGGGCGTGGAAAGTGGCGTGACCACGGCCGGCGGGCTGATCAACTACGTGACGCAAACGCCCCATGCCGTCCAAAGTCTGGACCTGGGAACGGACCAGCGTGGCAGCGAATATGGGGACCTGGAGCTGGGCTGGCTGCTGGGGCGTCGCAAACAGTTTGGCACGCTCTTTCACTTCATCGGCCAGAACATTCACACCTATGTGAACGATGCCAACGGCGTCCTCGGCGGGACGACCTTTGACGGCGACTGGAAGCTGACAAATCTCACCACGCTCTCCGGTGACTTTGAATATCAGCATCTGGTGCAGCACTCCGTGGCCGGCTATCAGTTGCTCGGCGGCGCCGTGGTTCCTTATCACGTCTATCCCTCCACGATGCTCGGCCAGCAGCCCTGGTCCAAGCCGAATACCTTCGACACCTTCAACACCGACGCGCGTCTGGAGACCGTCTACGGGAAGCAGGGATGGCGCAGGAACTGGCGCGGATTTGCAGCCGTCAGCTTCAGCCAGTCGCTGATCGACGACAACGTGATCTACCCCTACGGCTGCTACTACGAAGCGGTCTGCAACCAGGGACCAACCGGCCCGCCGCCGTATTTCTTTGCCCCGGACGGCACCTACGACATCTACGACTATCGGGATCCGGGCGAGTTGCGGCGCGACGCCGTGGCTGAGGCAGTCGCCCTCGGAACGGTCGTGACCGGCAAAGTGCGGCATCAACTCGCGCTCGGTGGCGAACTGTTTCTCCGCAGCGTGAATCTTCCCGGTCCACCGCCGGCGAATGCGCCTTCCACGGTGCAGGATGGCGCGGTATACGCCTACATCGGCAGCGAAAATATCTTCCAGAACAACATCGTTTACCCTGACTCGACGGCGGACCTGAGCGCCGGGCCAGTGGTGCTGTGGGAGGACGATCACCAAAGCTCGCTGCTGCTGGAAGATCGGATGGAGATGCCCGGTCACATTCAGCTCATCGCCGGCGGTCGCTTTACCTCGCTGCGGGATCATAACTATGGCCAATCGACGGCCAATGGCACGGGTACAACTGAGCTGGTCACGGACAAACTGCTGTGGCTGCCGCAGTATGCAGCGACCTGGAATCCGAAGCCGGACCTCACCCTCTATGGCAACTACAGCGTGATGCTTTCGCTGGGACCACAGGGACCGTTCTGGGCCGGCGGATTCTATCTGCCGCCGTTCTTCACGCGCCAGGCAGAGGTCGGTGTCAAGTACCAATGGCTCGGCAGACTGCTGATGACCGGCGACCTCTTCCGCATGCGCGCTCCGTTCTTTTATCCCCAGGTGACGGACGCGGCCGGCGACATGAGCTTCATCTCCGCCGGCCATGAGACGCACGACGGCGTGGAAGTGGGCGCGCAGGGCGTGGTCAACAACTGGATTCATCTGTCGGCGACCGCGGCGGCCATCTCGGCCATCTCCAACGGATCCGAGACGCCCTCGTTCAACGGAAAACAGGTCATCAACCAGCCGCATCTGCGGACAGACCTCTTTGCCGACATTGTGGTTCCGCAAAAGTGGGCGCTCCACCTGCAGGGGCTGCACCTGATGCCCGGCTGGAGCCTGACCACGCGCAAGTTCGCCACGCGCGACGACCGCGTCAGCGTCGGCGGATACAACCTCTTCAACCTCGGCGCGCGCTATACTCCGGGCGGCGAAAATGGAAGAGTCACCATTCGCATGTACGGGGATAACATCCTCGACAAACGCTACTGGAAAGATACCGGAGCAAGCTACGGCGATACGTTTGTCCATCTCGGCGCTCCCACAACCGTACGGCTGGACGTGGCCTATCGATTCTGACGCCCCGCACACCACGCCGAAGCGCCTCTCGGCTGCGCTCGATCGTTTTCGCTGCCATTGCTTGCAGTCGAAATTCTTTCGGCGTGGCTTTTCCTCAATGAAAAGCCACACGAACAACTATCTGTCTGTATAGACATTGAGCGAAAATGCTCTAGACTCGATCTTGTCTGCAACTGCGGCACGGGGAGATGAGTTGAAATTCAGCGAAACGAAGTTCAAGCAAACGATGCGTTGCGGGCTGGCTCTTGCGGGAGTCAGCCTGGCGATCTGTGGAGCATGGGCGCAACCGGCAGCCAAACTGGACGAAGCGGCCAGGCCGCCCATGATGACCATGGACTCAACCAGCGATGGAACCGTGACCGTGGGCGGACAGACGATCGCCTACACCGCAGTAGCGGGAACGATCACCGTCGGCGGCACGGAAGCAACGGACGCGCAACTGGGCTTGGACGGCAAGCTGCTGCCCGAGTATGCCGCAACGGCTCCCAAAGACGCCAGGGATGCCGCTCCGACGGCGCGCATGTTCTATGTTGCCTACTTCAAAAAAGGCGCAGAAAAACGTCCCATCGCATTTCTCTATAACGGCGGACCGGGCAGCTCGACCATGTGGCTGCACATGGGCTGCTTCGGGCCAAGGCGCGTCCAGGTGGCAGACACCAAACACCCCGAAGGCGCGCCCTATACGGTCGCCAACAACGACTTCAGTCTGCTCGACGCCAGCGACCTGGTCTTTATCGATGCGCCCGGCACTGGTTTCAGCCGTGTCTTCGGCAAGGATGCAGGCAAGGCGTTTTATGGAATCGATCCGGACGCGCAGGCTTTTGCCCGTTTCATCCGGCGCTTTCTCACGAAATATAACCGGTGGAATTCGCCAAAATATCTGATGGGTGAAAGCTACGGAACGCCGCGCAGTGCCGTGCTCAGCGCAGACCTTCATGGCATCGACCTGAACGGCGTCATCCTGCTTTCGACGATTCTCAGCTTTGATAACAGCGTGGACGAGCCGAGGCTGAACCCCGGCGTAGACCAGGCATACGCGCTTGCAATGCCCACCTACGCGGCCACAGCATGGTTCCACCACAAGCTGCCCAATCCGCCTGCAACCCTGGATGCGCTGCTTCCCGCAGTGGAGCAGTGGGCGCTAGGTGACTACATGCACGCGCTGCTGGAGGGCGCAACGCTGCCGGATGCCGAGCGGCAGAAGGTCGCCGAACAGATGCACAACTACACGGGACTGCCGGTCGATTATCTGCTGAAGAGCAACCTGCGCGTGGAGGGCGGCGCGTTTTCCAAGATGCTGCTGGACGCAACGGACACATCCACGGGACGCCTGGACACGCGCTACACCGGGCCAGATTATGATCCGCTCAGCGAGCAGACGCAGTACGATCCGCAAAGCAATGCAGTTTCCTCGGCATACACTGCCGCCATCAACGCCTATCTCCGTGGAACGCTGAAGTATGGCGAAAGCCAGACCTATAAACCCAGCGCCTATCGCGATCCCGATTTCCGCTGGCAGTTTCGCAACTCCGAGGATGGCCAGAACGTGATGCCCAGTCTTGCGCACTCGATGAAGGCGAATCCCGGAATGCATGTGCTGGTGGCCGGCGGATACTACGACTTGGCAACGCCATTCTTCGAAGGAAAATTCGAGATGCTCCATCTGCCCATCCCGGCCGATCTGCAGAAGAATATCGAATACCACTACTACCCTGCAGGGCACATGATCTATGTGAACGACACCGTGCTGAGCAGGTTTCATAACGACGTTGCAGCCTTCATCCACAAGACCGAAGACGGCGGCGCGACCAGGTGAGCCGAGAACCAACCATGCAAAACCGGGAGCCGATCATGGCTCCCGGTTTTGTTTTGTGTATAGCTATTTTGAGCCGACAGAACAGCGCATCCGCCGTCAGTGTCCTGTGTGAACGACGTGCAGCAGCGGCTCGTTGCGCAGCAGGCGGCGAATCTGCTCAGCCGCCAACCCGACAGCCCGCGGAGACGAGCGTGGCGTAATGCCGGCGACGTGCGGAGTGAGCAGCAGATTGGGACAGCGCCACAGCGGATGCTCCGGCGGCAGCGGCTCAGGATCGGTGACGTCAACTGCGGCGCGAATGCGACCCGCGTTCAGCGCATCCACCAGCGCATCGGTATGCACAATGGGACCACGCGCCGCGTTGACCACAAGCGCTCCCTGCGGCAGCAGCGCAAGCTGGTGCGCGGCGATAAGCTGGTGCGAAGCCGCAGTATGCGGCAGGATCAGAATCAGAATCTCCGCCTGTGGCAACAACGCGTCAAGTTCGCTCACGGGGTGCACCGCAACCGGTTCCGTACGCGCAGTACGGGCGACCCGCGTCATCTCCACACCAAAAGGCAGGATGAGCTTTTCGATCGTCTTGCCGATGGAACCATAGCCCACAAGCAGGACACGCTTGCCGTGCAGTTCTTCCTGCTGAACCGGCGGGAAGGTCGGCGCAGGATCATCGTGAATGCGCGCATACACCTCAGGAATCTGCACGCGTCCGCGCCAGTCAGCCGCGCGTTGCAACTCGTGATACCACGGTAAATACTTGAGCATGGCGAGAATGGCGGTCACGGTCCACTCCGCGGTCGGAATGTTGTGCGCATCCTGAGCATTGCAGATGGTCACGCCGGTCGGCGCCAGCGCAATCAGCCAGTCCGTCCCGGCCATCAGGCTCAGAATAATGCGAACACCACGCAAATGAGGCCAGATACGTTGACCGATCGCAGGCGCCGGAGGCGGAATCCACAGATCGATCTCGATCGCCTCTTCCGGGTGTGAAGGGATGGGAACGAGTTCAATCCCCTCAGGCAGCAAGGCAAGAAGATCGGACGTGAAAGAAGCGGGATAACCGACGCGCATCCGTGTATTCTCCTGTGAAAAAAATCAGTTTCATCCGGCTCTCAGACTGCTCCATCAACACTCCCATTGCCCTGTCGCTTTCGTCCCGTGCGCACTACTGCGGCGCTGGCGATGGTGTCACTTCAGGAATCGGCTGAGGCGACTGCGGCAAGGCGCTGGACGGAGGATTTGCAGCAGGCGGCGGCTCTGGAGCGTCGCCGCTGCTGTCCACCTCGCAGCTATGGCCGTTCACCGCATAGGCAGCTTTGATGCCACGCTCTGCCGCCAGCCGGGTATCGAGCTGACCGTCACGCACCGCCAGCGCCGCTTTGTATTCTGCGATAGCTTCCTCGCGTTGGCAGCTCAGATCAAGCATTCGCCCCAGATAAATGTGTGACCATGCGGCGATGCGCGGCTCTTTGGAGGAGGAGATGGCTTTCTGAAAATTGTCGATCGCCTGCTCCGGCTGGCCGCTCATCACGGCAACCCGCGCCAGGATGAAGTCCGCACGGCCAACGCCCTGTCCAGGCACCAGAGATGGATTGGCCAGAGCCGTACGCGCCAGGCTCTCCGCTGTTTTCTTGTCTCCCGCTTCCAGATGCGCTTCCGCCAGATCAAGCCCCTGAAGCTGCCGCGGCTTGCTGCGGCTCAGCACGTCCGCATCCACCGTCTTGTCAAAATCGATATGGCGAATCACGTGCGACTCATGTTCCACATCCATGCTGTAGACCATCTCTCCAATCACATCCGAGAGACTCGCCGGATCTTTTTCAAACTGCACCATCTGCGCATAAAAGTATTGCGTGAACACCCAACCCTGCTGCATGTCGTGCTCGACGCGCGCCTGGCGGACACGCTCCATCTTTTCCGCCACAGCATTCTTCGCGCTTTCAATCTGTTCAAAGTCTTCGCGCGTCGCATCCGGTGGAACCACATACGGCGTCACCCCTGTGTCCATCGTGCGCGCTTCAATCGCCTTGATCAGGCACTCGATCGTCAGGGAGACGACATTGCTCCGATACTGATAGTCGATCGGCGCGTCCTGCACCAGCTTCAGCAGCGGCAAAAAGCGATCCATCGAGTCTCTGCGCTGCAGCAGCAGCGGCTCGATCAGGTAATGCAGATAAGTATGCCGCACCTCATTCATCGGAATGACGCCATGCTTCGGCGAAACCACATCGACGTAATCGGTGCCATAAATGCGCGCGTTGATCGTGTCGGGCGAAAGCTGCGGCTCGACGACAACAAGAAACCGGCGGCCTTCGTAGCCGGGTACGGGCATCTTCAGGTAATAGCTCGTACTCAGAATCATCTTCGTCAGGCTGTCATGCAGGCTCGCAGCCACGGCATCGTATTCGCGATGGTGCGTCAGCCAGATGCCGCGCAGATCGACAGCGGCGGCGAAGTCACGCAGCGCCGGAAGAATCTCCACCACCTGCGTCGCATCCGGCGGCATGTCTGTGAGTTCTGCTGAAGTCTCCAGTTCCGGCGGCGGAGTCAGATAAAGCGCCAACGAGATGTACTGCGTCACATCCCGGATGGTGCCGGTCATGTTGTGCTGCTGAATGAAGAGACAGACCTTGTCGCGCTTCTCGCGGGCCGATTCGCTGCCCGTCAGCACTTTGTTGATCTCCTGCCGCAGTTCCAGCCGCATCGGCTCGCTGTCTACCAGGCCGTCATCGTAACCGCAGGCATTGAGTGCCGCAGCCATCGTAAACACGGTCTCAGAGGTCGTCAGTGAAATTGACGGGCCGTCTGGATCCACAAGCGATGGGGATTTTTCACGCCGATACACCGGGCGGCCAGTAGTCGAGGCTTGCCCTGATTCCGCCGCAGCATTTGCGGAGTTCTGCGGATTGGATGAGCTGGACGATGAACTCGACTGCGACAACAAAGCCGGACAGAAGACAGCGCTCAGCGCCAGCACAAAAGCAAGCACCAGTGAAGCGAATTGGACACGTTTCCACATCTCCCCGAGTCTAGTCCATCCGACGCACCGGAGAAAACCGGAGACCCGGACGCCGGACTTACTGCGCGGCAAATGGCTGCTCAAGGGACGCGCTCTGCGGCGTGAACAGGCGCGCGCCATCGGCGGTCACGTGCATGTCATCCTCCAGGCGCACGCCAAACTCTCCGCGCAGATAGATTCCAGGCTCATCCGAGAACGTCATGCCTGCCTCCAGCGGCAGCGGATTGCCCTGCACCAGATACGGCCACTCATGCATATCCAGGCCAATGCCGTGCCCCACACGATGGGTAAAGTGCGCATATCCAGGCCCGAAACCAGCCTCTGTAATCACCTTGCGCGCCGCCTCATCCACCGCTCCACAGGCCACTCCAGGACGCGCCGCAGCCAGCGCTGCGCTCTGCGCGCGATGCACCACATCGAAGACCTGCTTCATCCGATCCGTCGCCTTGCCCACCACAAACGTGCGGCTGATGTCGGACTGATAGCCCTGCACGATGCAGCCGTCATCCAGCAGGACGACACTGCCCTCGTGAATAACCTGCGGCTGCGGCGAACCGTGCGGCAGCGCCGAATACGCATCCACCTGGCAACTGGCTTCCCCCGGAAACCCCGAACGCTCATAGCCCGCGGCAATCCACTCCGTCACCTGCCGGTTGGTCGTGCCCGGCGTAACCGATTGCCACGCGGCGTGATAAACCGAGAGCGTGACATCGTTGGCCAGTTGCATCAGCGCCAACTCTGCGGCAGACTTGACCGCGCGGCATCCCGCGGTGATCGGCGTCGCGCTGGCCAGCGTGAACGACGGCGCTGCCGCGCGAATGCCATCCGAGAAAACAAACGGAACGCGCTCTTCCATCCCCAGTTTTCCGCTGCGTATGCCCAGATCGTTCAGCCCTTTCACCACCAGAGCATAAGGATTCTCATTTTCCTGCCAGATGTACACGCGGGAAAACTTCCCTCCTGGAGCATTTGCCATCAGATCGCGCGCGCGCTCCTCTTCAAACGCCGGAGCCACATAAAATGGCGCGCCCTTCTGCGGTAACACGCAGACAAAAAGCCGTTCCGAGTTCCACCAGTGAATCCCCGTGAAGTACACCAGCGACGAGCCACCGGCAAGCACGATAGCGTCCAGTCCTGCCGCGTGCATCTTCTGTTGCGCGCGTTCATAACGCTGCTCGCGCTCGGTCAGCGTGATCGGCTTCGCCTCGTCTGCGCGGTTGGGAATCTGTTGCAAGGCAGGCGGCAGCGCACTCGTCTGGTTCTGCACCACACCTGGCTGAGCCTCCACGGCGAGCGCAGGAAGCAGGAGTCCGAAACCGGAGGCAAACTGGCGGCGACTCAGCATCAAAAATCCATCCTTGTGCGGGAGTGTGGATGTTGCCTGAAAATATGCTCGCGAGAAAGATGACGCGGGCCATTAGCCGTGGACGGAGACATCGGCAAAGGAGAGCACTGCCAGCCCGCGCACCGGCTTGCCATAAACGCGTGCGGGTTCAAAGATGCTGAACAGCAGTTTGTCTTCAATCGCAGAACGCGTATGGGAGTCGTTTGGACCCGAGACAATGCGATAGTCATACACCAGGCCACTCGGATTGACATACGCCTCCACCACCACCGGCACCGTGGCGTTACCCATCGATCCGTCGTCTGCAACCGCCGGAAGCTCATACAGCAGTCGCGGCGCAGTCGCCGCACCCAGTGGTTCATCGAGCGCCGAGGCCTTTTCCGGACGCGCGACTAACCCAACCATCATCGCAACCGAACCCAGCAGTAAAACAGCACTGGCCAATCCCATCGAAAGTTGCAACAGAAACGGACCAACGCTGTTGGTCCAGGCAAGTTTCCAGGCTGGAATGCGGCTGCGAATACCCGTGCGTCGTTCCTGATCAATGGCCACACGAATGCGCAGCGCCAGATCGCGCGGAGCCTTTCGCGCAGTATCCGTTGTCCCCAGCGCCGAGAGCGCGCGCAGCAACGCCTCCTGCTCGCGAAACTCCTGCGCGCAGCCGCTGCAATGATCGAGATGACTGCTGATCTTCTGCATCTCCCGACCAGGCAGGCGACCATCCAGATATTCACTGAAGTGGGAACGAATGATGCCGCAGAGTTCATGCAGGGTCATGATGCCTCCTGGCTACGCATGACTCCGGGATGGGAAGCAAAACAGGTCGCGTGTGTGCTTGCGTGGACAAGAATCTGGCGAAGCTGATTGCGTCCACGCGCCAGGCGCGATTTCACCGTGCCGACGTTCACGCCAAGCATCTCCGCTATCTCTTCGTAGGAAAACCCCTCGACATCCCGCAGAATCACCGCCATTCGAAAAGGTTCGTGAATCTTCAGCAGCGCCGATTCCAGCTTCTCCCGCGTCTCCCGTTGAAAGTACATCTCATCCGGCTTTTCGGCGGGGTCTTCCAGCATGTCTTTCAGGCGCAATGGCTCCTCGCCATCGCCGCACCATGTCTCGGTTTCCAGCGTGACCTCCTGCTGTTTATGACGAGACCACCACCGGCGCTGATTCAGTCCCTCGTGCAGTGCAATCCGGTAAATCCACGTGCAAAGCGAAGACTCCTGATGAAAGCCTCCAATGCCGCGAAAAACCTTGACGAAAACCTCCTGCGTCAGGTCAGCCGCGTCCGCAGGATCCCGCACCGTGCGCACCAGCAAGCTGTAAATGGGCTGATGATAGCGCGTGATGAGCCAGGCAAACGCAGCCTCCGAACCTGCCTGCAACTCCTGGACAAGCGCCGTTTCCGGTTCATTCACCGCGATCACACTGGTCAGATTCCCCAATTCACTCTCCCCGAAGACAAAACCCGTTGCCAACACCTTATCGCAATCTGCAATCATCTGGCACGATAAATCGTCTCAGCCGATCCAGAAGCCAGAGGGTTGCAACATAAACTGTGCGCTACACTGAGATCGCTCCCGGCAGCGGCGGACCGGGGAAATTCTGCCTGCGGGGAATGCCAGGGAAATGCTATGACAAAACCAGAACCTCATCACGAACACTCCATGCAGCGAACCGACACAGAGTGGCGCTCGCTGCTGACCCCGGAGCAGTACCACGTCCTGCGCGAAAAAGGCACCGAGCGGCCATTCACCGGCGTCCTCACCCAGCATCACGAGACCGGAAACTACCACTGCGCGGGCTGCGGAGCCATGCTCTTTGCCAGCGAAACCAAATTCGACTCCGGCTGCGGCTGGCCCAGCTTTTATCTGCCCGCCGATGGCGCGGGAATCGTCGAGCATGAAGATCGGAGCTACGGCATGCGCCGCGTGGAAGTCACCTGCGCACGCTGTGGCGGACACCTGGGCCACGTCTTTCCCGATGGGCCAAAGCCAACCGGACTTCGCTACTGCATCAACTCCGCATCACTCACCTTTGAGCGCCGCTGAAGAGAGAGCACAGAATCCCATGGAACGCTGGAGTCCTCTGCCCGATTCCGCCCTGGAGCTGGCCGACTCCGAACCCTGCTCCGCTCTTCTCCACACGGCGCGATATTCAGAGGAAAATCACTGCTCGTTCTTTTTTTGCCGGCCGGAGCGCGTGCTGGAAACGCACACTCTGGCCGAGGTTCCGGAAGTCTTTGCGCAGATGGAAGGCGCTCTGTCCGACGGTCTGTACACAGCCGGATATGTTGCCTACGAGTGTGGCGCGCATTTTGAGCCGACGGTAGGCACGCAAAACGCGCAGAGATACGATCCCGGCGAACTCCCTTTAATCTGGCTTGGCTGTTATGCCGAACCTTTGGTTTTTGACCATCGAGCAGGAGCTTTCGTCTCCGGCAGTTGGCCCCGGCCATGTGCCGCGGATGCGACCATCGCCGACGCTGAAACCAAAGCCACGCATCCGTCGCCGCAAATGGATATGGACGCAGAGCAGTACCGATGCGCAATTGAATCGATCCTTGAAAAAATCCGCCTCGGACAGACGTATCAAGCCAACTTCACCTGCAATGTTTCCTTTCCCGTGAACCAGCAAAAGGGAGACGCCATCCGACTCTACCGGCAATGGATTCAACAGCAACCGGTCGCTTACGGAGCATATCTCAACCTCGGCAAACGAAAGATTGCTTCCCTGTCGCCTGAGTTGTTTTTTCGCCGAAATGGGGAGCGCATCGTGACGCGTCCGATGAAGGGCACGATGCCGCGCGGACTGGATGTGGTCGAGGACCAATGGCGCGCCGAGCAACTGCGGAACGATGCCAAGAATCGTGCCGAGCACCTGATGATCGTTGACCTGCTGCGCAATGATTTGGGGCGCATTGCCCTGCCGGGAAGCGTGCAGGTTGAGGATCTTTTCACGGTCGAGACGTACCCCACTTTGCTCCAGATGACCTCGACGATTGCGGCGCGCATATCGCCCACGCTCGATTTTCATTCGATCTACCGCGCGCTGTTTCCCTGCGGATCCATCACCGGAGCGCCGAAGGTAAATACCATGCGCATTCTCGCCTCGCTGGAGTCACGTCCGCGCGGCGTCTACTGTGGGGCAATCGGATATGCCTCTCCAAAGCAAAAGGCTGTCTTCAGCGTTGCGATTCGCACGCTGGTGATCGACGACGGCATGGCGCGCATGGGAGTTGGAGGCGGCATCGTGGCGGACTCAGTTGCCGAGGAGGAGTGGCAGGAATGCCGTTTGAAAGCGCGTTTCCTCGATCCGTCCGCGCCGGAGTTTGAGCTGATCGAGACGATGCTTTGGCAGAACGGCGTAGCCTTGCTCCGTCTTCATCTGGAGCGGCTGGCGGCTTCCGCTCGATATTTCGACTTCAACTTCGATGAGGCTGAAGCACGCCAACGAATTGCAGACGCGGCGCAGAACACTGACCCGAGGAGAAGCTATCGACTGCGATTGTTGCTGGATCGCTTCGGACGATGCCATGTGAACGCACAGCCGCTGGAGCCACTCCCGGCGCAGAGACGGATCGCTCTGTCTGAGGACCGCGTAGTATCGACAGATCGATTTCTGCGTCACAAGACAACCCATCGTGCCGTGTACGAGCGCTATCGAAGGCTTGCTGCGGAGATGGCGTTGAGCGATTTCCTCTTTGTCAACGAATCGGGGGAGGTAACCGAAGGAACGATCAGCAATGTGTTTGTGGAATGCGACGGGCACTTGTTGACCCCACCGGTGAGCGCCGGGCTGTTGCCGGGAGTTTTCCGGCAGCACCTCCTGGAAACGCACCCGAATCTGCGCGAACAGACGTTGACCCCGTCACATCTGAAGTCGGCCGATGGCATTTTTCTCTGCAATGCCTTGCGCGGACTGTATCGCGTGGAATTGCTGGACCCGGACCACTCGGAAAAGTTGTGAGAGTATGCTCGGAGTATGATTTTTTCCTGGCGATCGCTCGTGTCTCTTTTTGTGCTGCTCGCGGCTCCGCTGTCAGGTCAGTCCTTGCCCGGAGACGTCCACGCAAACTACGATCCTGTGCTGGATGGGCAGCTTTCCAAAATAGCCGCTGCGCATCACGGCACGCTGACCGTCTTTGCGGAAAATCTGAAGACCAGTGAAACCGCCGCTCTGAACCCTGATGTGCCGGTGCAGACCGCATCCGTCATCAAGCTGGCGATTCTGCTACACGCCGCCGAACAGTTGCGCGCGGGCAAAGCTTCGCTCGATGAAAAACTGGTTCTGACCAAAGAAAATCAGGCTCCCGGTTCCGGCGTGCTCAACGATCTCGATACGCCGCTCACCCTCACGCTGCGCGACGTGCTCACGCTGATGGTCGTCCTCAGCGATAACACTGCTACCAATATGGCCATCGATCGCTTTGGCCTTCGGCCGATCAACTCGACCATCGTCGCCGCCGGGCTGCACGATACATGGCTTTACAAAAAAGTCTTCCGCCCGGCGACCGAGCCAATGCCTGCCGATCAGCCCAGGTTCGGATTGGGCAAGACAACCGCACGCGAGATGGCCTCCATCATGACGCGGCTGGTCGAGTGCAGGCTCGATCTCGACGGTCGCCCGGCGCAGCCTGCCGACGGGCCGATCTGTGGCGCAATTTTGACCATGCTCCGCCAGCAGCAGGACCGCGACAGCCTGCCTCGCTACCTGGAGACACTCGACACCAGCGAGCAAGGCTCGGCCATTGGCAACAAAACCGGCGCTCTTGACGCGGTGCGCAACGATGTCGCCATCGTCGCCTCCAGATCCGGCCCGATTGTCATTGCCGCCTTCACGCAGAACAACGCCGACCAACGCTGGACCGGGGACAATGAAGCGGAAAAAACACTGGGCAAGGTGGGCGCAGCCGTCGTGCAGGCGTGGTCACCGCAAGGGCTTGACCCCTCGGCCATCCGCTGGAAAAATCCTCTCGCCACACCCACGGGCAACGCGCTCAATAAATGAGCTTCAGCGAAAGCTGAATCTGCCGTGAGGTTCCCGCCGTTTTGCTGATCTCGCCAAAGCCGGCGCCTACGATCGTATTCGCCGGCAGGCTCATATCCACAATGTTGAAGAGATTGAAAAACTCGCCGCGAAACTGCACATCCACAAGCTCCGAGCCGCTTTTATGATGCCCGTACGGCGTGTCTTTGATGAGCGCAAAGTCGTAATCGTAGAAGGCAGGTCCGCGAAATGTATTGCGGCCCAGCGTGCCAAAGCGCCCCTGGTTCGGTCCCGTGCCTCCTGCAATGTGAATCGGAATCGAAAAGTACGATGCGTTGTTTGCGCCCAGGCCAAAGTAGTCCTCGCGCTTCTTGCGCGCCGTGGAAAGCTGCGGCCTGCCAATCTGGTCCGGACGATCCACTCCGTTCGAGCCATACCCCGTCTGCTGAATCCCCGAGAGCACTGTAAACGGTGAGCCGCTGGCGATGCTCGAGATGCTCAGCAACTCCCAGCCAGCCGTCACCCCGCTCCGGATGCCATGAAGAATTCCAATCTGGTCCAGATGCATATCCTGCGCCACGCTCAGCGTGAAGCTGTGTGTCACGTCAAACGTGGACGGCCCTTTTTCGGCATGCGTGTTGGTGGGATTCTGCGGAAACGCCGGTGCCACAGCACCCGTGCCGCCGGAGATGAACCCTCCTGTCACTGAGCTGGTATCGTCAATCGACTTCGACCACGAATAGCCTGCCTGCACGCCTGGTCCGCCGTGTGCAAACGTTCCCTGCAGAGAGGTTTGCAGTGCGTGATACGTCGAGTGAGAGGTGTTCGTGATCACCTGCTCGAAACCGAAGCCGCCGATAATGTTTCCGCTGCTGTCAAATGTGGTGTACGGCGCTTCTGTCGGCCCTGCGCCCAGATAGGCATTGGGAAACGCCTCGCGTGGCAGATGAACTCCCGCCGTGCCCACGTAGGCTGCGTCCGCCACCAGGTTGCCGATCTTGTGTTCCATGCCCAGCGTCCAGGTATACAGCCACGCATTGCCAAACTTCGGATCGATCGAGCTGAGTGCAAGCGGTGAAACCGCCTTGGAGGGCGTCAGCGCGGCAAGATCCTGCTCATAACGATTCAGGTCCATCACCGTATTTGCAGGCACTGCCTTCGTATTCCCGCTGGCAAAGATATTCGCTCCCTGCGGCGTGTAAACATTTGGCAGCTCATTCGGCGTGATCTGGTAGCCATACGGAATCGGCGCGCCGGAAGCCGATGTCAGGTGCGGATAAACGACAAACGGCGTGGAACCGGTCAGGAAGTTGTCCTGCCAGATATTCGGCGGAATGATCGTGATGCCGCCGCCGGCGTGAACCTGGAATCCTTTCGGAGCAGCCCAGCTCAGTTGCACACGCGGCATGAAGCCATCCCGCTGAAAGCGATAGCCCGGCTGCGGATTGATCACGTACTCCTGCTGGATGCCGCCGCCGGGCGTCGGCGTGAAACTCAGCCCGGAGGTACGTTTAGCGCGCTCCGAGATCGGCGTATACAGCTCCCAGCGCAGCCCATAGTCCAGCGTCACCGTCGGGCTGATCCGCCACGTGTCCTGCGCATAGAGCGCCCACGCGTTGCGGTTGATCGCCGCCGGGCCAATGTGCGCGCCGTTGGAAAAATAAGGCGGAGCCACCGCCACCGTGTACTGAAATGGACTGCCCACCAGGAAGCTGCTCAGCGTATCCGGCAGCGCCGCGCCCGGCTGTACATCGTTCTGTCCGCTGGCCGAGCGAATGTAGACCGGCGAATACGCCGTCCCGCCGCCAAAGTCATATTCCCCATTGGGGCTGATGCCAAAATACGTGGTGTCACGGTTCAGCCGCGCTTCGCCACCAAACTGCATCAGATGGCTGCCGCGCGTCCATGTAAACGACTGCTGGCCCTGAAACAGATTGCCAAATGCGCTCATCACCGATCCGCCCGCGGAATCGAATGGCTCAAAGAGGCCGTCGTTGAATTTAACCGCCGGGTCGGTGTGGTCGGGCGTGGGGAAACTCGGCGTCGTTCGCGT
Source organism: Acidobacteriota bacterium (assembly GCA_021804655.1). Classification (GTDB taxonomy): domain Bacteria; phylum Acidobacteriota; class Terriglobia; order Terriglobales; family Acidobacteriaceae; genus Acidicapsa. The sequence continues at coordinate 15,835 of JAJZHE010000042.1, forward strand.
TGCGCTCAACGATGTGCTGAAGGTGAAGTGCGTCGTCACTTCATGGCGCAGATTGATCAACCCGTTCGACTGGTGATCGACATACTGAATGCCGAACGCCGGATCGATCGTCGTCTGATCCGGATTCGTCGTCGGACCCGTCAGATGATCCCACACATAGCGGCCCATGATCTGCGTCTTGTCCGAAAGCTGCTCATCGATGCGCAAGGAAAACTGATTCGCATTGGTGATGACTTTGGACGAGGTGGCAAAGGTCTCCGCTCCATAGGCGCCAGAGGGCAGATTGGGCAGCGGATACCGCGCCAGAATCGCGGCAATCGCCGGATTCACCGGCACATACAGCGTGTCCGGCTGGCCGGAAGCGGTGGTGATCGGGTCGATTCCGGTTCGCTGCTGCGCAGTGGGCACAGGCAAAACCTGCGTCGTGCCCAGCACCTGGCGAAAGCCCTGGTACTGCCCAAAATAAAACGTCTTCCCATGGCCATCGTAAAGATGATGCAGCACCACCGGCCCCCCGTTCGTGAAGCCGAATTCGTTGCGGCGGAACGGAGGCAGACGGCCCGGGTTGATCGGCGACGAGTAGTCGAAGTAATTGCGCGCATCAAAGGCGGAGTTCCGCACAAACTCAAAGACCGAGCCGTGGAAACCCGCGCTGCCGGAGCGCGTGATGATGTTCGTAAAGCCGGAAGCCCCGCGTCCAATCTGCGCCGGCATCCAACCCGAACTCGACTGGATGCTGTCGATCGCGTCCACGTCAAAATTCGTGAAGGTCGCCCCGCCCATCTCCGGATCGCTGATGTCCGCTCCGTCCATCGCAAACGTAGCTTCCACGCCACGCTGCCCGTCGATGGCAAATTGTTCCGTGAAGTTGGTCGCCCCGTTCGTATCGGTCATCGTGCCCGCAGCCAGCAGCAGCAATTGGCTGAAATCGCGCTTGTTCAGCGGCAGGCTGCTCACCTCTTTGCCGGAAAGGTCTTCGCCGCTGGTCGCCTCCACACGCTGGCTCCCCGTCACCGTCAGGTCTCCCTGCGTCGTGATCGTGATGATCAAATCGCCAATCGCGCCACCACTCATAATCCACGGCAGAGTCACTTGCTGGCTGCCTGCGTAGCTCCGGTGCCCGCGCTCCACCGTCAACAAATAACTGCCCGGCGCAATCGACGCAAAACGGAAACTCCCATCCGCTCCGGACAAGGCATGCAATCGCCCTCCCGCCACCGATTGCAGGCTGACCTGCGCACCGGAAACAGGCGCTCCATTCGCATCGCGTAGCTGCCCCGCACAAACAACCGTCGTCTGTTGGGCCGGCTGCTGGCTCTGCGCCATCTTCCCGGTCATTACGCCAAACCAAAGCACAGATACAAGGACACCAAGCCAGCGCAACCCACGGCCACAGCTTTCCCGATGAAGAATGCAATCGTTTGTTTTAGATGGGTCAAGAAATTTAATCATCATCCTCTTGGATAGAAACGCACTTTCATGGTTTGCTTGCAGGAACCCGATCAATATACTCACTCACGACATACGTGGCAAGCTCACTTCCAGTGCGCC
>JAJZHE010000043.1 GCA_021804655.1 Acidobacteriota bacterium
CGTAGACTCAGCAAAGACTACGAACTCCGCCATACGTCGGCTGAAACGATGATCCACGTCGCCTTCGCTCACCTGCTACTACGACGATCTACTTAGTTTCTGGACAGGTTCTTAGGCTATGCTGCTTGTTTGTCATATGCATGGAGGTGTTTATCGAGGCACATGGGGGGTATGGACAATTCCCTGCGGTATTTTGCCGAGTTGAGGGCTCCGCGAGTTGAAGGGCGCAGTGAGCCTCTTTTGGAAGCGATTCTGGTGATTATGATCGCTGCGTTATTGAGTGGTGCGGACATTTGGAACGAGATCGAGGGCCAGGGGAAGGCCAAACAGCAGTGGCTGGGGAGCTGTTTCCTTGGCTGTGTCCGTTCGATCGCCCAAATGACAGCGGGCGAAGTGGTTGCCATCGATGGCAAGTCGCTGCGCGGCACACGAGGAAGCGTCAAGAAAACTTTGGTTCCCATGGTTTCGGCCTGATCCAACTCCAACAACCTTGTGCCGGGCCAGCAACGTGTCGATGAGAAGTCCAACGAGATCACTGCGATTGCCAGACTGAGCGACCTGTCGTTGGTGAAGCAGGGTGCTGACTGGCCGGGGCTGCAAACTCTGGTGCGCATCGAGGCCGAACGCTATCACAAGGCGAGCGGCAAAACGGAGCGAGAAATCCGCTACTACATCTCGATCCTGTGGCCCGAAGCGGCGCGGCTCAACCGGCCATACGTGAACACTGGGGCATTGAAAACAAGCTGCACTGGGTGCTCGACGTGGCCTTTCGTGGAGACGCCAGCGGGAAACGAGATGGAAGTGCGGCTCAGAACTTCTCCCGTATCACCTGTATTGCTCTCAATCTGCTCAAGCAGGACAAAACTTCCAAACTCGTCATGAAGGGCAAACGACTCAAAGTCGGCTGGGACAATAACGATCTGCTCCAATTACTCGCAGTCGGGGTTTCATGCGTCGGCCCTGGAATGGGGGCGCGCTTGCTTTACAGGGCGCGGTAAGGACCGATAGACTCAAACATGGTTTTCAAGTGGTATTGGCTCGATTTTTGCAGGAAAAAACTTTGTGCAGAAATCGCGCTGAGTGGGCAATATGGTAGGCTGCGATTTCGAGCCTCAGAAGATACTGTTCGCATTCAGTAAGGAATGATCCGGCGACCGGAGAAGCGGGATTGAGAAACCGGGATTGAGAAACAAGAAACAAGGAGAAGCCAAATGGCAGTGGAAGAAAAAGTGAAGCAGATTATTGTGGAACAGCTCCAGGTGGACGAGGCGGAAGTGACGCCGGGTGCAAGCTTTCAGGAAGACCTGGGCGCGGATTCGCTGGACGTGGTGGAATTGGTGATGCAGTTTGAAGAGGCGTTCGATCTGGAGATTCCGGACGAGGACGCGGAGAAGATCAAGACCGTGAAGGACGCGGTCGAGTACATCGAAAAGAACGCCAAGGCGGGCAAGTAGCGCGTGAAGCGACGGGTCGTCATCACCGGAGTAGGACTCATCTGCGGCGTGGGCAACACGACGGACGCGGTGTGGGAGCAGCTTGTGGCTGGAACGAGCGGCGTGGAAAAGATTGCATCTTTTGACGCGAGCGAGTTTCCGGTGACCTTTGCCGCCGAGGTGAAGAACTTCGATCCGCTGGCCTTTGTGGACAAGAAGGAATCGCGCAAGATGGGACGGTTTACCCATCTGGCGATTGCGGCGACCGAGGAAGCGCTGAAGCAGTCGGGTCTGGCGATTACGCCGGAGATTGAAGAACGCGTGGGCGTCTTCATCGGCTCCGGAATTGGCGGATTTGAGATCATCGAACGCGAGCACGCCAATCTGCTGGAGGGTGGACCGAGGAAGATATCCCCGTTCTTCATTCCGGCGGCGATTGTGAATATGGCGGCTGGGCATGTGAGCATTCGCACCAACGCGAAGGGACCGATCTCCGCGACGGCGACGGCGTGCGCGACCTCAGCCAACTCGATTGGCGACTCGTTCCACATGATCCAGCATGGCGAGGCGGATGTGATGATCGCCGGCGGTTCCGAGGCTGCGGTGACGCCGCTGTCGCTGGGTGGATTTGCCGCGATGCGCGCGCTTTCGACGCGAAATGACGATCCGAAGACAGCGAGCAGGCCGTTTGACAAGGATCGCGACGGATTTGTGCTGGGCGAAGGCGCGGGCATTCTGATTCTGGAAGAGCTGGAGTTTGCCCGGGCGCGCGGAGCGAAGATTCTGGGCGAGATCATCGGCTATGGGATGAGCGCGGATGCGTATCACATGACGGGGATTGCTCCGGAAGGTGCGGGTGCGCAGCGCAGCATGCGCGCGGCGCTGAAAGACGCCGGAATTGCACCGCAGGCAGTGGGCTATGTGAACGCGCATGCGACTTCGACGCCTGCCGGGGACGGAAATGAGTCGCGCGCGATCGAGCTGGTCTTTGGCGAGCATGCGACGAGCCACCGGCTGAAGGTGAGCAGCACGAAGTCGATGACCGGGCACCTGCTAGGCGCGGCAGGCGGGCTGGAAGCCGGGATTACCGCGATGGCGCTGGTGAAACAGAAGCTGCCGCCGACAATCAACCTGGGAACGCCGGGCGAGGATTGCGTGCTGGATTATGTGGCAAACCGGGCGATGAACGCCAGCTTTGATGTGGCGCTGTCGAACTCGTTCGGCTTTGGCGGAATCAACGCTTCTCTGGTGATGCGCCGCTGGACGGAATAAGCATTGCATGCAGCAGACACACGTTTGCGTGGTGTTCGCTTCCGTTGGTCGCGGGCTGTCGTGGGGTGGAGGTTGAGCAGGTTGCCGATTTTCTTCCATCAGTCGTCGATGGATCCTTTGGTGCTTTGCGGAGCAAGGCTTTCAGCTTGGAAAAGAACTTTTCGATCAGGTTAAAGTCCGGAGAGTAGGGCGGCAGATAAAGCAAGGTTGCACCGGTGACACGGATCGCTTCCTCGACCGCATCCACCGCCAGCATCTGAAACGAATCCATGACGCCGTCCAGTAGGCTGCCATGGTTTTGCTTGACCGCCAAAATGTAGTCCGCTTTCTTCGCGACGATCTTTTCGGCGAAGCTCTCCTGGCAACCCATCACATCGATGGTCACCACCGTTCCGTTCAACTCCAGAGCGTCGAGCAGTTTCGGAATGGCATTGATTTATTGGACTTTTCATCGGCCTTGCGCTGCGCCAACACCAGCCCGTTGCCCTCTGCCCAAGCCGAAACCATAGGCACGATCGCCTTGGTGCCTGGTTCGAGTGTGCCGCACAACGCCTTGCCGTCGATCGCCACCACTTCGCCGACAGTCAGCCTGGCGATGGAACCGACCCACGCCACGAAGACCTTCTCCAACTGTTCCGGGTCCAGTACCGCGAACACCCGGTTGAATGTATCGTGAGACTGAATGCCCGACGGTAGCTTAAGGAACATCCTCAGCCAAAGCAGCTTAGCCTTGCCATAGTCCTCCATGTCGTTCCAACTCTCGACCCCACTCAACACCACCGCAATCGCTATCAGCAATACTTCTTCCAACACATGCTCGCGGTTCTGTTCCGCCCGAGGATCAGGTAACTCAGCAAAATACTTCAGGGGATTGTTCATCCCCCCATCTCAAACAAAATTCATCCCCGCTCATATAACAATTAAGATGCGTCGGCCCTGGCAGTGCTCTATCGCCATGCGGCCCATTGGCTTCCACCCTGTTAAAATCAAGGTTTCTGGCGTGCGTGCCAGTCCACTTTCCAGAAAGATGCGCCGCCTATCCTGATGCCGCAAACCCGTTCCGCCGCCAAACCCGCCCGCGCTCTCAGCCGCCCCATCCGTTACGCCGATGCCGGCGTGGACATCGCCTCCGGCGATCGCGCCAAGGACCGCATCAAAGCCCTGGCCGCCTCCACGCTCAATCGCAACGTATTGGCCGGCGTCGGCGGCTTCGGCGCGCTCTTTCAGCTCGACCGCCGCAAGTGGAAAGACCCCATCCTCGTCAGCTCCGCCGACGGCGTCGGCACCAAGCTCAAGCTCGCCTTCCAGCTCGGCATTCACACCACCGTCGGCGCCGACCTTGTCAACCACTGCGTCAACGACATCGCCGTGCAAGGCGCAACACCCCTGTTTTTCCTCGATTATCTGGCCAGCGGCAAGCTCAAGCCAACCATCCTCGAACAGGTCGTCGAAGGCATGGCCATCGCCTGCAAAGCCAACGGCTGCGCCCTCATCGGCGGCGAAACCGCGCAGATGCCCGGCTTCTATCAGGACGGCGAATACGACCTCGCCGGCTTCATCGTCGGCGTCGTCGAACGCGCAAAGATGATCACCGGAGCCACCATTCGCCCCGGCGACACGCTCATTGGATTGCCCTCCACCGGCCTGCACACCAATGGATACTCGCTGGCGCGCAAGCTTTGTTTCGAGGTCGCCGGTTACAAGCCACGCCAGCACGTCCGCGCGCTCGGCGGACGCGCCGCTGAGGTGCTCATGGCCACTCATCGCAGCTACCTGCCCATCCTGCAGCAGCTCACCCGCGGCGGCCTCGTCAGCGGCATGGCCCACATCACCGGTGGCGGCATCACAGAGAATCTGCCGCGCATCCTGCCCCAATCCACCGCCGCCGAGATTCACCTCGGCTCCTGGCCCGTGCTCCCGGTCTTCGAACATCTGCGCGAACTCGGCACCGTTCCTCAGGACGAGATGCTCCGCACCTTCAACATGGGCATCGGCCTCATCGTCGCCGTCCCCGCCGACAAGCTGCGCCGCGCCACCGCGCTGCTCAACCGCCTCCACGAGCCGCACCACCAGATCGGTACCGTCGTCCGCGGCAATCGCCGAGTGATCTACCGATGAGCGCGTCTGCAAGCGGGCCAGCGCCACACGTCCCGGAAAAAACTCGTCTCGGCATTCTGCTCTCCGGACGCGGCTCCAACTTTCTGGCCATCGCCCGCGCCATCGCCGCCGGTCAACTGGCGAACGTGGAGATTGGCCTCGTCCTCTCCAACGTGGCCGGCGCGCCCGGCCTTGCCGCCGCCCACGAACTCGGCCTCGCCACCGCGTGTCTTGTCTCCCGCGGACGTCCTCGCGCCGAGCACGACGCCGATGTCATCACCTGCCTGCGCCAACACCGCGTCGATCTCGTCTGCCTCGCCGGATACATGCGCCTGCTGTCCGCCGACTTCATCGCCGCATTTCCGGATCGCATCCTGAACATCCACCCCTCGCTGCTGCCTGCCTTTCCTGGCCTCGACGCGCAGATGCAGGCCTTCGACTACGGCTGCACCGTCGCCGGCTGCACCGTCCATTTTGTCGACGAACACCTCGACCACGGTGTCATCGTCCTCCAGCGCACCGTCCCCGTTCTGGACCACGACGACGCGCACACCCTGGCCGCGCGCATCCTCGAACAAGAGCACCTCGCCTATCCGGAAGCCATCGCGCGCGTCGTCTCCGGCGACTACCGCATCGAAGCCCGACGCTACATCCCCATTCCCCGGCCCTGATTCGCCGCACCCAGCCAACCAAGAACTAATCGCAGCCAACCCCGCGCCCAACGGGCAAGGAACAAGGCTCGCTTGCCTTTGTCGTTGCCCTTTTGTTGTCCTTCCCGAAGGGAATCTGCTTTTGCATTTGCCGTTGCTCTGGCCTTTGCTTTTGCTTTTCTTGTTGTCCTTCCCGAAGGGAATCTGCTTTTCGCATCCTCCTCCTCCACCGCACCCTGCGACCATCGCAAGCGCCACAAAAGTCCACGGAGCGGCCAAAGCCGCGCGGCTGCTGCATGCAATGCCGGGCCGAAAACCTCATTCCCCTGAATTCCTGTCAAGCCCTTGCGGCAAATATTTCTTCCAAACCATTGATTCCATTCGTAATTTTCTTCGCGCAAAATGGCAGGCAATTATGCCTGTTTTTTGTACTCTCGGTCTGTGGCCAGGAGCAGGTCGCGCCGGGACGTGGGTGACCTTTTTGCCAGACGCCTGCGCGATGGCATCCAGCCCGGAAAACCGGACCCGGAGGGCGAACTCCGGGCGGAATGAGGACAAGAGACGATGGCAAATATCCTGGTGAACGTGGAAAAGGGCATTGTGATTGGCGTGGAAGACGCACTTCGATGGCTGGGCAAGGCTAAGGTGCTGCTGACTGCGGCTCCCGCCGTAGTGGCTGCGCTGGCCACCCTGGTGTCTGCGGTGGAGAAGCCGATCACCGATCTGGCCGGCGTGGCCGGCAATCCGTTGAACTTCGCATTGGACTATCAGACAGCGCTGGACCTGAAGGCCGTCTGGCCCGACGTGAAAAGCTTCCTGGAGTCGCTCGGCGTCAAGTTCTAACGCACAACCCGACAGGGTCGCGGCCAACCAGCCGCGTCCCCGTCTTCGTTTCAGCTTGATTCCATCTTCGTCCGCAGCTTGTCGATGTCATCCATAGAATCTACTCCACGCGCGCACTTCGCTGGAGCTTCCGCATGCTTTCCACAATCGAATAAGCAGGAGGAAACCATGGATTCATTTGCATTGCTCGGAACCTTTCACGCCAAACCCGGCAAGGAAGCGGAAGTGGAAACTTTTCTGAAGTCCGCACTGCCCATCGCCTCGGCAGAGGCAGGCACAGCCCACTGGTTCGCGCTCAAGCTGGGACCAGCCAAATTTGGCATCTTCGACACCTTTCCCACCGAAGCCGGGCGTCAGGCTCACCTGACCGGCGAGATTGCCAAAGCGCTCTTTGCGCGCGCCGAAGAACTTTTTGCCGTTCCGCCTCAGGTGGAGCGCGTCGAAGTCCTGGCTGCGAAGATTCCGCACAGATAATTCGGCTTCAATCCAACTCTGCCAACGGCTCTTCATCTGCGTTGGCAAGCGCCGTCAAAGATTCTTCCGGAATCTCCCACTGGCGCAGAATTTTATAAATCACACCCGTGGAAAATCCGGCAGTCACCAGGCGGCGCATCACACGCGCCGTCTCTTTTTCGTTCTCCGGTTTGCGTATGCGTTTGCGCTCCAGGTGCTGGCGCGCCAGCGTCTCTTCGTTGATCTCGGCGTAGCGCGTTTCAATCACTTCTGCAGCAAGCTGTTGCGAGACGCCCTTCACAGCCAGGTCGTTGCGAACACGGCGCGGACCCAGCTTCTGATTCTGCTGGCGCATCTGCACAAAGTTGTCGGCATAGGCCGCATCATCCACCAGCCGATACTCCTGCAACCGCCCGAGAACCGCTTCCACTTTCGCAATGCCGGATTCTTCCGGCTCCACACGCGTGCGCAGCTTGCGGCGCAGATCGGCAACCGAGCGCATCTGCTGCCCCAGCAGCCGCAGCGCGTACTCATGCAGCGCGGCCTCATCAAGAAATGCGCGCGGGTTCCTGGATCTGGAAAAACTCATGCAAGGGAAGTGTACCGCGATGGCGCAGCCGTTGGACGCAATGCGGCTGCCCGGCTCAAAGCCGCGGCGTGGATTCGCGGATGGGAATGTCGAGTGTGATGCGAACGCCGCTCCGGTCCAGAGCCGAAAACTCCATACTCGGCGCTTCCGGACCGGATGCCTCCAGATTGGCTGCTTCGAGTGCGCCTCCGTACTCGCGCAGAATCTCCGCGCTCAGGCTGAGGCCGATCCCGGTCATCACCTCAGCCTCGGAACCTGTGTCCAGAGCATGCAGAACGCGATCCGGATGAGGCAGATGCGGTCCACTATGTTGCACCTGCACGCGGATACGGTCGCCGTGTCGCAGAACCTCCATCTGGATCGACTTCCGCTTGCCGACGCGCTGTCGCTCCACAGCACTGATGGCGTATTGCAGCGCGTGCATCAGCGCCTGGCGAATACGATGCGAGTTGCCCACAAGCCGAGGCAGATCGCCCGGCACGCGCATCGAAAATTCAATCGACTCGCACAGGAAATCCGGTCGATGCAACTGTTCTGCATCCGTCAGCAGATCCTCAATCGAAAACTCCGTGTAACGCTCGGAATCCTGACGTGAAAGCTGAGCCATCCGCTCCAGTACAGCCCGCATGCGGCGGGCCTCCTGCAGAAGAGCCTTGATTGCAGTTCGCTCCAGACCGTTGTTCTGTCCGGATGTGATCATCTCCTCCAGCAGCGAGCCATAACCCAGCACGACGGTGAGCGGATTGTGCAGTTGCTGCGCCATTCGTATCGCCAGCAGCCCGGCTCCTGTAGAGCGCTCCGCGTCAATCAGCTTGCCCATGGTGAAGGATTGTGCGCGAGCCGCGCGCATGCGCTCGGCCAGAATTTGCAGCGGAAGCAGATCATCCGGGACCAGCGGCGAAGCGGCTTCGCCGGTCAACAGAAAAGCTCCATCCACATCGGCTTCAGCGCTGCCCAACAGGACAGCCGTGAAGCGCGTCAGGTGCAGCGACTCCAGGTCGTCGCCGGGACGCAGCCAGAGATGCAGATCCAGACTACGCGCCGCGGCACCTGGAATACACGGCGGCAGAGCATGACTGAGCGCGCTGCTGGGGACGTGCTCCAGCGCGGCATCGAGCGAGCTGACCGCGGCGCGATCCAGACCCGCGCTGCCGACCACGGTGAAGTGTCCAGAACGATTGCGCAACACAAGCGCCACGCGGGAAAAGCGACTATTGGCAGCGATCATCGCGCAGATCGCTGCCGTCTGTTCATCGAACTGGCGCAGGCTGCGCGCGCCAAGCGGCTGCTGCGCATAGGTTTGAAGCTCCGTGCGGATGCGACGCTCGCGACGGCCTGCCAGCGCATTCGCGTCAATCTCATCCTCCATGGCCAGCAACAGAAGACCCACCGCAAGCAGGACTTTGCTGAGAACCCAGGCACGGGCCAGTGAGATCATCCATCCGCCCGTGCTGCCAGCCTGCACGCCCATGAACGGCGGAATCGCCCAGACCATCAGTCCGACAACCGAAAGCAGGACGCCCGGCGTCGCGCGACGCCAGGTGAAGATCACCAACAAAGCCGTCATCAGCAGGTTGCCCGAGATTCCAATCCACAGAGGCCAGTCAATGTTTCCATGCAGGAAGAACCAGCCGCAGCCCACAGCAGCAGCCAGAACCACACTCTCCGCCAGCCAGACCGGGATGACACCGTCGCGCAGGCTCCACAGTCCGGCAACGGCAATCGCCATCCAGGCCAGCACAAGATATATCCAGATTTGCCCGCCGTGCGGATGAGGCAATGGGCCGTAGCTGAGAATCGTGTAGACGATCAGCGGCGCAATGTAAGGGATCACGTAGAGAATGCGTCGGCGACCCAGGCGAAAAGCAAGCGGCGAAAGCGATGCCAGCAGGAGAGCGGAAGCAACTATCAGCGCCGTCTGGCCCACGACACACATCCACGAAGAAGACAAGGGCAAAGTGCCGTGAAAAAGCCAGCGCATCGGCTGGTTGACGCTCATCGTGACGCGCCAGAAAAAGATCGCGTAAACAAGCATGCAGCCGACGCCGAACAGCCAGAGCAGCGTGCGCGCGTCGCGCAAACGCGCGTAGAGATAACCAAAGGCAAGCAGAAGCGCGCCCAGCAATGCGACCGCCGGAATTTGATAATCGTCCAGCATCATGGCGAAACGACCTTGGGCCACAGGAAGGGGAAGAGAGCCTGCTCATGGAACAGGTTCGCAAAAGCCTGTAAAGCGCCAGCTTACATGCTCACGCCAACCAGAAAATAGCGCCATGCGTCTAAAGTTGTAGTGAGCTGGCCCGAAAGTGGACAGCGTGCCGGAGTTCCTGGTGACGAGATATTTTGGGCGTGAAGTTCGCCGCTGCAACATGCGCCAGATGCACCGAAAGATATGCCAAAAAATGCGCCGAAAGATGACGACCGCAGCACTGGCTGCGGCGGTGATCATCGGCTGCACCCTGTCGGCTGCGGCCTTTGCGGGCAAGAAGAACAAGACGGCGAAAAACGCCGACGAAAGCTACACGCCCATGCCGCTGGACTCCGGCTTTGGCCCCCTGGACCTGACGCCGCCGCCGATTCCCCCCGAGCGGATTATTCAGAAATTCACGGCCAAGGAATCGGAGTTTCGCGCCGCGCTTGATCGCTACACCTATCGCCGCGCCGTAACGGTGCAGACCATCGACGACGACAACAAGGTGGACGGGCAGTACTACGAGGTGGACGACGTGATCTTCGACCCGGGCGGCAAGCGGACCGAGCGCGTCGTCTATGCGCCGCAGAATACGCTCCAGCGGATCACCATGTCGCCGGCGGATTTTCAGGATATCCAGCAGCGGCTGCCGTTTGTGCTCACCAGGGAAGACGTGACGCAGTACAACGTCACCTACGTGGGCAAGGAAAAAGTGGACGACGTGCTCTGCTACGTCTTCGACGTGGCTCCCAAGGGGATGGAGAAAGGCAAACGCTACCTGCAAGGCCGCATCTGGGTGGATTCAGAGGATATGCAGATCGTCATCACCAACGCGAAGAACGTGCCGGACGACCTGCGTAAGGGACACGAGGACCTGTCGCCGCCCTTCACCACCTATCGGCAACAGATCGACGGCAAATACTGGTTTCCGACCTACACTAAAGCCGAGGGAATTCTGCACTTCTCCGGCGGCAACGGCTACCTGGGCGAAGACGTCCACATCCGCCAGACCGTGAAGTACACCGACTACAAACAGTTCGGCTCGAAGTCCACGATCCTCTACCAGGGCGTGGCGCAGCCCAACGCACCGCAGTAAAGCGTGAGCACCTGCCTATTGCGCAAAGAGTCGCCGCGCCCAGTCGATCATCGGCTGAAAGTGTTCCCTGAGTGACGCTTCAACGAAAAGCTTTTGACCGAGCGCTTCGCCGTACTTGGAACAAGTGGGCGCATTCCACGCCATATATGTGCGCAGGATAGCTTTGGGGCTCTCTACGGGTGAGTGCTTGGCGTGCTTAGCTTCCAATGCCTTCTCGATCGTTTCTTCAATAAACTGCCGAGAAGTGTTGGGCATGGCGCGGTTGAGCAGGTCTTCAAAGATGCCTTGTGTCTGGTTATCGGGCATGCACCAGATGCCGATCCTGGGTGAGCGCGCGCTCCCGGCATCTGTCTTCGGTTCAGCAATCAGCCCGTTATTGGGCCAACTCGTTGGCAAAGAATATTCGCTTCCAAGCGAGTCGGAGACAGACTGGAGAACGCTGGTGATTGTCGATTTGTCCGCATCAATGATTGCCCCTACTCTTTGCATAGGCTGCGAAGCAATGCTTTCAGCGCGCAGAGCTTTGAAAACAGCCTCTCGGTTCCCGCAATCGGCAAGCACGAAGTGCGTCTTGTAGCACGGAAAGAGCTTGCCCAAGAGATGCGTGAAGCAGTGCCAGTCATCCACGCCTTCCAGCAGCAGAATGGCCTTGGCTTCCTGGCGGTCGAGTGCGGTATACGAGGTTGCCTGGGGCATCGACTATCGCACCTCGACATCGAGATCGAGGGCTGATTCCAGAGCCTTGAGCGGCATGTTGTACGGAAGGATATTCTCTCCGTCGCGTTCCATCCGGTACACATAGACAAGATTTTTGATTAACCGGTCGTTCTGTGCGGAAACCAGCGCCTGCATGCAGTCTCTGCTATGGGTCGTAGCGAATACTTGTACGCTGAATTTTTGCGCCGCTTCGCCGATGACTCTCCACAATTCCTTCTGCACACTCCAGTGGAGACCATTCTCGAACTCGTCGATCAGCAGGACTCCGCCATCTACACTTGCCATGGCGAGAGCAATGTGGAAGATGCGCGTGAGGCCATCGCCAAGCGAAGCCATGGGCGTGAAGCCCATGTCGCCGTTGATGCGCAGGTGTGGCCTGTCCTCTCGTTGATTTTCATCGCCGATGTAGCGAAGATCCTTGATCTCCGGCTCAATGAGCCGCATCCACTCCAGCACAGCCTCATCCCGTCCGGCAATGGACACCTGATCCCAGAGCCTTTTGCCGTCTCTTTGCGTGAATCCGCGCGCGGATAAAAAGGCGACCCTCGCAGATTGCGGATGTGCCCCCGGAGATTGTTCGCCACCCTTATCCAATTCCCGTATGCCTTTGCCGAATGCAAGGTATTCAAGGAGGGATCGCCGGAATTCGGCGCTACCCCGAATGACCGTGAAGCTATCCGCAAACATCTCCGCTTCCCTGCCCAGACGTAATCGCCGACCCTTTTCGCGGTTCATCAAGCGCAACTCATGGTCAATGATCTCGATAGGCAGCCCCCTTGAATCGATTTTCAGCGTGCCTTTCGGCTCATCCGAACGAATTTCAATTTGCGAGATTTTGATTTCACCTTGTTCACGGTGAAACTGGCTGACAAGCAAGGTGACGAGCCTGGCGATTTCCTCTGAATCATAGGGGCGTGAATCATAGGGGCGAGGATAACGAAAATCTGCACTCTCGGTTGTTCGTCTTGCACACGCCCGCAGCAACGACTCAGGCGAATCGCTGACGAACAACTCCACGGCTTCCAGGACAGAGGATTTGCCGGTGTTGTTTTTACCGACAAAGAGGTTAATCTGTCCGAGCTGAGGAAGCTGAAGATCGCGAAAACACTTGAAACCGGAGATGTGAAGATGCTGGATCATCGCTACTGGCAGTCTACTGCGGAACCCGTTCCTTGCACGATAGAGCAGCATATTTTTCGCGCACAACGAAAATGAAGATGTCCCTTCGAGGGAACGATCCGGCTCTTCAGCCAGATCGAGTCGATTGCCCAGCCGGTTACCCGTCGGGTCAGGAGCATTTTTGGCGAAACTCCTTCTGTCAGAAGGCGAACGGCTTGCCTGGATCTCCGGTTTCGCCTGTCTCGCTCAGCGCAATCTCCGCCAGCGGCTTGCGCGTGCGCGCGTCCAGCTCTCGCGCGTAAAGTTCAGCATCGGTCAGGCTCTCCGGATCGCCCGCATACCCCAGCGCAATCACCGCGCCGGGCAGGAATTCCTCAGCCGCGCCAATCAGTCTCTGCGCTGCTTCGCGATCGAATCCGCCCATGGCATGCGTCGCCAACCCCAGCGCCGTGGCCTGCACGGCCATCTGCGCCACAGCCTGACCCAGGTCAAAGAGCGCATAGGGATTGCTGCGTCCGTGCGGCGTTTTGGCCACGGCAAAGGCCAGCATCAGCACCGGCGCATGCAGCGCCCATGCCTGGTTGAAGGGCACCAGCGTCGCGGCAATCCGCGCGAAGGCAGCATCGCCCTGGACGCCGACCAGAAAGCGCCACGGCTGGCTGTTGCTGCTGGATGCGGCCCAGCGCGCAGCCTCCAGCACCAGCTTCAGGTCCGCCGGTTTCACGGTGCGCGCCGCATACGCGCGCGGACTCCAGCGATGCGCGATGGCCTCCAGCATCCCTTCGACATCAGCTTTCTTGTGTGCGTGCAGTTCGGTTGCATTCATCGCAGGCTTCATCCCTTCGTCTCAGATCGCTCAAGACACGTTCACTGAAGAGATGATCGCGCATGCCGATCGATTCCGGCAATTCGCATTGCACTGCGCCTGCAACACGCCGGTGGAAACTCAGGCCACCACCTGCACCACAAAGCCCGACGGCGTGCTCCACATGGGGCGCGCGCGCTCCCGATAGAAGATGCTGAACTCCAGCCCCGAAATCCCAAAGTCAAACAGCGGCACCCGCGTATACTCTCCATTGCCCAGCAGCGAATACTCGTCGCCGCTGGCGTCGATCATCAACGCATCGGCATTGCAGACGCGCTCCGGATGCAGCAACAGCAGGACTCCAACGGCAAAGACGCCCAGGCCAAATTCATTGGAGTCCATCATCGCCGCCGCCCGCCGCGCGCTGCGCCCGCGATGCCGCATGCCCGCCTGCGCCGGAATCACCAGAATCTCTGCGCCCTCCTGCGACTTGCCAATCAGTTCCCAGGCCTGGGCTGCGCGATCCGACTGCCGCAGATGCTCCGGTCCCATCTTCTCGCAGATGCGATTTTCAAACCGTCGCCGACTTGCAATCACCGTAAACACCCGCTGCACCGCTTCAGAGTAGGTGGGCGCCAACGCCTGCCAGCGCGGCACGGCGAACCACTCCTCGGCACCCTGCGGCAGATCGTAGTGCGCCAGCATTTCATTGCAGCGCGCCTCCTTCAACTCCGGAAACAGCTCTCGCAACAGCGTGACCTGGCCTGGCAGCGGCTTCTCGCGATAGCCTGCGCCATACTGTTTCTCGCTGGCGATCTCCTCGTCGGGAAACTGCTCCACGCGTAACGCGCGCGTCCGGACAAGCTGCCCGATCTGGTCGCTCATCTCGCGCGTAAGCTGCTGCTCGTCCTCCAGCAGACGCAGAATTCCACGCCGGTCCAACTGCTGCACAATCTCCGGTACTGCCTCGGCGAGCGCCTGCTCCAGAGCCACGCGCAGCCGCACATGCTGCTCCTCCGTCGGCCTGCCGGCAATCGGCACTGGCAACCAGCGCTCTGCAAACGCTTTCCCTCTGCTCATCGCTCTTCCCTCTCATGAATCACAAGTCGGCCTGCTCGACCAGTCGCGATGCCCGCCGACCTTTTTATTCGCACTCGACAGTATCTCTATCGGCTTCCACACCCGGCGCGCCAGATGACCTTTGTATGAATCTCTGCTTCAAATCGCGACACTCGCGCCTGTTTTCTCTTGCGGCTGTGTGCGCGCATCGACGTGATGACGGTGGATATTCCGACCGAATGGTTGTGAGGTGGATGGCAGCAGCGAAGTCACGGAATACGTTTCGTACTCACGAAATTTCGCCGATGTACAACTACATAACTACACGCTTGCATCCATATTGCAAATGGACTACTGTTAACTCATATCCGCTACGCTCGTAGGCGAGCAATATACAGCCCCCTCACGGGGGCTTATTATTTTTGCATGGCAAATTGCAAGGTTGCGGTACTGATCGACGGCGGCTTTTTGCGGGTCGTTGCCAAACGAATCCAAAAGACCTACGATCCGGATTTCATTGAGAGCTTCGCGCACCAATGTCGGGGTACCGACGAGGACATCTTCCGCATCCTCTACTATGACTGCGCGATGTACAGCGGGACGGTGAAGCTGCCCGTTTCCGGCAATGCGTTTGAATTTAAGTCAAACGACAATTGGCTTCATGTCCTCTCCCACAAAAACCTCTTTGCGGTCCGACGCGGGGTACTCAAATTTCGCGGCTATAAACCCCGGAAGACTCCGGTAGCTCCAACAACCCTGACGGATGACGATTTCGAGCCGGTCTTTGAGCAAAAGGGTGTGGACATGCGGATTGGTCTGGATATTGCGGCCTATTCTGCGAACCACGCGGTGGACCGGATCATTCTGGTGAGCGGCGATACCGATTGCGTTCCCGCGCTGAAGTATGGAAGAAGAGCGGGCTTGCAGACAGTTCTTGTCGAGCCGCCTACGATGAAGCTGGCTTCGGAATTACTGGCGCACGCTGATTTCAAGCGCGTGGTTACCCTTCCCTGATCTTGTTCTCATATCCTGACATGGATTCTTCCGTCTCTGTTTTCGCCCAGGAGCGCGGAGAGCAGCGCCTCCGCACCCGTCTATGCTTGTAGATGGCCGATATGACCGATTTTGCCCAGCAAGTGAAGCAGCGCGCCGACATCGTACAGATCATCGGCGGCTACCTGCGCCTGCGCAAAACCGGCGCGCAGAACTACTCCGGCCTCTGCCCGTTTCACAAGGAAAAATCGCCGTCGTTTTCGGTGCATGCAACGCGGCAGTTCTACCACTGCTTCGGCTGCGGAGCCTCCGGCGATGTCTTCAGCTTCGTCGCGCGCATGGAAAACGCCAGCTTTCCCGAAGCGGTGCGCGTGGTCGCGCAGAAGTGCGGCATCCCACTGCCGAAGCGCGAATTCAACTCGCCCGAAGAAGCCGCCGAGGCCGCGCTGCGCCGCCGCCTGCTCGATCTCCACGAAGCCGCGACAAGCTGGTTTCAACAGCAGCTACTTTCCCCCGCTGGAACCGCCGCCCGCGCATACCTGGCCCAGCGCGACGTTACACCCGAGGCGATCCAGACCTTCCGCATCGGCTTCGCGCCGGACAACTTCAACGCGCTCCGCGACCATCTGTCCACCCTCGCCGACGAAGCCGCCCTGCGCGCCTCCGGCCTCTTCAGCGCCAAGGATCAGGAAGACGCCGCGGGCAATGTAGTTGCCGGACGGATGTATGACCGCTTCCGCAATCGCATCACTTTTCCCATCGCCAACGAAAGCGGGCGCGTCATCGCCTTCACCGCGCGCACACTCGCCACGGGCGAAAAAGCCGGCCCCAAATATCTCAACTCGCCGGAGACCGCGCTCTACTCCAAGGGCCAGGTGCTCTTCAATCTGGACAAAGCGAAGGTGGCGATTCGCGATATGGAGTTCGTGATTCTTGTCGAGGGCCAGATGGACTGCATCTCGGTATTCATGCACGGTATCAAAAATGTCATCGCCACCAGCGGGACGGCGTTTACCGATCAACAAATTTTATTACTGAGTAAGTATTTGGATTTCCGCAAGCAAACTGAGCATAAGCCCGAACACAGACCACAGGTTGTCGCCAACTTTGACCCTGATGCTGCAGGTACGAATGCCGCATCAAAGACGATCAATTTGCTGGTTGAAGAGAACTTTAGAATAAAGATCGCAGTACTTGATGGTGGTCTCGATCCTGATAGATTCATTCGCGAGCGCGGTATCAAAGAATATGTCAAAGCGATTCGTGGTGCAGCCAATCGATCAGATTTTTTGATTGAACGCGCGCGAGCGCTATATCCCGGGACAAGTGCGGAACAAAGGATTAATCAAATCAATTATTTAATTCCGCACATAGTTCGTTCTCGAGAAATGCTTGAGCGACAACTGTTTGCCCACGATGCGGCGCAGAAGCTGGGGATCGATTCGGCGGTGCTGCGCGAGGAGCTGCGCCAGGCGGCGATGAAGCGGCGGGATCGGGTCGATGTGAAGGCGAGCGGGTTGACCGAGGTGGAGCGTGTGCTGCTGCGCGGGCTGGCCACGCAGGGGGAATGTTGGCCGGTGGCTGCGGAAGCGGTGCAGGAGCATCCGGAGTGGTTCGAGCATCTGGCGAGTTTTGGGGCGATGCGGGCGCTGGCGGCAGCGGGTGGCGCGGAGGGGATTTCAGATCCGATCGCGGCGGTCGAAGACCCGGCCCAGCGCGCCCTGCTCGCTCAAGCCCTCCTGCATGAATCCGAAGCCCCGGAACCGGCAGCCGTCGAGGACGCTCTGCACGGTCTGGCCCTCGCGCGGCTTGAACACGAACAGCGCGAGTTGCGCACACACCTGCGCGCCGCCGAACTCCGCGGCGACTGGGCCGAAGTCGCAACGCTTTCCCAACGCAAAATGCAGATCGACCGCGCCA